>NZ_JBEOSF010000028.1:0-104704 GCF_040302725.1 Kitasatospora sp. NPDC097605 | reverse complement strand
GGCCGGCTCGGGAAACGACCCCCGTCGTGGCGCCCGGCTCAGCCGTGCGCGGCGACCAACTGCTCGGAGGCCGCCCAGAGATCGGCGGCCCGGGTGCGGTCGTGGGACTCCTTGGAGCTGGCCCGCGGCCGCCGCCCGGAGAAGTAGGTACCGGTGGCCTCGGCCACCTCCGGCGAGGTGGCCAGCCAGGCCAGGTCACCGGAGGACTGCTCGACCGACCGGGCCCCCGGCAGCGTCATGACCAGCAGCGGAGTCAGCTGGGCGTAGATCCGCTGGATGGCCGGCGGCCAGTCGCGGTCCAGCGAGGTGCCGGGCATCAGCCCGGGATCGAAGGCGTTCACCGTGATCCGGCGCGGCGCGATCCGCCGGGCCAGCTCATAGGTGTTGTACAGGTTCGCCAGCTTGGAGGTCGCGTAACGGATCCGGCCCGACTTCGCCGAGGTGCCCAGCACCGAACGGTCGGGGTCGACCATGTCCTGCGGGTCCTCCCAGCGCGGGGCCGGGAATCCCATCGACTTCCAGGGCCCCTGGTGCACCTCACTGGAGACCAGAATCACCCGGCCCGGCTCGACGATGTGGTCGATCAGCAGCTGGGTCAGCAGGAAATGCCCGAGATGATTCGTGGCAAACGTCAGTTCATAGCCGTCGCTCGATCGCTGGACTCCGTTCACCACCTGGATTCCGGCATTGCAGATCAGCACGTGCACCGGCGGCCGGTCGGAGTTCGCGAGGATTTCCCGGGCCCCGGCCCGCACCGACGCGAGCGACGAAAGATCGAGTTCCACCACCTCCAGACTCGCCCCGGGAATCGCCGCACGGATCTCCGCCGCGGCCGCTTCCCCCTTCGGCACACTCCGGCAAGCCATGATCACATGGCTTCCCCCCGCAGCGAGTTCACGCGTCGTGGCCAGTCCGAGTCCCGAGGACGCACCGGTGATGATGACGGACTTCTTCAAGGTCGACTCTTCTCTGTGGATGATTGCAATCATGTGCCGCAGTGATCCGTCTGACTGCCCATCAGAATACCAGAGCCGTATTCCCCGAATCCCTTTCCCTTGATTACCGGAAATCACCGTCCTTGACATGTACCGGGCCTCACGCCACGGCGAAGAAAAGGCCAAGAACGGATGCCCCCAATCCGGAAATCCGAACCGATATCGACCGATTCGACCCGCCGCCCTTCGGGGGCTTCCCGGTCAGCCGTGGCAGCGCCGACGGCGGCCGAGGGCGACGGTGGGGCCGCCGAGGATCAGCAGGGCGCCGCCGATCGCCGCCGTGGTGAGTGTGGCGGAGCCGGTGCCGGCGAGGACGCCCGAGGCCCGAGGGGGCGTCGAGGCGGGCGGGTCCCGGTGCCGGACGACGGCCGCGGCGCGCAGGGAGCCGGCGAGGTCCGCCGGACAGGCCGTGGCCCGCGCGGCGGCTCCGTTCGAGGTGGTCGCGGTCGCGGCGGGCCGGGCAGGCGCGCCGCGACGACCGCGGCCGTCGGGGAAGGCGTCGCCGCCCCCGGTCACACGTCGGTCATGAAGGCCTGGAGCGGCTGGGGGCGCATCCCGTAGCGGACCTTGAAGGCGCCGTTGCGGCGGCCGCCCTCCAGGGTGGGCACGCCGGCCCGCAGGCCGAGCTTGATGATGGCCGACATCAGCACGTAGTAGGAGCTGAAGGGGCGCCCGTTCGCCGCGTCGGCGTTGCGGTCGTACCCGCCCGCCCACGCGTGGATCTTCTTCGCCTCCAGGAAGACCACCGCCTTGGCGATGATCTCGCCGTCCATCGTCACCTCGATGATGCGGGCGCCCTTGCGGGTGTAGCGCAGGAAGGCCGCGATGCGTTCCTTGCTGTAGTAGCCCGCCGACCCGACGTTGGCCATCAGCACCTCGAAGATCTGCAGGCTCTGCGGGTCCTCCTCGCCGTCCGGCACCCGCTCGGTGATCTTCACGCCGCAGTCGTCGGCGCGGCGCAGCTGCCGGGCGTACTCGCGACGGGCGTTGTAGCTCAGCGTGGACAGGTAGCCCTGCCAATCCCCCGCGGCGGCCAGGTCGACGGTGTAGCGGGTGTCCAGATCGGTCCCGGTCAGCCCGGCGGCCTCCAGTGCGAGCGCGGTGGGCGAACCGGTGGCCACGTTGATGAAGCCGCAGCGGGCGAGGCCGGCCGAAGCGGCGATCTCCCGCATGCGCGTCACGATCGCCGTCGCGACGACGGGGTCGGTGCGGGTGCTGGCCAGCCGGGTGTCGCTGCAGTGCCAGACGTGGCTGAGCAGCGCCTTCTCGTCGGGGGCCATCCCCAGGGCCCGCAGCGGGTCGCCCTGCACGTAGCAGGGCGTCAGCGCGATGACCCGGTCGTCCTCGTCCAGCACCTCGATGTAGTGCACGGCGTGCACCGGCTGGATGGGCTCGCGCTCGTAGGCGCGCAGGAACTCGTGGCCGTAGTAGAACTCGGAGGCGCCCGCGGCGGCGGCGAGTCCGTCGGTCTCCGGGGCCAGGTCCTCGACCGTGCGGACCACGCGGGTGCGGTAGGTCTCAGTACGTCGCGAAGTACTCACGGTGCTCCCATTCGATGTGATGTGCGTCGTCCGCCGCGGCACCAGCCTGCCACGCCGTGTACCGCCGCAACTCGCTCTCCTTCAAACGGAGCAGACACTCCGTCAGCGGATCGCCGAGCACCTCGCGGTAGAAGTCGCTGGCGGCCAGGGCGTCGAGCGCTTCCCGCAGGTCGCGCGGCAGCGGGGGCAGCGCCCTGTCGTGCGGGTCGGCGGCCGGGCCTCCCGGGACGAGCTTGCGCTCGATGCCGTCCAGCCCGGCCGCGAGCTGCCCCGCCAGGTACAGATAGGGGTTGGCGCAGGGCTCGCCCATGCGGTTCTCGATGTGGGCCGCCGGATCGCCGTAGGCGCCCAGGACCCGCAGGAACGCGCCGCGGTTCTCGACCGACCAGGCGGCGCGGGTGGGTGCGAGGGAGAACCGGTCGCCCATGCGGCGGTAGCCGTTGACGGTCGGCACGCACAGCAGGGCCGCGTCGGCCGCGTGCGCGAGCAGCCCGGCCAGGAAGCGTTCACCGGTCTCGGACAGGGCGCGCTCGCCGTCGGGCGAGGTGAACAGGTTCTCGCGCGTGGCGGCGCGGGCCAGGGACTGGTGCAGGTGCCAGCCGCTCGCGTCGAAACCGGGAAGACCGGGGAGCGCCATGAACGAGGCGTGGTGGCCCAGCCGGGCGCAGACCTGCTTGGCCGTGGCGCGGAACAGCAGCATGGTGTCCGCGGCGTCCAGCGCGCTCTGCGGCGCGAAGGTGAACTCCAGCTGCCCGGGCCCGGATTCGTGCTCGACCGACCGCAGGGGCAGGCCCATGTCCGTCAGGGCCCGGGTCAGCGGAGCGAGCACCGGCTCCAGCGCGTCGGTCAGCCCCTCCAGGTTGAACTGGTAACCGCCGTTGACCGGTTGGACGACCGGTGGCCGGCCCTGCACCCCGAAGCCGCCGGGCCGGCCGGCGTAGGGCCGGTCCACGAGCCGGGTCAGGTACCACTCGACCTCCAGACCCACGACGTAGTCCAGTTCCTTCTCCCGCAGCCCGGCGCAGAGCCGGCGCAGCAGCCCCCGGCTGGACAGCGGGTGGGGGGCGCCGGAGCGCAGGTACTCGTCGCCGACCACCCAGCCGGTGCGCGGCCCCGTGTACGGCAGCTCCCGGAAGGTCAGCGGATCGGGCACCAGGACGAAGTCGCCCGCGCCGAGCAGCTCGTCGAGCCCGATGCCGCCCCCGGGAGCGGTGAAGTCGACGGCCGTGGCGTGGCCGGTGTCGAAGACGAACGGCCCCGGGCTGTGGTCCATGCCGTTGCGCAGCACCGTGCGGAACGCGTCGGCCGTCAGCGTCTTGGAGCGCGGCAGGCCGTGCGGGTCGGCGAACACCAGCCGTACGAAGTCCAACGGCTCCAGGGACGCCTCGAGTTCGGCGGCCGCCTCGCGCCGGTGGTCGTCCCACAGGCCGTGGCGCGCGATGAAGTCCCGGCTGCCGGTGCTCACGTCGCGGTAGGCGCGGTAGGCGCGGTCGGCGCGGTCGACGCCGGAGGCGCGGTGGCCCGCCGGGCGGGGGGTGTCGGTCACGTCAGGTGCCGGTCCTTTCCAGGGTGTGCGTCGCGCCGGGGGTTCGCACGTTCGACTTCCGCCGCGACGCGCAGCACCAGTGCGTCGTGGTGCCGGGCCGCGGCGAGCTGGAGGCCCACCGGCAGTCCGTCGGGGCCGAAGCCGGCCGGGACGGAGACGGCCGGCAGGCCCGCCAGGTTGAAGGGGAAGGCGGCGGGGGCCCAGGACAGCCACGCCAGGGGGTCCTCGTAGGCGGGCTCGTCGGGATGCCAGGCGTCCACGGCGAACGGCGGCACCGGCACGGTGGGCACGGCCAGCACGTCGAACCGTTGCAGGCAGGACGCCAGCCTCCGGGCCAGCTCGGCCCGCTCGGCCTCGGCGTGCACCAGCTGGACGGCGGTCAGCGTTCTGCCGTGCCGGACGACCGCCAGCCGCGCCGGGTCGGCCGACCCGTCGTCCTCGACGGGGGACGCGGCCGCCTCGGCGGCGGCCAGCAGGGTGACCAGCGCCGGATAGGCGTCGTCGAACGGCGGCGCAATCGTCTCCACGTGGTGGCCGGCCGCCGCGAGTCGTTCGACCGCCGCCCGCTGAGGGTCCGCCGGTACGGAGGGGCCCGGTGCGCGCAGCCCCTCGATCCAGGCGATGCGCAGCGGCCCGTCGGCGGCGGGCGGGACGGGCGGCGGGAGCAGCGAGTCCGGGTCGTCCGGGTCGGGCCCCGCCATCACGCGCAGCAGCAGCTCCGCGTCGGCGACCGTACGGGTGAGCGGTCCCAGGTGCGCCAGCCGGTCGGGACAGTACGGCACGTAGGGGACGCGGCCATGGCTGGGTTTGAAGCCGACCACGCCGCAGAAGGCGGCGGGGATGCGGATCGACCCGGCGCCGTCGGTGCCGGTCGCCGCGATGCCCAGGCCGGCGGCCACCGCGGCCGCAGCGCCGCCGCTGGATCCGCCGGCGCTGCGGGAGAGGTCCCAGGGGTTCGCCGCCGGCGGTCCGAGGCGGTTGACGGTTCCGGCGCTCCAACCGCCTTCGGACGTGGTGGTCTTGCCCAGGACGATCGCGCCGGCCCGGCGCAGCCGGGCCACGGCGGGCGCGTCCCGGACGGGCACGGCGTCGCGCAGGGCCAAGGAGCCGCGCGTGGTGCGGATGCCCTCGGTCGCGGTCAGGTCCTTGACGCTCAGCGGTACGCCGAGCAGCGGCCGGCCGTCCCAGGCCGCCTCGCCGAGGCGGAGGACGCGTTCCTCGGCGCGGGCCGCCTGTGCCAGCGCCCGGTCGGCGGCCACGGTGACGAAGGCGCCCAGCACCGGGCCGAGTGCGTCGATCAGCCGCAGGGTGTCCTCGGTGTACTCGACCGGGGACAGCTGCCGGGCCGCGTACAGCCGGCGCAGTCCGGCGCTGTCGAGCCGGCGGAGTGCGTCATCCATAGCGGGCACGGAACCATTCGTTCCCGAAGTCGCGGACGGTCACCCGGTGCCGGCTCATCGCCTGGTGCAGGACGGCGAGGACCCGGCCGGAGGCGACGGCCGCCCGCAGGTCGTCCGTGGTGTACCGCTCACCGGCGCCGCGCATCAGGCGCAGGTCGTACAGTCCGGGCAGGTGGCGGCCGGCGTGGTCGATGCCGAGCGGGACGCGGATGGCGTAGCGCACGTGGAAGGCGACGTGGCCGGTGTGGTGCTGGTCGGAGTGGTGCGTGAGGTCGGGCATGGTGGGGGCGAAGAACCAGTCGTCGCGCCCGGGCACGCGGTCGGTGATGCCCAGGGTGTGCGGGAGGTAGTGCCAGCTGTTGAAGCGCATGCGGGCGCTGTAGGCGCTCAGGGTCTTCACCAGCGCGGCGCGGTCCTCGCCGAAGGACTCGGCGAAGGCGGCGCTGGGTGCGACGCAGCAGAAGAAGTCGTTGCTCCGGAGTGCGAGCGGATCGTCCTCGCCGGTGCCGCCGGGTTCCAGGGGCGCGAAGGAGCGGGGCCCGCGGCCCATGGCGACGTCCGACGCGGTCGCCTCGGCGAGGGTCGCCATGAAGCGGCTGAGCAGGGCCTCGTAGGCGCTGCTGAAGCGTTCGGGGGCGGGAGCGGCGTGGAGCGTGTCGCTCAGCGCCTCGAAGGCCGGCGCCGTCTCCCCGATGGTCGTGGTGTCCGCGCCGATGCCCGCCTCGCGTTCCAGGAGGGCGCGCAGCGGGAGGGGTACGTCGGCGTAGCCGAGTGCCGGGCGCAGCAGGTGCTCCGTCTTGTTGAGGTTGGCCCCGTGGATGAGCCGGTAGAAGACGGTTCCGTCGCCGAGGCGGGCGCGTCGTTCGGCGGCGCAGCGGCGGGCGAGGGCTTCGAGCCCGGTGACGGGGGGGACGCCCTCGACGTCGGGCGGCTCGGCGCCGTATCCGCGGATGTGTCCGGTCAGCAGGGCCGCGACGCCGGCGGAGGTGAGGTGGGTGCCGTTGGCTTCCTCGAGCCGGGCCTGGGTGCCGCTGCTCAGCAGGACGGTCGAAAGTGCGACAAATGCGGCTTCCTCTTTCGACCACTCCCCCGCCGGAAGGGCGGCGAGCCGGGCGAGAATGTTCTCGGAAGCCGTGGGTGCGATCGATTTTCCGGGGAGGTTCCCGGAACTGCCGAGGTTGGAGAACAACCGGTCGCCCACGTAGACCTGGACCGGTGCCATGTGCAGTAATACATGACCGAGGCGCGCCAGGTCCGCCCGGTTCCGCTCGGGAGGACGGCCCATCAGGTACGTGCGGAGTTCGGCGCGGTCCGCCTCTTCCGCGGCTTCCCGGTCCAGATATCGGCGACGTAATTCCGCCCGCGTTTCCGGGTCGGTCACGAGCGAACCCACGACATGGGAGCCGGCCGGGGCGCGGGACGCGTCCCATAAGAAGAGCATGCGGCCGGTCCGGTCGAGGATCAGCAGGTCAGGGCCGGTCGCGCCCGGGTCGATGGGTAATTCCCGGGTGGTTATCTCCTGGACGAGTTGCAGGTCGGCGGCGGTGAGGGCGGCGCGTCCGACATCCTCGGGGAGACGTCCGTCCAACGTGAGGGCGACATGCAGGGACTGCTTCGTGGTGCCGCACCGCCTGGCCCGCCCGGCCGTCGATTCAAGTAAATGAGGAAAACCGTCGGATCGAATTGAAATCACCCACCCCTGTTCGGCGCCGTGAAAACGGCACCGAGGTCGCTGCAACTTCAAATTCCATTAAACTTGGATGCTAGCACCGTGAACGACAGGCAAACCAGAGGGCCCCGTAGTGACCAGGGTCACACGGCCGAGTGGTTTCCCGACCCCTGGGCAAGGGAAGGGCTGCAGAGATCCCGACCGGCCGCCGGCCGGACAATTTCACGGGTAAGGAATATTCGGACGTGGGCGAATTACTCACCGAGTTAGCGCGGCCCGCCACTGCGGCCGAGCTGGCGAACCTTTATTCCGTTCTCGACGGCCAGGGTCTCCTGCCGGATACCGTGGCCCCCTCCGTCATCGTCGTGGAGTCATCCGGCTGCACCGGCCTGGTGCCCGCGCTGACCGAGCGACTGGAACCGTTCGGCGTCAGCGTGTCCGCCCTCCCGGCCGACGCGCCGCCCCCCGGCGCCGGCCCTCCCGCCGGACGGCCGGCACGCCGCACGTTCCTCCTCGGCGGAGAACTGCACGGCTGGTGCCTGGAGTCCGACGGGAGGACCGACGAGGCCGAGGTGATCGCCTCCGCGGTCGCCGCCGCCAGGCTGCGCGCCTGGGCCGCCGCCACCCGCCCGACCCCCACCGTCACCCGCTTCCACCGGCCGGGCTCCGACTCCGTCGGCGTGGTCCAGTTCGACGCCGGAGACGGGAGCCAACTCGTCGCCAAGACCGGCGAGTCGGGAATGATCCGTTCCGAGACCGGCTTCACCTCGCGCACCAACGACGACCTGGCCCGCATCGGCCGGGACGCGCTCTTCCCCCGGCTGCGCGGCGTGCAGATCCAGGGCCGGCAGGGCACCAGCCTCATGGAGGCCGTCGAGGCCGCCGACCTGGAGAAGCGTCTCTTCGAGGACGAGGCCCGCACCGAACTCGCACCCGACGCGGCCGACATCCTCGCCCCCTACCTCGACCAACTGGCGGGCTGGTACCGGCTCACCGCCGGCGAACAGCGCCCCACCAGCGCCGACTACCTCTACCGCGAGCGCTTCGACGCCCTGCGCGAGCAGCCCGCCTTCCGCTCCACCTTCCGCCGCTGCTTCGGCGACCGCGCCCGCGGCCACGAGCGCGAGCGCGAGCGCGACCACGCCCGCGACCACGAGCGCGGCCTCGGCCTCGGCCTCGACCTCGACGAGCACCTGGCCGCCGAACTGACCCTGCCGGACGGCACCCGCATCCCCGGCTACACGGCGGCGACCGCGTGGCTCCACGAGCACGCCCCCGCCCTGCTCCCGCGCACCGGCAGCCAGGTGCACGGCGACATCTACCCGACCAACATGCTCCGCCGCTCCGGGGGCGGCCCGGTCTTCATCGACCCGCGCACCGTCTGGGAGCAGCGGCAACGCCCCGACATCGGCTACGGCGACCCGGTCTTCGACCTCGCCACGCTGCTGCACGGACTGCTGCCGATGCCCGCCATCCTGCACGCCGCCCGGGAGGGCAAGCCGGAGGCCCTCTTCGGCGACGCCTTCGACCCCGCCCGGCCGCACGACGTCAGCGCCCTGCGGCTGCCCCTGCGGTTCTCCGACCGGCTGCGGGCGATCGAGCACCGGCTGGTCCGGACCGCCCCCGGCGGCGAGCCGGCGCCCGTCGTGCGCTGCCGCCTGTACATCGGCGCGGCCTGCTCGCTGGCCGGCTGGCTGAAGTACGAGAACACCCTGCGCACCCCCCAGGCCTGGGCGGCGACGTACGCCTACAGCGTCTGGTACCTGTGGCAGGCCCGCACCGTCCACCAGCGGTACACCGCCAAGGAGTCCTCGTGACCGAGTTGGACTACGACCGGCTGGCCACCGAGTACGCCCGGCACCGCCGCCCCTACCCGGGGCTGGTGGAGTTCCTGGCGGAATTCGCCGGCCTGGGCGGTGACTCGACGGTCCTGGAGATGGGCTGCGGCACCGCCAACCACCTCGCCGCGCTCCAGCGGCTGACCGGCGCCCGCGCGCTGGGCGTCGACCCCTACCCGGAGATGCTCAAGGCCGCGGCGACCCACGAGGCCGAGCTCGAACTGCGCACCGGACGCGCCGAGGAGATGGCCCTCCTCGACCTGCCCGAGGCCTCCCTCGACCTGGTCTTCTCGGTCGACGTGATCCACTACGTCCGCGAGCCCCGCCGCTACTTCGAGGGCGCGCTGCGCGCGCTCAAGCCGGGCGGCGTGCTGTGCACCGCGACGGACTCGGAGGAGATCATCCGCTCCCGCGTCCCCGTGGCGCGGTACTTCCCCTCCACCGTCGAGGTCGAACTCGGCCGCCACCACGCGATCGACGTCCTGCGGGCCGAAGCGCGGGCCGCCGGTTTCACCGACGGCGGCAGCCGGGTCTTCGAGAGCACCTACGAGCTCACCGACGCCACCAAGTACCGCGAGAAGGCCTTCTCCTCCCTCCACCTCATCCCGGACGAGGAGTTCGAGTCGGGCGTCGCGGCGCTCACCGCCGAGCTCGCCAGGGGACCGATCCGGGCCAACAACCGCACGTGCGCCGTCCTGGCCCGGAGGCCCGGGTGATCCCGCGCTACTCGCTCCCGGAGATGGCCCGGCTCTGGACCGACGAGGCGAAGTACGCCTCGTGGGTCCGCGTCGAAGTGCTCGCCTGCGAGGCGCAGGCACGGCTGGGCACGGTGTCCGAGGCCGAACTCGCCGCGGTGCGGGCCGGCCGGGTGCCCACCCCCGAGGAGGTGCGCGAGCAGGAACGCACCCGCGATCACGAGGTCCTCGCCTTCCTCGCCGCGTACACCGCCTCGATCCCCGACGACGCGGCACGCCGGGTCCACTTCGGCATGACCAGCTACGACCTGGTCGACACCGCGCTGGGCCACACCCTCGCCGCCTCCTGCGACCTCCTGCTGGCCGCGACCGGGCGGCTGCTGCGGGCCCTCACCACGCGGGCCGTCGAGCACTGGGACACCGTCTGCGTGGCACGCACCCACGGCATCCACGCCGAGCCCACCACCTTCGGGCAGAAGCTGGCCGGCTTCGCCTTCGGCGTCCACCGCTCCCTCGAACGCCTGCGGGCCGCCCGCACCGCGGTGGCCGTCGGCACCGTCTCCGGTCCGGTGGGCACCTACGGCAGTGTGGACCCGTTCGTCGAGGCCTATGTGTGCGAGGCCCTCGGGCTGGGCGTCGAGCCGGTGCCCACCCAGGTCGTGGCGCGCGACCGGCACGCGGAACTGCTCGGCGCCGTGGCCCTGCTGGGCGCGGTGGTCGAACAGATCGGCCTGGAGATGCGGCTGCTGCAGCGGACCGAGGTCCGTGAGGTGGAGGAGCCGCGCTCCAGCGCGTACCAGGGCTCCAGCGCCATGCCGCACAAGCGCAACCCCACCACCAGCGAACGGCTGTGCGGCCTGGCCCGGCTGCTGCGGGCCGGCCTCGGCGCCGCCCTGGAGGACGTCGCGCTGTGGCACGAGCGGGACCTGGCCCACTCCTCCGTCGAGCGCGTCGTCCTGCCCGACAGCCTCATCGCGGCGCACTACCAGGTCACCGGCGCCGCCGAACTCATCGAGGGGCTGCGCGTCTTCCCCGACCGGATGCGTGCCAACCTCGAACAGACCGACGGCCTGATCCACAGCTCGACCGTGATGCTGCACCTGATGTCCACCGGCTCCGAACGGGAGAAGGCGTACCGCACGGTGCAGGACGCGGCCACCGAGACCTGGGAGACCGGCCGGCACCTGCGCGAGACCCTGCGCGACCGTGGCATCGTCACCGGCGACGACCTGTACGACCCGGCCCGCTTCCTGCGCTCCCGGCACGTCATGCGGCAACGACTGGAGGAACTGCTCCATGTGGAAGTGTGAAGTCATCGACGCGGCCGACCTCGACGTGGCCGAGGTCGCCGAACTGTACCGCTCCTCCGGCCTGGGCGAGCGACGCCCGGTGGAGGACACCGAGCGGTTCACCGCGATGGTCCGCAACGCCAACCTGATCGTCGTGGCCCGCACCGACGACCGGCTGGTCGGCATCGCGCGCTGCCTGACCGACGGCTCCTACGTCACCTACCTCAGCGACATCGCGGTCGACCGGGCCCACCAGCGGCGCGGCATCGGCGTGGACCTCATCCGCCGGGTCCAGGAGGCCGCGCCCCGGGCGAAGATCGTCCTGCTGTCGGCGCCGGCGGCCACCGAGTACTACCCGCACATCGGGTTCACCCAGCACGGCTCCGCCTGGGTCCTGGACGCGGCGCGGTGACGGCGGAGGCCGGCGACAAGCCGGTGGTGGGCATCACCACCTACCAGGAGGACGCCTCCTGGCGCGGGTGGCACCGCCACGCCTCCCTGGTCCCGACCGACTTCGTCGCCGCGGTGACCGCCGCCGGCGGTGTCCCCGTCCTGCTACCGCCCTCCGGCGCCGAGCCCGAGGCCGCCGCCGTCATGGCCGGCCTCGACGGGCTGGTGCTCGTCGGCGGCGCCGACATCGACCCCGCCCTCTACCGGGCCGCGCCCGGCCCGCACGCCGGCAAGCCGGCGCCGGAGCGCGACATCTGGGAGAGCGCCCTGCTGCGCCTGGCCCTGGCGGACGACCGGGCGGTCCTCGGCGTGTGCCGGGGCATGCAGCTGATGAACGTGCTGCGCGGCGGCACCCTGCTGCCCCACCTGCCCGACGCGGTCGGCAACGACGACCACATGCCCGCCGAACCGGTCTTCGCCCCCAGCCGGATCACCCTGCGCACCGACGCCCTGCCGGGCTCGCTCCTCGGCGCCGAGAGCGACCTCCCCTGCTTCCACCACCAGGCCATCGACACCCTCGGCGCCGGCGTCGTCGCCACCGGCTGGAGTGCCGACGCCGTGGTCGAGACGATCAGCCTGACCGGTCACCGCTTCGCCCTCGGTATCCAGGGCCACCCCGAAGTCGGGCCCTCCCGGCCCGTGTTCGAGGCGTTCGTGGCGGCGGCGGCCGCCCACCGGGCCACCCGCGAGCAGGAGGACGTCACCGCCGCATGACCGCACCCGACCCCGGCCCCCTCACCGGCCTGCTGCGCCGCACCGCCTTCGCCGACCGGGTGGAGCACGCCCGCCGCCGCTCGGGGCTGCCCTGGGAACCCTGGGACCCCTCGCCCCCCGAGGCCGCCGCCGCTCCGTCCGAGGACACCGGCACCGCGCTGTGGAACCTGCTCCACCACGGTCGGCGGCCCGCTCGCGGCCTCGACGCCGCCCTCGCCGAACGCCTCACGGCGCTCGGTCTCGCCGACGCCACCGGCGGGCCGGGACGCTGGGAGGTCACCGCCTTCCGCGGCCTGCTCGCCGCCCGCGACCGGGCCGGGCGACCGGGCACCGGCAACGTCTACATCGGCGAGGACTCGCTGCGGTTCGTCGACACCATCCTGCGGGCCCGCCCCACCGGACGTGCCCTGGACGTGGGCTGCGGGTCCGGCATCACCACCTGCGCCCTCGCCCTGAGCTGCACCGAGGTCACCGGCGCCGACCTCCAGCAGGACTGCCTGGACGCCACCGCCCTGACGGCCGCCCTCAACGGCCTCGGTGACCGCGTCCGCACCCGGCTAGGCGACTTCTTCCAGCACCACGGCCCCGGCGACCCGCTCAACTGCGTGGTGGCCAACCTCCCCTACGTGCCTGTGCCGCCCTCCCTGCGGTACTCCGCGGCCGGCAACGGAGGGCCCGACGGCCTGGACCTCAACCGACGGCTGCTGCGCCGCGCCGCCGGTCTGCTCGACCCCCGCGACGGGCTGCTGATCACCCGGTTCCAGAGCCTCGGCGACGCCTCCGGCCCGCTGCTGCTGCCCGAGGTCGAGGCCTTCGCCAAGGAGGCCGGGCACGACGTCTGCGTCGTCGCCGACGGCCGCACGGTCCCGGAGGTGCGGGCCGCCCTGACGGCGCTGCACGCCCAGCGGCACAACCCGGAACTGCGGCCCGCCGAGATCCTGGAGACCGTCGACGCCCACATGCGCCGCTACGAGCAGCCGCACTACTTCGCCTGCGGGATGATCAGCCGCTCCGGCGGCACGGGCCGGGTCACCTTCACGGACCTCTCCGGCACCCGCACGCTCGACGACGTGCTCACCGCCGTCCCCGGCGCGCGGGGCGCGGCGGTGGACGCCGCCGTGCGGCTCTACCGCGGCCGGGCACTGGACCTGCCCGACGGCTTCTGGGAACTCGGCACCGGCGACGACGTGGCCCTGACCGAACAGCGGCTCCCGGCCCTGCTGGCCGCCGTGGCGGACGCGGGCCCGGCCGGCCTCACCGGCCGCGCCCTGGCCGCCGCCGTCTTCGCCGACCGCTTCGAGGCCGACCCGCTGCGCTCGCGCGCCCTGCTCGTCACCACGGAGTCGATGACCGGCTGCCTGGCCGACGCGGGCCTCGTGGAAGGCGGCGGCGCCCGGTGAACCGGCGACACCCGCAGCAGAAGGAACGCATGCCCCACCGCTCGGCCGTCCTGGTCCTCGCCCTCGGCGCCTTCGCCATCGGCACGGACGGGTACGTCACCACCGGCATCCTGCGGTCGATCGCGGACGACTTCCACGTCTCCGTCCCGGTCGCGGGCCAGTTGGTCACCGTCTTCGCCCTCAGCTACGCCGTCAGCGCGCCGGTGCTGATGACACTGACCGCGAACGTCGGCCGGCGGATCATGCTCTACGGCTCCCTCGGGGCCTTCCTCCTCGCCAATCTGCTCGGCGCGCTCGCGCCCGACTACCCGACGCTGCTCGTGGCCCGGGTGCTCGCGGGCGCCGCCGCCGCGGTGTTCATGAACACCGCGGTGGCCGCGGCGACGGCCATGACCGGCGAGCGCCACCGCAGCCGCGCGCTGGCCCTGGTCATGGGGGGCCTGTCGGTGGCCACCGCGCTGGGAGTGCCGATCGGTACCGTGATCGGCGCCCTGGGCAGCTGGCGCACCACGCTGGGACTGATCACCGGGCTCGCGGGCCTGGGGATCGTCGGGCTCGCCCTGACACTGCCGGCCACGCCGTCACCGCCGCCGATCACGATGGCGGCCCGGCTGCGGGTCGCCGCCGAGCCGGCCGTGCTGCTCGCCGTCCTGGCCAACGCCTGCGCGGTGGCCGGCAGCTTCACCGTCTACACCTACCTCGCCGTGTTCGCCCGCGAGGTGACGGGCCTCAGCGCGGCGGGGGTCGGCTGGGTGCTGTTCGCCTGGGGCGTGGCCGCCTCCGTCGGCACGGCGACGGGCGGCCGGCTCAGCGAACGCCGCGGCCCGGACCGGGCGTACCTCACCGGTGTGCTGGGCGTCGTCGCGGCATTCGCCGCACTGGCGCTGGCCGCCCTCGTCGCCCGGGTCGCCGAGGGCCCGGCCACCGTGGTCTTCCTGGCGGCGACCGCCGCCTGGGGCGTCCTCTACTGGATCGTGCCGGGCGCCCAGGTCCAGCGCGTCATGGACCGGGCACCGGCCGCGCCCACCATCGCCGTCTCCGTCAGCAGCGCCTCCTCCTACCTGGGCGTCGCCCTCGGCGGCGGCATCGGCGGAGCCACCCTCTCCATCGCCCCCTCCTGGACACTCCCACTGGCCGGGACCCTCCTCCTCACCCTCGCCGCCACCCTGACGTCCCGCCAACTCCCCGAGCCCACCACACCCCGCCCCCTGCCCAGCCCCCAGGACGCCTGACACCACCCCCACCACGAACACCCAGCCGGCCCCCCAGCTGTGCGACCCCTTGACCCCGAGTCGCCCGGCCGTGGCCATCGCTGCACGTCAGACGGTAGACAGCCCGCGCTGTTCGTTCACCGAAAGACACACAGAGACAGTGGTGAAGGACGCGTGGTCTCCGGCACTCCCCCAGTGCTCTCCGCTCCGGCCCCTCCCCGACTCCGTCGTAGCGCTCGCGGCCAAAGCCATCGAAAGATCTCCAACGGCGTGCCGACGTTCCGGGCACCGAAGTCGAGGAACGCCGCTGCGAACGCCGGCAAGCTCGATCTACTGGAAGCGCGCTGTGACGGCACCTTCGAGTGGGACGGGCTCTGGGACCGATGGCGTCCCCAGGGCCGGATCGGGCGCCCTCGCTGCACGCGACCCGGGAGAAGCGCCGTTCCCTGACCCCCGCCGCCGATCCGCCCAGGCGGTATGCTCGCCGTGCTGCGCACCTTCCCGGAGGGTACGAGGCCTAGGTTCCATGCGCCCTCAACAGGCGGCGATTGACGAATGGTTGTGCCCGTCAGGTAGTCACCACCTGACGTGAGCGTGGTTGCCCGGTGGGGCGCCCCCTGCCATTCCGATATCACCACCTGGAGATGGCCGCATGACCTCGATCGAGTACAAGCCTGCGCGTCGTGGACGGATCCGCAGGATCCTCACCGACATCGCCGTCGGAGTCGCCTCCAACATGCTGGTGGCGGCGCTGACCTCGATGGCGCACCTGCTCTTCTGACGCAGGTCAGTGGCGGGCCCGGCGAGCCCGCCACTTCCACCGTTCCACACCTTCTGTCAGAACAACCGAAGGTCGTTCTTGGGCCTCTTCCGTCCCCGCTTCGGACGGTCGTGATGCCATGGCAAACTCTCCCGAGTCGGCCGCAATCCGTGGATCTCGGTCTCCCCGACAAGGCCTTTGAGGAAGACCCGGGTCTCCTCGTCCGTGGAATAGAGCACCGTCGCCCGGCTGGCCCGGGTCAACAGCACGTGGTAGGCGTGCCGAATCAGGCGGGCGAACTCCTCGTCACCGACACTGCTCGCACTGACCTTCGGATCAAGCGATCCGGGAACTCTCACCCGTCTTACACCTTGCGCCGACTTCTCCGTCTCCTTGCCTCGGCGGAACACCCACTGGCCGTCCCGGCGCACCATGTCATCGCCCATGATCACTCCGCACCAGTCCCACTCGAGGCCTTGCGCGGTGTACACACAGCCGATCTGGCCGATGCCGTTCTTGTGCATCGACCACCTGACACCGGGCGGGACGCCGTCCGCGCAGAAGCTGTCGCTCTTCGCGTTCCACGGCTCCTGCCAGTCACCTATCCTGACATCCCGCTCCAATCGCTTCTCCCGGCCCAGAGGCTCGGTCCAAGGCCAGCAGTAGCCGGCAACCATACGCGCGGATGCCCCGGCGTTCTCCTCGCCGAGGATGATGTCCTTGAGCGCGTCCGGCGTGTCCACCACCTCGACATGCATCAAGCCGTCCGGCGTCCAGTGCTCAGGTTCGTCGTCCGACATACCAAGCAGCGCGTGCACCCAGCGAACGTAGGCATCACTGCCACCGCATCGGAACTGCTCCCGGAGGCCGTACCGCACCACCTTGGCTCCGCGCCGATCAGCCGCCTGCTGGATCAGGTCGACCGTACCGACCTCCTTCGGACGAACGACCTGGCCTTCGTCGAGGAAGAACACCGTCAGCCGGGACGCATCGAGGAGTTCGTCCACCTGCGGCTGAGTTCCCTGCTTCTCCGGCGGCCAGAACCGGTTCTCGGAGCGGTCACGGAGTCGGTGCGCCTCATCGCAGATCAGAACATCGAGCAGCGGCTCGGGCGTCGTGACGTAATCGAAGAAGTAGGTGAAGGTCTCCTTGAACTCCCGGTCACCGACACCGACGTGCTCCTGCATCGCCGCGTTGAAGGCCCTGCTCCCGCTGGCGTAGTTGACGTTCCGGCCGGCGGCCTCCAGCTCCGCCTTGATCTGCAGGCCGATAGCGCTCTTGCCGGTGCCTGCGCCACCGGTCACCAGGAAAACTACTCGTTGCTCGTCCGGAACCAGCGCGGACTGCTTCGGGGAGGGCAGTACCTTGGAAGCCGTCTCCAGGATCTGATCAGCCACCTCCTTCTGCCGCCCGCGCAGGGTGAAGACCGTGTCCGTGCCCCGGGACAACATCATCGCGTCAAGCAGCGATGCGTTGCGTACACCGATGCCCTGCAGCAGCAGCTCGGCCTCGATGCCGCCGCCGTCGGCGGCGAAGTGTCCCTGCAGGTCGGTCAGCAACTGGCGGCGACGATCACCGGTGTACACCCGCGCATAGGCACCCGTCGGTGCGTCCACGTCGATCAGCGGACGGACCGAGTCCTCGGTGGCGTTGTGCAGGTAGGCAAAGCCGCCGCACTCGATGTCGACCGTGCCGAAGGGGCCCCGGCTACTGGTGAACGCATGGTAGTACTCACGCAGTTGCAGCGCAGGGTGCTTCTTGGGCTTCGCCAGGCCCGCCACGTAGATCTGGTCCGCAATGGCCCGCTCGACCCTGGTCACGGTCGACCAACGCTTCAGCTCCACCAGCTGGACGGACGGCCGGTTCTCGCGCGGATGGCGGCCCACCAGGACGACGTCCACGAGTCTGGGACTGCTCCCCCTGATGTCCTCGTCGGCAGTCGCGGCGCACTCGACGACCATCTGCACATTGCCGCGACCAGCGGCGACCAAATCGTTCGCCAGACAAATCAGACTCTCCGCCCACGCGAACCGCTCCGTCTCCGAAGCCTCGTGCTCCCGGAACTTTCGCCACCGTTCGGCAAGATGCGGCACCATCCGGCGACGCGAGTTCAGAGTGAGCAGATCCTGCGCCGACAACTTCAGCAGGAGCATGGGCACGAAGGGACTCCCCCAGACCAGACCACGAGTGATTCGTGCGGGTTGGGGGCATGTCCTCAGCGGGAAGCCTGTCGGGCCGCAAGCAGTACGC
This sequence comes from Kitasatospora sp. NPDC097605, assembly GCF_040302725.1. NCBI lineage: Bacteria > Bacillati > Actinomycetota > Actinomycetes > Kitasatosporales > Streptomycetaceae > Kitasatospora > Kitasatospora sp. NPDC097605. The sequence continues at coordinate 86,946 of NZ_JBEOSF010000028.1, read as the reverse complement.
AGATCCTAGATGCAGAAGCGGCCGTCGGTACACAATGCTCATCGACGGCGAACCCGTCAAGAGATCGACCCGGGCGAAGGTCCACCCGTGCACAACCTCCCGGCAGGCGGTCGGCTTGCCGTCCAGCGGTGGCACCGGGTCTGCCGCCGGCTCGGAGAGATCGGAGGCCAGCCGAGGGGGCTTCCTGGGTGCCCGGGGCCCAGCTCGGATCTCCGGGACCTATTCGTTCGCACCCGGCTCCAGCTCTCGATGGCCCGATCGTTCTGGTCCGGGAGAACGTCCGCCTCCACCTGATCAAGCCGTCACGGCAGCTCATCGCCGCGAATGCCGACTGGCTCGCCCGTCTCCCCACTGCCCGCCTACGTGGCGGACCCCACCTCGCGGGAGAGGATCCGGTCGCTGGTCGAACAGGACACCGGGATCCGTCACGCGCCACTGGAAGCCCAAGGGTTCGGACACCCGCTTAGGCGCTCCGTTATAGGTTGGCCCAGTCATCAGCGCGGCCCGCCGGGCTTCCCTTCCGGGACATGCCCCCACCCGCACGAGTCACTTCGTGCTGCCTGGGAGCATGTCTTGCTGTTCCGCGACTCCGCGTCCGCGGTCGCCGCCGAGAGCCTGGCCGGATCACTGTTCGTGCGTCTCATCGACCAGTTCGTCCACAAGCACGGCCACAAGCCGAGCCCGTCCGAGGTGCGCTCCTGGGAGCGGAGCATCCCGGTTCTGACCAACGCGCTGCTGGACGCCGGACTCGGCATGGTGGAGGTACTCCTCGAGTACTCGCTGCCGCTGAACAGCAAGCGAGCCGACGTCATACTCGCCGGCGTCCACCCAGGCACGGGCGAGCCGTCGTACGTGGTGGTCGAGCTCAAGCAGTGGACCAGCGCGCTTCCGGAGGACGGCGAGCCGCTGCTCTGCCGGGTCGACGCGTACACCCGGCCGGTGCTGAACCCGATCGAGCAGGTCCGCGGCTACTGCGACTATCTGATCTCCTTCAACGGCGCGCTCGCCGCCCATCCCGAGCGGCTGTCCGGCGTGGCCTTCCTCCACAACGCGACGGAGTTCGGCGTCCAAGGCCTCTACGAGGTGCCGCAGGACGACCGCGGCCGACTCTTCACCGCCGAGCGCCGCGGGGAGTTCGTCCAGTACCTCCGCTCGAAGCTGAAGCCGGTCTCCGGCGCCGAAGCCGCGGACCAGTTGCTCGCGGGCAAGGTGGCCCCGTCCAAGCAGCTGATGACGGTCGCCGCCGACGAGGTCCGCGAGCGCGAGCAGTTCGTCCTGCTGGACGAGCAGCGGGTCGCCTACGAACTGGTGCTGCGCGCGGTTCGCCGGGCGCAGCGGTCCGATCACAAGGAGGTGGTCGTCATCACGGGCGGCCCGGGTACCGGGAAGAGCGTGATCGCGCTGTCCCTCCTGGGCGATCTGTACCGACGTGGTGTCACGGCCCTGCACGCGACCGGGTCCAGTTCGTTCACCACCACGATGCGCCGGGTCGCCGGGGCGCGGAAGCGTGAGGTGCAGGAGCTGTTCAAGTACTTCAACAGCTTCATGACCGCCGAGCGCAATGGTCTGGACGTGCTGATCTGCGACGAAGCCCACCGAATCCGGGAGACGTCGGCGAACCGCTACACGCGGGCCGCCCAGCGCACGGGGAAAGCCCAGATCGAGGAGCTGATCGACGCCGCCCGGGTGCCGGTGTTCCTGCTGGACGAGCACCAGGTCGTGCGGCCGGGCGAGATGGGCACGGTGGCCCAGATCCGGGCCGCCGCCGCGGTGAAGGGCCTGGAGTGCCGGGTGGTGGAGCTGGACAGCCAGTTCCGCTGCGGCGGCAGTGACGCCTACCTGCACTGGGTGGTGTGTCTGCTGAACCTCGAGCCCGGCGGCCCGGTCGGCTGGGAGCCCGACGGCAAGGTCGCCCTGGAGGTGGTCGACAGCCCTCAGGAATTGGAGGCGTTCCTCGAGGCCCGGCGCGCCGAGGGCTACGGGGCTCGCATGTCGGCCGGGTACTGCTGGAGGTGGACGACGAAGGTGGCTCCGGGGGACCCGCTGCCCCTCGACGTGCACATCGGTGACTGGGCCCGGCCGTGGAACGTGTACGGCGACCGTTCGATCGCCGGCGCCCCACCCGCCGCACTGTGGGCCACCGACCCGGCCGGCTTCGGCCAGGTCGGCTGCGTGTACACCGCGCAGGGCTTCGAGTACGACTGGAGCGGCGTCATCCTCGGGCCGGACCTCGTCTGGCGCTCCGACCGCTGGATCACCGACCGGACGGCCTCCAAGGACCCCGTCTTCCGCAAGTCCACCACCGACGCCGACATCGACCGCCTGATCCGCAACACCTACAAGGTGCTGCTGACGCGAGGAATGATCGGCACCGTCGTGTACTCGACGGATCCGGAGACGCGCGCCAAACTGCGGGAGCTGGTCACCGGGCAGGCAGGACAGACCGCGGTGGTGCAGAGCCACTCACGGTCGATGCCCAACCACTGATTCCGGGCGGAACACACGGTGCTGTCCAGTCCGCACGGGTCGGAACCGGACCACCTGAGGAGTCCGACGGTGCACGGTCGCTGACAAGGCAGCGACCGTGCCGCCTCTGTCACCGGACCAGACACTGAGCAAAGCCGTGCGCTCCATCCGATGTCGGGGGCGCGAGCGCAGAACAAAGATCCCTGTTGCCGGCTTCCACGGGGCACGACAACGGCCGGATTCAAGAAGCCGTTCCCGCCGGAGGCTTCCGCGCCCCGGCAGCCGTCCCGGACGCCCACCGGAACCGCCGCGCCGCCAGCGCCGGTGGCAGTGCCGTGGGATGCGGGCGCGGGTGTCCCGGTGGTCGTCGGCCTGGGCGGTGACCTGGATCCCGGCAGACGCGCTGAACGGTCCGCGGGAAAGGGCGATCTCGCTGCTAGGTTCCCGTCATGAGCCTGAATCCGCAGCATGCACAGATCGGCACGGGGTTCGTCCAGCGGTACTACGCCGCCTTCGACGGTGACGAGTCCGCCCGTGCCGGCCTGGCCGACTTCTACTCGGACGGCAAGTCGCTGGTCACCATCGAAGGCGATCAGATCACAGGCCGGCAGAGCATCGTCCGGAGGATCGAGAACCTCGGCTTCCAGAAGATCCAGCGCATCATCACCTCGACCGACACGCAGCCCACGGGGGACGGCGGCGTCCTGATCGTCGTCGCCGGACAGATCCGGACCACCGACGAGCCCGCACAGCCGTTCCACGACACCTTCGTGCTGAAGCCGGCCGAGGAGAGCTTCTTCGTCGAACACCACGTCTTCCGCCTCGGCCAGCCGGCCTGAGAGGAACCTGCGGCGGGCGGCTTCCCTGCCGCCCGGGCTCACTGGACGGGCGTCGCGGGAAGGGTGGTGCTCTACGCCGGGCCCGGCTCTCGTCCCGTCCCGGTTCCCTGCGGTTGCCGGAGCGTGTCGTCCAGGAACTCCCGTACGTGGGCGAGGACCTGGGCGCGATCTGCGCCGCGCATGCCGACCGCGACGTGGATGCTGAAGCCGTCGAGCAGCGCCCGCAGGCGGACCGCGAAGCGGTCGGGTTCCACGCGACGGAACTCGCCGCGCGACATGCCCTCGACGAGCAGCGCGACCAGGTCGCGGTGCCAGGCGCTCTCGATGACGGCCTGCCGGTCGCGGCCCGCCTCGTCGGCGTTGAAGGAACGGTTCCAGACCTCGTGCCACAGGGCCCAGTGCGGGTCGCGGTGGCCGGCCGGCACGTACAGGTCGACGTAGGCGTCCAGGCGCTCGCGGGCCGTGCCGCGCCCGGCGAGCAGCCTGCCGCGCTCGGCGCCGAGCCGTGCCTCGCTCCATTCGAGGGTGCCCAGCAGCACCTCGTCCTTGGTGCGGAAGTAGTAGAGGAGGTGGCCGCTGCTCATGCCGACCTCGCGGCCGAGCGCGGCCATGGTGAGTTTCTCCAGGCCGCGCTCGGCGATCATCGCCATGGCCGTGGCGAGTACTTCCTCGCGCGGCGGCGCGTTCTTGCGCGCGCGGTTCGTACCGGCCATGACGTTGCTCCTCGGTCAGGTCGTGGTCATACCTCGGGCTGCTGCTGCGTGATGCAGTGGATGCCGCCCCCACTGGCAAAGATCGTACGGGCATCCACGAGCACCACGGTCCGCTCGGGGAACAGGCGGCGGAAGACGCCCGCCGCGATCTCGTCGCGCTCGTCGCCGAAGGCGCACAGCACGACGCCGCCGTTGCACAGGTAGTGGTTGATGTAGGAGTAGTCGACCCAGTGACCGTCGGCCTCCAGGACGGTCGGCGCGGGGACCTCGACGACTTCCAGGCGGCGTCCGCGCGCGTCGGTCGCGTTCTTCAGGATCTCGACGTTCTCCTTGCACACCTCGTGGTCCGGGTGGGCCGGATCGGGCTGGGTGTGCACGACGACGGTGCCGGGGGCGGCGAAGGCGGCCACGATGTCGATGTGGCCGAGGGTGCCGAAGCCGTTGGGCGGGTAGTCGCCGGTGAGGCCGCGAGGCAGCCAGATCGCCTTGGTGGTGCCGAGCTGGGCGTGGATCTCCGCCTCGACCTGCTCGCGCGTCCAGTCCGGGTTGCGCTCGGGGCCGAGCTGCACGGTGTCGGTGAGCAGGACGGTGCCCTCCCCGTCGACGTGGATGCCGCCGCCCTCGTTGACGAGCCGGGAGGCGTACGTCCTGGCGCCGGCCAGGCCGGCCACGTGCGCGCCCATCGTGGAGTCGTGCTCCCAGCCGGCGCTTTCGGGGTTCTCGCCCCAGCCGTTGAACGTCCAGTGCACGGCCGCGAGTTCGCCCTGCCCGTTGGTGAGGAAGGTGGGGCCGATGTCGCGCATCCACGCGTCGTCGAGGTCGCGCTCGACGATGTCGATGTCCTCGCCGAGCAGTTCCCGCGCCTCCTCGCACTGGCCGGGGGCGCAGACGACGGTGACCGGTTCGAAGCGGCGGATCGCCCGGGCCACGTTCGCCCAGGCGCGGCGCCCCTCGGCCAGGTCCTCGGCGGTGGGGAAAGTGAGGTTGGGGCGTGGCCAGGCCATCCAGGTGCGCTCGTGGGGAGCCCACTCTGCGGGCATCCGGAAGCCGGCGGCGGCAGCGGTCATGGCGGAGGATTCCTTCGCTGTGGACATGGCGGACGGTTCAGAGGAAGTAGAGGCGGTTGAGGACGACCGAGTCGGCCGCCTCGGAGCGCAGCGGGTCGCCGTCGAGGGTGACGAGTCCGCTGCCGCGGTCGACGTCGACGGCGCCCACCCGGGAGTTGAGGATCAGGTTCCCCGGGCCGATGCCGCGGGTGCCGCGGACGGCGACCCGGCGGCGGCGGGTGGGCATCCGGTCGGCGTCGAGGGCTGCCGCGGCGGCGGAGACGAACGCGACCGAGATGTCGGCGGCGGTGGCGCCGTGGGCGCCGAACTGCGGGCCGAGCACGAGCGGCTCGCAGGTGTCGGTGGCGGCGTTCGGGTCGCCGGTGACGCCGTAGGCCGGGAAGCCGGACTTGAGGACGAGCTGCGGCTTCGCGCCGAAGAACTGGGGACGCCACAGCACGATGTCGGCGAGCTTGCCGATCTCGATCGAGCCGACCTCGTGGGCGAGGCCGTGGGCGATGGCGGGGTTGATGGTGAGCTTGGCGATGTAGCGCAGCACGCGGGCGTTGTCGTCGTAGTCGCCGTCGCCGTCCATCGGGCCCAGTTCGGCCTTCATCTTCGCGGCCATGGCGAAGGTGCGGCGCACGGTCTCGCCGGCCCGGCCCATGCCCTGGGCGTCGGAGGAGGTGATGCCGATCGCCCCCAGGTCGTGCAGGACGTCCTCGGCGCCCATCGTGCCGGCCCGGATGCGGTCGCGGGCCATCGCGGCGTCGCCGGGCAGGTCGGTCTTGAGGCCGTGGACGGAGACGATCATGCCGTAGTGCTCGGCGACCGCGTCCCGGCCGAAGGGCAGCGTCGGGTTGGTGGAGGAGCCGATGACGTTCGGCACGCCCGCCATCTTGAGCACGTTCGGCACGTGGCCGCCGCCGCAGCCCTCGATGTGGAAGGCGTGGATCGTCCGGCCGTCGAGTACGGAGAGGGTGTCCTCGACGGAGAGGCACTCGTTGAGGCCGTCGCTGTGCAGGGCGACCTGGACGTCGTACTCCTCGGCGACCCGCAGCGCGGTGTCCAGGGCGCGGGTGTGGGCACCCATGTCCTCGTGCACCTTGAAGCCGCAGGCGCCGCCCTCGGCCAGCGCCTCGACCAGCGGGGCCTCGTCGGAGGAGGAGCCGCGGCCGAGGAAGCCGATGTTGACCGGCCAGGCGTCGAAGGCGTTGAACGCGTGGCGCAGGGCCCACGGCGAGTTGACGCCGACGCCCCAGACCGGGCCGAACTCCTGGCCGATGACCGTGGTGACGCCGGAGGCGAGCGAGGCCTCCATGATCCGCGGCGACAGCAGGTGGACGTGGGTGTCCACGGCCCCGGCGGTGGCGATCAGGCCCTCACCGGAGACGATCGCCGTACCGGTGCCGACGACCACGTCCACGCCGTCCAGGGTGTCGGGGTTGCCGGCCCGGCCGATCGCGTGGATCCGCCCCTCGCGGATGCCGATGGACACCTTGCGGATGCCCAGGACCGCGTCGATGACGAGAACGTTGCTGATCACGACGTCGCAGGTCTCGCGGACGGCGGCGGCCTTGAGGTGCAGGCCGTCCCGGGCGGTCTTGCCGAAGCCGGCCAGGAACTCGTCGCCCGGCTTCTGGGAGTCCGACTCGACGCGCACGGTCAGGCCGGAGTCGCCGAGCCGTACCCGGTCCCCGGCGCGCGGGCCGAAGACGGCCGCGTACTCGTGCGGGTCGATGTGCCGGCTGCCGGGGGCGCAGTGGTCGCTGTGCTGGGTGGGCCTGCTCATTCCTGAACTCCTTCGACTCCGAGGTAGCCGCAGGCCGCGGCCCTGCGGAGGGCTTCTTCCCTGGCTCCGGGTGCGTCCAGCGGCCCGTCCACGAGGCCGGCGAAGCCGATCGCGATCCGGGCGCCGCCGATCGGCACCAGCCCGACGTCGACGGTGGCGCCCGGGTCGAAGCGCACGGAGGAGCCGGCGGGGACCGCGAGACGGGTGCCGTAGGCGGCGGCGCGGTCGAAGGCGAGCCGCGGGTTGGCCTCGAAGAAGTGGAAGTGCGAGGTGACGCTCACCGGCACGGCGGCCGTGTTGCGCACGCTCAGCCGCAGCTCCGGCTCGGGCGCGGGCGAATCGGGGCCCGGCACGACGGCGCCCGGGGCGTCGTCGCCGAGCGAGCCGGCGCCCCGGAACGGCGCGGAGACGACCGCGAGGCGCGATCCGTCGTCGAACACCGCCTCGACGTGCACCTCGTTGACGACGTCCGCCACACCCGGCAGGACGTCGTCGGGGCCCAGCACCGAGCGGGCCCGTTCGATGGCCTCGGCGAGCCGGGCGCCGCCACGAGCCGCCTCGCAGACCGTGTCGGCGATCAGCGCCGTCGCCTCGGGGACGTTCAGCCTCAGACCGCGGGCCTTCCGCGCCCGCGCCAGCTCGGCGGCCCCGAAAAGCAGCAGCCGATCGCGTTCCGTGGGGGTCAGTCGCACGCCACCACACCTCCGTGTTCACGTTGGTTTAGAGCGGCACTCTAACTACTTTCCCCGCAAGATGCGCAAGCCCTGCCTATTGACTCGACTGAATCGATGAGTTCACATTGAGCATCGTTCAAACCCACCCTGCCGGCAAGAGTCAAAGGCGCCCCCACATGCCGATAGAGCAACGCGGTGCAGACACCATCCCCGACGAGGAACGCACCAGCGGCCCGCGCGACCTGTTCACGATCCTGCTCGGATCCAACCTCGCCCTCGGCGTCATCGTCTTCGGCTGGCTACCGCCGTCCTTCGGACTGGACTGGTGGGAGTCCGTGTCCGCGGTCACGGCGGGCACGGTGCTCGGCGCGACGCTCACGGCCCCGCTGTCGCTGGTCTCGCTGCGCACGGCGACCAACCTGTCGACCTCCTCCGGTGCGCAGTTCGGCGTGCGCGGACGGCTGATCGGCTCGATCGTCGGGCTCCTGCTCGGCCTCGGCTACGCCGCGCTCACCGTCTGGATCGGCGGCGACGTGATGGCCGGCGTCCTGCACCGGCTGTTCGGCCTGCCGACCTCGGGGCCCGTGTACGCCGTCGTGTACGCGGTACTGGCCGGCGCGACCGCCGCCGCCGCCGTGTACGGCTACCGGATGCTGCTGCGCATGTCCCGGCTCCTCTCCGTCGGCATGACCGCGCTGCTGCTCCTGGGCGTCGCCGCCTACGCGCCGCACTTCACGACCACCGCGCTGCCGGGCACGGACGGCTACCTGCTCGGATCCTTCTGGCCGACCTGGCTGCTCGCCTTCCTCGCCGGCGGACTCAGCGGGCCCGTCGCCTTCATCACGCTGCTCGGCGACTACACGCGCTACATCTCGCCCGCCCGGCACTCCCCGCGCAAGATCCTGCGCACGACCTGGGCCGGCCTGATCGTGGGGCTGCTGGTGCCGCAACTGTTCGGCACCTTCACGGCCTTCGCCGCGCAGGACGCCCTCGACTACGCCGGCGCGCTCGTCGCCACCTCGCCCACCTGGTACCTGGTACCGCTGCTCCTCGCGGCCTCCGCGGGCTCGGTCGGCAATTCGGGACTGATGCTCTACTCCATGGGACTCGACCTGGACGCGATCCTGCCGCGGGCCTCCCGTGCCCGCGCCACGTACGCCGTCGCCGCGGTCGCCACGGCCTGCGTCTTCGTCGGCCACTACGCCTGGGACGCGCAGGGAGCCATGACCTCGTTCGTGCTGCTGCTCACGGCGATCGGCACCCCGTGGGCGGTGATCACGCTGATCGGGTTCGCGCGGTGCCGCGGCCGGTACGACGCCGACGCTCTGCAGGTCTTCAACCGGCGCTCGCACGGCGGCGTGTACTGGTACCGGGCCGGATGGAACCTCCAGGCCACCGCGGCGTGGGCACTGGGGGCCGGGATCGGCCTGCTCGCCGTCTCACTGCCCTCCTACCAAGGCCCACTGCTCGCCCTGACGGGCGGAGTGGACTGCAGCTTCCTCCTGTCGGGGGTGGTGGGCGGACTCGCGTACCTGGCCCTGACGCCAAGACACCGGCCGGACCCGGCACCGGAGGCGGAACCGGACGAAGACCCCGTCCCCACGGACCTTCGACGACGGTGAGCGGTCTCGGCCTCCACTGCCCGTCCAGCGGGCGGAGAAGGACATCGAGATCCTCGCGCTCCGGCACCAACTCGTCCCGCAGCGCCCGGCCGGCAAGCCGACGTTCACCGGCACCGACCGCGCCGTCCTCGCCGGTCTGCTCCTCCGCCTCCCCGTAGACAAGCTGCGGCGCCCCGTCCTGGTGGTCCGCCCGGACAGGGCCCGGCGATGGCACCGTGACCCGGTCACACGGCGCCACGTCGCAACCTGTGTGCCGGAGCCTCGCGGACGCCCGCCCGCCGTCCGCTCGACCCATGTGCAGGGCGAGCGGGAGCCCGGGGACGGTCCGCCGGGAGGCGGCCCGTCAGGAGGCGGCCGGAGCGTGCTCGCCGAGGAGCACCGGGAGGGTGCGGTGCCCGTTGGAGATCAACGAGGCGACCGGCTCCAGCCGCGCGTCCGGGGCGAACGCGAGGCCGGGGAACCGCGCGAACAGCCGGCTCAACGCGATACGCCCCTCCAGGCGGGCCAGCGGCGCGCCGAGGCAGAAGTGCGGGCCGTGCCCGAAGGCGAGGTGGTCCTTGACCGGTCGGGTGACGTCGAACACGGCTCCGGTGTCCCCGTAACGCGCCGGATGACGTCCAGCGGCCGCGTAGCCGCCCAGGATCGGCTCGCCCCGGCGCACCGTCACCCCGTGGGGCAGCTCGATGTCCTCCACTGCGAAGCGCAGCGGCAGGTGGGCGAGCGGGGCGTCGCGGCGCAGCGCCTCCTCCACCACGTCGTCCCAGCCGGCCCGGCCCGCACGCACCAGGGCGAGTTGGCCGGGATGGGTGAGCAGGCCGGTGATGCCGTTGTCGATCAGATTCACGGTGGTCTCGTAGCCGGCCGTGATGATCAGCAGAAGGGTGTCGCGCAGTTCCTCCTCGCTCAGTGCGCCGGAGCCACCGTCGGACTCGGTGTCGCGCGCGGCGATCAGCAGGGAGGTCATGTCCTCGCCCGGCGCACGGCGCTTGGCCGCGATCAGCTCCTCCAGCATGGTTTGGAAGGCCGCTCCGTTGGCCGCCGACTCCGCAGGGGTCAGGGTGGTGGAGAACACCTTGTCGACCATGTCCCGGAAGCCCTCGGTCACTTCGTGCGGCAGGCCCAGCAGCTGGGAGATGACGCGGATCGGCAGTGGATGGGCGAAACGGTCGCGCAGGTCCACCACCTCGCCGTGGGCGCTCGCGGCCAGGTCGTCCAGCAGGGTGTCGGTCAGTTCCTCGATGCTCGCCGTCATCGCGGTGACCTGGCGGGGCGTGAAGGCGTTGCCCACCAGGCGGCGCAGCCGCCGGTGGTCGGCGCCGTGCGCGTTGAACATGTTGCGCACGCTCACCCACAGGGCCAATGGCCAGGTCCGGACCGCCTCGTCGAACGCGGGCCAGTGCAGCAGGCCGTCCTTGGAGACCCGGGGGTCCTTGAGCAGGTCCTCGAGCAGGACCGGGTCGGACACCGACCAGGCCCGGACGCCCAGGATGTCGACCGGTGTCGCGGGACCGCGCGCGATCAGCTCGGCGGTCTCGGCCTCACGGGCACGCCCGGTCGGGTCGAGCACGATCGGGTCGAGCACGATCGGGTCGGGCGCGTTCAGGTCCAGGGCGTGCGGGTCCGGCGCGTGCGGGTCCAGGGCGTGCGGCTCCGGCGCGTGCGGGTCCGGTACGGGACGCTCCACAGGGGTCCTCCACTCGATGGGGTACGGGTGCGCGGGCGCGCCGTGCGCGGGAGGTCGGCGGGCTGACCTCCCGCGCACGGCGGGGGTGTCCGGTGGTCCGGGTCAGTAGTCCCAGACCACCGGCACGAAACGGAAGGTGCCGCTGCCGGCGTCCGCCACGTGGCAGACGGACGGGAAGGGCAGGTGGGTGGCCACCAACTGCTCGCCGGTCGCCGCCATCTCCGTCAGGAGGCGGACCCTGATGCGGGCCGACTCCTCCGGGTCGTGGTCGAAGCCGTTGTGCCAGTCGGGCTTGTCGAACCCGCACTGGAACACGGCGTCGCCCGCGAACGTCAGCCGGTCGCCGCCGGACTCCAGCCGGATGACGCTGTGGCCGGGGGTGTGACCGCCGGTGCGGCGGATCACGACGCCCGGCGCCACCTCGTACTCCTTCTCGAACGGCCGCAACTGGCCGCGGTACACGTCCAGGAACCGTGCGGCGGTCCGGCGGAGCACGTCCGGCACCGGCGCGGGCATGTCGGTGCGGGAGAAGTCGGGCGCCGACCAGAACTCGGCCTCGGCCGCGGCCAGGTGGACCCGCAGGTCCGTGCGCAGCCGACCCCGCAGCCCCTCGACGAGCAGCCCGCCGATGTGGTCCATGTGCAGGTGGGTGAGCACCACGTCGGTCACCGACGCCGGGTCGATCCCGGCGGCGTCCAGCCGCGCGGCCAGCTGCCCGGCCCGCGGGAAGCCCGGGAACTCGGTTCCCAGGCCGGAGTCGACCAGGACGGTCCGGCCGCCGCTGCGGACGACGGCCACGTTCAGCGGCCAGTTGATCGACTCCAGCGGCAGGTACATGTCCCCGAGCCAGGCCTTCAGATCGGCCGCGGGGGCGTTCGTGGCCAGCGTCGTGGGGGAGATCGGCAGCACTCCGTCGCTGATCACCGTCACGTCGATGTCACCGACCTTCAACGCGTAGCGCGACGGAACCGGTTCGTCGAGCCCGGCGGCACCGGGGCGGGCGAAGTCGACCTGGGTCATGGGTGTTCTCCTCACGAAGGGCCTCGACCGGAGTCCTCGACGGCGCCGTGGCGGGCCGTGCCGTCCGATCACCCATGAAGACCGGCGTGCGGTCCGGTCTGTGACAACCGGCGACGCCTCGCGACCGAAGTCCGTCGAGGTGTCACAAACCGTGTGCGCAACCGGTCTCCCCGTTCGGGAGCGAACGCCGCGACCTCCGGCACGGGTGCGCCCGGCGGGACGGGCGGCAGCTCCTACGGCAACACGACACAGGAAGCGAGGCCACGTGAAACACCTCCGACCAGCGGCGGCCCTCCTGGCCGCCCTGGTGATCCCGTTCGCGGCACCGGAACTCGCCACCGCGGCCCCGGCGCCCGCCCCACCGGCGGTCCCCGCCCCGGCGGCGACGTCCGGGGCCGCGTCCGGGGCCGCGACCGCGGCCGCCGAGGAACCGGACCTGAGCTACGCCAACCGCGCCGCCCCGCCGATCGGCATGCCGGACTGGTCCCGCGTCGGCTACCGGGGCGGCCAGGACCTGCCGCGCGGCGAGTCCGCCCTCACCGAGGACGCCGCCTGCCGCATCTCCCCGCAGAGACTCGCCGCCACCTACGGCGTGCGCGCGGACGACGGGGCCGACGACACCGCCGGGCTGCAGCGGGCGATCGACGACATCAGGAACGAGTGCTCCCCCAAGGCCGACTTCAACCGGCTCTCGCTCATCGAACTGCCCGCCGGCCGGGTCGACCTGTCCCGTCAGGTCTACGTGGACGCCGCTTTCCTGACCCTTCGCGGAAAGGGCTCGGGCCCGGGCGGCACCCGGCTGGTCTTCCGGCCCGACCTCAGCACCCGGTACGACACCGTGGTCAACGGCCGCTGGGACCAGGACAGCATGGTGGCCGGGACCGGGAGCGACGTCGGCACCGGCGGCTGGATGTGGCCGGGGCGCGGCATGTTCCGGGTCCAGACCCGCGAGGTCGCGGCCCGCTACCAGGACGACTGGGAGGCGGCCTCGACCGTCCCCATGCGCAAGGACATCTTCGAAGGCAGCGTCAACCAGCACTGGGTCTCCGGCCTGAAGCTGGCCGCCCAGGACGGCGACCCGGGCTACTCCGCCCGGCAGGGGTCGTCGGTCGTCCGGCTGGACGCCAAGGTCGACATGAAGAAGTTCCGCACCGGCGGCTACGTCTGGGTCGGCGCGGCCAACAGCAGGAACTTCTACGCGCAGCAGGGCATCACCGATCCGAGCATGATCGAGGCGCTCCACATGCGCCAGCAGATGTTCAAGGTCGTCCGCATCGACGCCACCGCCAAGACGGTCACCCTGGACCGTTCGCTGGAGTGGGACCTGCCGGTCAACTCCGAGTCGGACGGCTCGCCGCCGATCAACGGCAGCGGCACCCCGTACGCCAGCAAGATCACCCCGCTGAAGACCGTCGAAGGAGTCGGCTTCGAGGACTTCGCATTCACCCAGGACATGAACGGCCTGCCCAGGATCGGCGGCCAGGAGTCCTACCAGCTGACGCCCGGGCAGGCCGTGCACAACTACGGCAACCTGGCGCCCGAGTACGCGATGCACGGCATCGTCTTCAAATGGGCCGCCAACAGCTGGGCGCGCGGGCTGAAGGCCGAGATGACCGGCTCGCACCCGATCGTCACGGAGAACGCCCGCAACCTCCAGATCGAGCGCAACACCTTCGACGGCGCCTGGAACAAGGGCAAGGGCGGCAACGGCTACCTGCGCGGCAGCCGGGTCTGGGACTCGCTGTGGGCCCACAACGTCAGCCGCAACCTGCGCCACTTCACCTTCCAGTGGTCGGCCGGCGGCAACGTCGCCTTCCGCAACGACCTCGACTCCGACCTCAACCTGCACGGCGGATGGGAGCACAACAACCTCTTCGAGCAGAACACCCTGCGAATCCCGTACGAGCACCGCTCCGGCAGCTGCCAGGCCAACTGCGGCGGCGAGGGCGGCGAGATGGACGACGGGACGTGGTACCCGATCTGGTGGGCGGCCGGTCCCAAGGCGGGCAAGTGGTCCGGCTCCTCGGGCCCGCAGAACGTCTTCTACAACAACACGATGCTCAAACAGACCGTCCCGGGCGGCCCGTTCGAGCCGTACGGGCCCTACGGCAGCCGGGCCGGCACCGCCTTCCAGTTCGGCTCCGACAGCGAGGAACCGGACCTGTTCCGGCCGCTCGGCCAGGGCGGGCAGGCCATCGCCGACTGGACCGGCCGCGAGACGCTGGACTACACGGGCCAGGGCGTGGTGCCGCTCGACGTGGGCAAGCGCCACTCCCTGTTCCTGCGGTACACCGGCGGCGAACTCGACCCCCGGGCCGACGGCGACCGCAAGGTGATCACCTGGAACATGCGCGGCCAGCGCATCACCGGCTCGAACAACAATTCCGACAAATGGCAGTCGAGCCTGCGGGGCATGGTCAACACCTACCGGCCCGACGTGATCCTCCTCCAGGAGGCCGGCGCCCCGCCGTTCCCGCTGGGGATCAACGCCGCCCACATCGCCATCCCGCAGTCCTCGTACCAGCGGCGGACCGCCCAGGGCGATGTCATCGACACACCCCCCGTCCGCGAGTACCCGCACACCGTGGCCGGTGTGAGCGGCTACCTGTACTGGCTCCAGACGGACACCAGCACCACGGGTGTCGGCCAGATCAACCTGGCCATCTGGACGCGGCAACGGGCCTTCGACCCCGGTGACCCCACCGGTACGGGGCGGATCTTCGTCGTCCCCTCCGGCTCCGGGACCAACAACTCCCGGCCGGCGCTCGGCGTGCGGATCGGCGAATCGGTCTACTTCACCGTGCACATGGACACCGGAGGCGGCCAGAACGCCACCACCCTGCTCAACACCATCAGGACCCGCGTGGTCACACCGGACCGACGGCCCACCGCCGTCTTCGGCGACTTCAACACCGATCTCACCGCGTTCCGGCGGAGGATGCGCGCCCAGTGGGACATCGAGGGGGTGCAGGATCACACCTTCCCGGTGAACGACAACCGGCCCCCGATGAACTACGACTTCGGAGCCATCGCGGCCCGGTTCGGGGAGCCGAACCTGCGCTTCCTCGGCGCCGAACGGGTCGACTCCGTCACCACCTCGGACCACTTCCCCGTCGTCTTCACGCTGTCCCTCCCGGCGAGCGAAACGCCGGCGACGCCGACGCCGGCACCCACGCCGAGGACGAAGCCGAAGGGGGACCGCACCGCCCGCTCCGCCAGGACCACCAACGCGCCCTACCCGACCAGCAAGCCCGGCAGCGGCACGGGCAGCGGCGGCCGCAGGCTCGGCTCCCGGCCGCTCAACCGCGACACCCGCGCCATGGCGACCCTCGTCCTGGAGCCGGCCGCCGACCACCGGGACCAGTACCGCATCCTGCACCGGATGACCCGCACCTACCTGACCCAGGAGTTCGGCCTGCTGAACACACCGGCGGTGCTGCTGCCCGAGGGCGACCAGGGGCTCACGCAGATCTGGAGCGTCATCGACATGGGCGACGGCACCTGGATCGTGCTGAACGCGGAGACCGCACAGGTGCTCGCCGCCGTCGACGGGCCCGACGGCGAGGAGGTGATGCTCCGCGACTTCGACTCCACGGACGCCTCCCAGCGGTGGTTCTTCCAGGACCCCGGAACCGAGGCGCTGGACGTGGACGAGCTGCTGAGGCAGGACGACGATCCGCAGGACCTGGTGGTCGGCGTGCCGACCAGCACCAGTCCCGGCCTCCCGCTGGACCTGGTGGTCGACGGCCACGGCGCCCGCGAGCAGTTCACCACCGTCTCCGCGGACCGGATCGGCGAGGACTACTGCTACTACCTCCTCAACAACGGGAGGTACGTCAACACCTCAGGATCCGACCCGTACCCCCGGCACGACGCGCTCCTGACGATGGACGCCTTCCGGCCCGACCACCCCGGCTACCTCTGGTGCACCGACGCACCGGACCGGCACGCCACCCCGGGCGTGCGGCTGACCCAGCGCACGGCCGACGGGCAGCCGCTGTACCTCACCTCGCGCGGGAACGCCCGGGGGCTCGCCGTGACCGAGAGCCCCGCCGCCGCGGACCTGTGGACCTGGAAGGAGATCCCGCAGTGAGCCCCCCGGGGCGGCACGCGGCAGGTCTCGACATGGACCGCTCGACCGATCACTGACGATCCGTCACAGAACGGGGGTGTTCCCGGTCTTCCTCTTCGGGAGCGGGAACGCCCCCTCCGACGCCGGGCCCTCGGGTCGCCGGCACCCACCCACCGGGAGTACCGAATGACAACAGCAGTTCTCCAGCGCCGCGGGGTCCGTGCCCTGCTGGCGTTCGCCGTGGCCGCCGCGGTCGCCGTCCCGGGCCTCGGGGCCGCGTCCCCGGCCCGGGCGGACACACCCGACGGCACCACCAAGGTCGTGGAGGTGAAGCTCGACCACAACTACACCGGCGGCAACGTCGCCGGATACCACACGGCGCTCATCCACCTGCGCCAGGCGGCGGGGCGGCAGTTCCGCGACGACGACGTCTACATCACCCAGGCGACACCGCCCGGCCTGATCGCCCTGCGGCTCCAGGACGGCGACGGCAAGGAGCTGTCGAGCCTCTACTTCAACCCGGCGAACCTCTACGTCGGCGGCTTCCGCACCAAGAGCGGAAAGCTGTACGCGTTCAACGACGCCTCGGAGAACGTGCGCACCGAGATGGGCCGCGGCGGCCAGGTGAACACGCTGGCCTTCGGCGGCAGCTACGGCTCGCTCATCTCGACCGCCGGGGACGAGCCGACGCTCGAATGGCTGAACGGGTTCATCGGCTCGGCCGAGACCGTCGGCAAGGCCGACCAGTCGATGGACAACGCGGCCGGCCGCGCGAACGTCGCCCGGTCGCTGATCAAGCTCATCGGGGCGTTCTCGGAGGCCGCCCGGTTCACCGACTTCCGCGACACCTGGGACGCGGTCATCGCCGGGCGCAACGGCGGCGCCTTCTTCGAGGTCTCGAACCCCCGGCTGCGGGCGCTGCGCGGCGCCTGGGGGTCCATCTCCAAGTTCGCGATCGACATCACCACCGTCCCCTCCACGCCGCCGCTGACGGTCGGCGGCGTGGGCACGTTCGCGACGTGGCAGGACGTCCGGGACCACCTGCGGGTGATCCGGCGATAGCGGTCCCGCGGGCCTCCCCGCGGCAGCCCGGGCGGACGGGCGGAGCAGGGGCGGCGATCCGCCCCCGCTCCGCCCGGTGTGCCGCGGGCGGGGCGGGGGCGGGTGCGGCGGTGCCCGGAACGGCCGCGCAGGCCCCGGTCACCGCGCCGCCAGCAGCGACTCCAGGGCTGCGGTGTCCCCGGCCCTGGCGGCCGCGACGAAGGCCGCCAGCAGCCGCCGGTGCTCCTCCTCGTCGACGGCTCCGCGCTGAGCGGCGGCCAGCCGGCGGCGGGCCCGGCTGGAGATCTGGCGGACGTTGACGGCGCTGAGGCCCAGCATCCCGGCGATGTCGGCGTAGGCGTACTCGAAGGCCTCGCGCAGGATGTACACCGCCCGCTCCGTGGGCGCGAGCCGCTCCAGGACCACCAGCAGCGCGGACGCGAGCTCCTCCGCCCGCTGCACGAGGGCCTCGGGCTCGCTGCCGGGGTCGACGGGCTCGGGCAGCCAGGGGCCGAGCGGAGCCTGGCGGCGCGACCGGGCGGACTGGGCCACGTTCAGCGCCATCCGGGTGGTGGCGCGCGCCAGGAAGGCCAGGGGGCTCACCACCGCCGAGCGGTCGGTCAGCTGCCAGCGCAGCCAGACGTCCTGGACCACGTCCTCCGCCTCGACCGCACTGCCCAGGATCCCGTAGGCGGTGCGGAAGAGGCGGGGCCGCATCCCCTCGAACGCGGCCGCGGCCGCGTCCAGGGTGCCTTCCCCGGCAGCCTGCCTGGTGTCCGCACGCGTACCGGCCACATCGGTCAACACGCTCATCACGGCTCCGTCTTCGTCTGCGGCATCCGTCGATGCCCCCGCCGAGCACGCTCCCGCGACCGTCCCCGCCAGGGCGCCCCGGACGGTGCGTGGTCCGCCGCCCCGGTGCCCCGTGGCGCTTCCCCCGGGGAGCCGGGAAGGGCGCGCCACCGGACGGCACCGGGGCTCAGGCCGTGGCCGCCGTGCCTTCGAGAAGGGCGCCGCCGAGCTGCTTGCGGGAGGTGACGCCGAGCTTCGTGTACACCTTGCGCAGGTGCCACTCGACCGTGTGCGGGCTGAGGAACAGCTGGGCCCCGATCTCGGGGTTGGTCATCCCGCCCCCGGCCAGGCGGGCGATCTGGGATTCCTGGGCGGTGAGGGCCGCCCGCGACTCGATCGGGCGCCTGGGGGCCGTCGCGCCGGTGGCGCGCAACTCCCGCCGCGCGCGCTCCGCGAAGCCCTCGACCCCGATCCGGCTCAGCACCCGGTAGGCGGCCCCCAGGTGCTCGCGGGCGTCGACCCTGCGGTTCTCGCGGCGAAGCCACTCGCCGTAGAGCAGACGGGCGCGGGCATGGGTGATCCGCACCCCGGCGCGGCCCAGGCGCTCGACGGCCTCCTGGTGGAGGGTCTCGGCGGCCGCCCCCGCGTTCACCTGGGCGCGGACCATGGCCGAGGTGCCGAGAGCCCAGTCGGTGCCGCTGGCCCGGGCGAGGCCTGCGATCCGGTGGGCCGCCTCGGCGGCGCGGGCCGGCCGGCCGCTGCGGGCGGCGGCCTCGACGAGTTCGACCGTCGACCGGATCGCGAGGCCGAGCTCCTGGAGGCTCTCCGCGCCCCGTTCGGCCGCGGTCCAGGCTTCGTCGTAGCGGCCGAGCCCGTTGTACAGAACCGCCTTCGCCCACTCACCGGCGCCGGGGACGCCGCCGGCCCCGCCGTGGCCGGGTCCGGCGTCCCGGGCCATGGCGTCGATCGCCCTGAGCACCTCGGCCTCGCGGCCCTTCCACGGTTCGGTCACCAGCGTCGCGTAGTGGGCGAGGTAGCGGCTGCCGGTGGCCTCGCCGATCGCCTGCGCCTCGGCGATCAGCGCCTCCGCGTGCTCCAGTTCGCCGGCCAGGACACGGTTGGACACGAGTTGCAGGAGGGCCGACGGCAGCACCGACAGCGCGCCGGTCGCGCGGGCCAGTTCGACCAGGCGCGTGGAGAGCACCGTGTTGCTGTCGAAGTCCCAGACGTTGAAGGCCATCCGGGCCGCCAGCGGGAACCAGCCGAGGCCCTCCTCCGCCGAGACCTCCTCGGTGCACAGGGTGCCCAGCGCGCGGAGCACCGTCGGCGCGCCCGCCGGGTAGCCGTCGACGGTCATCGCGGCCAGGCCCCGCAGCAGCAGGTCGTTCTGCTCCGGGGGCGGTCCGGGCGGTGCGGCGAGCGCGGCCCGCGCGATGTCCGCCAGCCCGGCACCGCTCGGCGGCCGGTCGACGATGAGGGCCGCGTGCAGCGCGTCGCGGTAGGTCTGCTGGGCCAGTCCGGCGTCCAGCGCCTCCAGGCGGCCGGCGGCCCTCACCAGCACCGGCAGAGCGCCGCCGGCGCTCTGGGAGGCGAACGCGATCCGCCCGCGCAGCAGGTCCGCCTGGGCGAGCCGGCGCTCGTCCAGCGGGCCGAGGGCGGCGGCGTCCAGCAGCTCGCGCGCGGTGTCGTAGCCTCCGGCCTGGTACTTGGCCTGCGCCGCCGCCAGCGCCCGGGCGGCGCGGGCGGCCGGCTCGGGGGTGAGCTCCGCCGCCCGTTCCAGGAACGCGGCGGCGGCCGCGACCCCGCCACGGGCCTGCGCCCGGCCCGCGGAGCGCTCCAGTTCGGCGGCGACCTCCTCGTCGGGGCCGCCCGCGGCGTTGGCGAGGTGCCAGGCCCGGCGGTCGGGGTCGGTGTCCGGGTCGGTCGCCTCGGCCAGAGCACGGTGCACCTGCTGCCGGGCCTCGGGCGTCGCGGCCCGGTAGGCCGCCGAGCGCACCACGGGGTGGCGGAACCGCACCCTGGTACCGACGGTGACGAGACCTGCCGCCTCGGCCGACGCGACCGCGGAGTCCTCGATGCCCAGCAGCGCGGCCGCCGACGCCAGCAGGGCGACGTCCCCGACCGGCTCGGCCGCCGCGAGGAGCAGCAGGTGCCGGGCGGCGGACGGAAGAGCCTGGATCCGGTGCAGGAAGCCGTGCTCGATCTGCCCGGCCGGCGGCCGCGCGTCAGGACGTCCGAAGCCCCCGGCCAGCTCCTCGGGGCCGAGTCCGCGGGGCAGTTCGAGCAGGGCCAGCGGGTTGCCCTGGGTCTCGGCGACGATGCGGTCGCGGACGAGTTCATCGAGCCGGCCCGGGACGGAATCCAGGAGCGCGCGGGCATCGCTGTCGCCGAGCCGGCCGACCGTGAGCTGCGGCAGCCCCGTGAACCAGCGGTCCGGGGATGCCTCGCGTACGGCGAGCACCAGGCCGATCCGCTCGGCGAGCAGACGCCGGGCGACAAAGGCGAGCGTCTGCACGGAGACCTCGTCCAGCCACTGGGAGTCGTCGACGAGGCAGACCAGCGGATCCTCCGCGGCGGCGTCGGCGAGCAGACTGAGGACGGCGAGGCCGACCAGGAAGCGGTCCGGCGGGGTGCCCGCGGTCAGGCCGAACGCGGTACCCAGCGCGTCGCGCTGCGGGGCCGGCAGGCGACCGAGCCGGTCCAGGAACGGGGCGCACAACTGGTGCAGCCCCGCGTACGGAAGCTCCATCTCGGACTGGACGCCGGTGACCCGGGCGGTCCGGAACCCCCGCGCCCGGGCGCCGGCGTGGTCGAGCAGTCTGGTCTTCCCCACGCCCGGCTCGCCACGGAGCACCAGGACCCGGCTCCCGCCGCCGCGCACGGCGTCGAGCAGTTCCTCCAGCACTCCGCACTCGCGGCTGCGCCCCAGCATCGGCTCAGGTGTCATGGGCCGGCCTCCCCTTCGGTCCCCCGGCCGGCCCCGGGGCCGGGCCCGGCGGGCGGTCGCGTCCCGCGCAGCCGCCGCACCGTCCCCGGGGGCGGCCGCGCTCACGGGCGGTGCCGGTCGGCGCCGCCCGGCTCACCCTGCCGCGGCGGCCCGCCGGTTGGCGCCCGGGGAAGCACGGGCCGACCCCCGGGTCCCGGGTTCCGGGTCCCGGGTCCCCGGAGGCCGGAGAGGGCGGGCCGTCAGGCGTCGGCCAGCGCGACGCGAAGCCGGTTCCGGGACTTGACGTCGAGCTTGGTGAACACCTTGCCCAGGTGCCACTCCACCGTGCGGGGACTGATGAAGAGCTCGGCACCGATCTCGGAGTTGGTCAGGCCGTCGGCGGCCAGGCGTGCGATCTGGCCCTCCTGAGCCGTGAGCGCCTCGCGCAGTGCCCCACCCGGGTCCCCCCGGCGAGGCCGGACCGTCTCGCCGGTGGCCAGTAGTTCGCGCCGGGCGCGCTCGGCGAAGGCCTTCGCCCCGAACCCCCGCAGCATTCCATGGGCGGTGCGCAGCTGCTCGCGGGCGTCGGCGCGCCGGTTCTCGCGGCGCAGCCACTCGCCGTACACCAGGTGGGCGCGGGCGAGGTGGACGGCGATCCGGCCGCGCCCGAGGCGCTCGACGGCCTCCCGGTAGAGCCGCTCGGCGGCCGGGCCCTCGCTCACCAGTGCCCTGGAGCGGGCCAGCACGCCCAGGGCCCAGTCCGTGCCGGCGGCCTCGGCGCGTTCCTCCAGCCGGCGCAGGGGCGCCGCGGCCGCCTCGGGGGAGCCGGAGCGGCCCGCCGCCTCGACGAGTTCGGCGAGGGCGAACCCGACGAGTGCCAAGTCGTCGAACTCCACGGCACGTTCGGCCTCGCCGAGGGCGTCCTGGTAGCGGGCGAGGCCGTTGTACAGCACCGCGAGGAGGTAGTGCTCGCCACCGATCGCCCGCCCTTCGCCCCACGAGGTCGCCTGCGCGGCACCGCCGCGGATCGCCTCCGCGACGTGCGCGCCCTCGCCGCGCCAGGCCGCGAGCAGCAGCGCGGGGTAGCCCATCGGCGAGTGGCCGGTCGCCTCCCCGAGGGTGGCGGCCTCGTCGACGAGCGCCGCGGCGAGGTCGAAGTCGCCGGTGTGCACGGACACCGCGGCCCGGTAACCGAGCGCCAGCGGGAGGAAGTTGAGGGCACCGGTCTCGCGGGCCGACCTGACCGCCCGCTCGGTCAGCCGGTGCCAGGTCCCGTCGTCCCACATCTCCCCGGCGACCAGCCAGGTCAGCCACAGCCAGCGCATGACGTCGCCGCCGTCCTGCGCGGCGGCCCGCCGGAACGCCTCCAGCGCGGAGCGCAGCAGCGGCCCCCCGGTGGCGCAGCCGTCCGCGAACCAGGCCACCAGGCCGTCGAGGAGCAGATCCGTGGGCTGCGGCGGGCGGGCCCCGGGCGGGGCGGTGCGGGCGGCCTCGGCGACCTCCCGGACGCCGGTGCGCTCCCCCAGGCGCCCGGCGTAGACCGCCGACCCGAGGGCGTCGAGGTAGGTCTCGCGGGCGTGCGCGTCGCCGACCCGGGCCAGCCGGCCGGCCGCGTCGAGCAGCAGGGGCAGCGCCTCCCCACCGCGTCTGCGGGCCAGGACCAACCGGGCGCGCAGCCGGGCCAGCCGGGCGCGCTGCGCCTCGTCCAGCGGGGCGAGCCGGGCCGCGGCGAGGAGTTCGAGCGCCGCCTCGGGGGATCCGGCGTCGAACGCGGCCTGGGCGGCGGCCCCCGCGCGCGTGCCCCGCAGCGCCGGATCGGGCGTCAGCTCGGCCGCCCGCCGCAGGAACGCGGCCGCCGCCGCGATCCCGCCGCGGCCCTGGGCCCGGTCGGCCGACCGTTCCAGCTCGCCGGCCAGCGCCTCGTCGGGTTCGAGGGCGGCATGGGCGCGGTGCCACGCCCGGCGGTCCGAGTCGAAGGCGGGGTCGGTGGCCTCCGCCAGCGCGCGGTGGACGTCCCGGCGGACCGTGGGGTCCGCGGCCCGGTACGCCGCCGAGCGGACCAGCGGGTGGCGGAACCGCACCCGGGTGCCGAACTCGATCAGCCCCGCCGCCTCGGCCGCTCCCGCGGCGTCCGCGCCGAGGCCGAGCCGCTCGGCGACCCGCCGCAGCAGCGGCACGTCCCCCACCGGCTCCGCGGCCGCCGCCAGCAGCAGCCGCTGGGCGGCGGCGGGCAGCGCGCCGATCCGCTGCACGTAGGCCTGCTCGATCTGGCCGGCCAGCGGGCGGACGTCCGGACGCCCGAACCCGCCGGCCAGCTCCGCCGCCGACAGCCCCCTGGTGAGTTCCAGCAGGGCCAGCGGGTTGCCGCGGGTCTCGGCGATGATCCGGTCCCGGACCCGCTCGTCCAGCCGCCCGGGCACCACGGATTCCAGCAGCGCCCTGGCATCGTCGTCACGCAGGCCCCGGACCGCGATCTCGCGCAGCCCGCCGAAGGGGTCGCCGACCGCGGCGGGTTCCGTGGTGCGCACCGCGAACACCAGCGCCACCGGCTCCGCCAGCAGCCGTCTGGCGACGAAGGCCAGCGTCTGCGCGGAGACCCGGTCGAGCCATTGGGCGTCGTCCACGACGCAGAC
Organism: Kitasatospora sp. NPDC097605; assembly: GCF_040302725.1. Taxonomy (NCBI): domain Bacteria; kingdom Bacillati; phylum Actinomycetota; class Actinomycetes; order Kitasatosporales; family Streptomycetaceae; genus Kitasatospora; species Kitasatospora sp. NPDC097605. Next base: position 63,626 of record NZ_JBEOSF010000028.1, on the reverse strand, counting down.
CAGCGGCTGTTCCTCCGCCGCCTCGGCCAGCAGGCTGAGCACCGCCAGGCCGACCAGGAAGCGGTCGGGCGCGCTCCCCGCGCTCAGTCCGAACGCCACGGACAGGGCGTCGCGCTGGGGCCCCGGGATGCGGTCGAGCCGGCCCATCAGCGGCACACAGAGCTGGTGCAGCCCGGCGAACGCCAGTTCCATCTCGGACTCGACGCCGACCGCCCGCAGGACGCGGCCCCCGCTCGCCCGCTCCACCAGGTACTCCGCGAGGGCGGACTTGCCGACCCCCGCTTCGCCGCGCAGCACGAGGACCTGGCCCCGGCCCTCCCGGGCCCCGGCGATCACCTCGTCCAGCACTCCGCACTCGCGGCGCCGGCCGCGCAGCCCGCCCCACGGAGCGCCGCCCGCCATCCGCCACCACCATGCAGTTCAAGGTCGAGACCCCGATCCTCCGGGTCCGTCTCATCATGCATCAGCCCGCGCGGAGCGGACAAACCCCAGCCGGGCACGCCCGCTCACACGCTGATGGACCGTCACTACGGCGATTCCGACGAAGGGACCCACCCGCCGCAGCCAATTCTGTGCACACGAAGAACACTTCGACGGCGCTGCCAGACAATCATCGTTGACACGAACCCGTAACTTCGGTGCGCAAGGGGCCCATCTGCACCCGGCGGGCCCACAAGCTGTATCAAGGGAGTGAGTCATGAGTACTCAGGTGAAGGCATTCGGGTTCGGCATGCCGTGGGAATCGTTGTACGGATACAGTCAGGCCATTCAGGTCGGTGACACGGTTTATGTGTCGGGGCAGCTGTCCCATGACCGTCACGGCACGTTCGTGGGTGCCGACGACTTCGAACTGCAGGTCCGCACCACGCTGGAGAATCTGGACCTGGTACTGAGGCAGTTCGGGGCCGGGCGTAGCCAGATAGCGGAGACCACGGTTCTGGTGAGAAACCTGCGCGAGAACTTCGACACGACAGCACGCCTCCACGCCGAGTACTTCGGGGAGCACCGGCCCGCCAGCACGGTCATGGGCGTTTCCGACTTGGCGCTGCCGGACCAACTCGTCGAGATCGGCGCGCTCGTGCGTCTCGATGTGAAGCCATAGGAGAGCCGCTCCCACCCCCTCCCAGGCCGGTGGCCGGGACCTGAACGCACTGCGGGCGGGATCACACCGGCTCAACCGACTCGAACCGAAACGGCGAGACCGGTGTCGACAGCCGAGGCCTTGAGGCCTCGGCTTTCGGTTGCCCACCTGCACGGGACCCAGCGGGAATTGATGAGCATCCTGAACAGCAGGACTCGGCAGACCCCAAAAACCGCTCGATGCCCGGTCGGGTTCACGTTCGTCCATGGACGGGTGCGGTTTCTCCGCCCCGCAAGGTGCATCGGCCCTACGGCGCCCGGCCCGGCGGCGGGCTCCGCCGCCCGGCCGGTGTCGTTCGTGGCGGAGTCAGGAGGTCGGATGGCGGCCGTCGGTCTGCGCGGCGTAGGCCTGCCACTCGCGGGGCGAGACCCCGAAGGCCTCGCGGAAGGCCCGGCTGAAGTGGGAGTGGCTGACGAAGCCCCACCGGTGCGCGACGGCGGACACACTGATCTGCCGACGGGACGAGCGCTCCAACTCCCGGCGACAGGCCTCCAGGCGCCGCCGCCGCACCCACTGGCCCACGGTCATCCCGTCCGGCTGGAAGAGCTTGTGCAGGTAGCGCACCGAGATGTGCTGCGAGCGGGCGATCGATTCGGGCGAGAGGTCCGGATCGGCGAGGTTCTCCTCGATGTGGGCGCGGATCCGGGAGAGCAGCTCGGCCCCGCCGGTCGGGTGCTCCGGGTTCTCCCGTTCGAGCAGGTCGGTCACCAGGATGGCGACGATGTCGGAGACGCTGCGCGCGACGTGGTTGCCCGGCCGGGCGCAGTGGTCCCGGGCCTGGATGGCGAGGGTTCGCAGGAACTGGGAGGCGAGCGAGCCGATTCCCTCACTCCCCCGCGCCATCAGCCCGCCCGCGCGCCGGACGTCGCCGTGCCGGACGCCCAGGTAGAAGCAGGGGACCCGGAACCGGAGCATCCGGCACTCGGAGTCCTGCAGCAGGCCCGCCGGGTGCGGCGTGGTGCCGATCAGCAGGTCCCCGGGGGCCAGGACGGTACTGGCACCCCGGCGTCGGACGGAGGCCGCGCCGTGGACGTGCAGCACGACGTAGAGGCAGTCCTCGGGATCGGTCCCGGGCGGCGGGGAGAGGATGTCGATGCAGCCGTCGCCACCACCGGAGGCGGCCTGGTCAAGCGGGTGGTACTCAATTTCGGGCATGGGTGAGGGACCCGACGGGATCACGGGAGGCTCCGACCGTTTCGAATCGTTCAGTACTGGGTGCTGCGTGGGGCGGCCTGCCGCATTCATACAAGGAGCAAAACCGGATAGACAAACCTTCAATAACGCAGGAATTCCGTGGTTCCGCCCGGCCCGGCCGGCGCTCGCCACGGGTGGCGCCCGCCCCCCGGCGGAGGCCGACACCCGGCGCTCCGGGAAGGCCGCGAGCTGGCGAACGTCCCGTCAAGCCAAGGGAGTTCAGCTCGCCGATGACAGTGCGGCAACGACCGGCACAACCCCCCGGACTCCGCCCCGGAAGAGGACGGGCACGGCCGGGGGGAACCCGAACCCCGCCCCCGAGTGCCGGGCGAACGGTGCGCAGACTGTCACCTCGCGGTGCGCCTCCGGAACATCCCCTCCGACGCCCTCTCCCGGCGCTGGACAGCGGGTCCGTCCCCCTGTTCCACGGCAGCTCCGGGGCCGAGGCGAGGCCATCACGCCGCCACCCTCATCGGCGCCCCCGCCGTCCGACGCGCCATGTCCCGATCGGACACCGCACCTCGCCCGTGCCGCCCCCCGGACAGCTCCACTTCACCCCGAGCGCTCCAGCGCCGTGCCCGTGGCCCGCTTCCGGGGACCCGAACGGCCCGGCCGGCCACCGGGATCCGCTCAACGCCCGCCCCGGAGGCCGCGTCGTGCTCAGTCCACGCCCGGCTCGTCGCCGAGTTCCTCGCTCAGCTGGTTCCGAGAGGTGATCCCGAGCTTCGGGAAGATGCGGTACAGGTGCGTGCCGATCGTCCGGGGCGACAGGTGCAGCTGCCGGCCGATCTCCTTGTTGGAGAGCCCCTGCGCCGCCAGCTGGGCGATCTGGACCTCCTGGGGCGTGAGCAGGTCCCGGTCGGGGCGGCCCTGGCTCCTGCTGCCCTCGCCGGCCGAGCGGAGCTCCTGGGCCGCCCGCTCACGCCAGGGCTCCACGCCCATGGCCGCGAAGGACTCCCGGGCGATCCGCAGCGGAGTGCGGGCCTCCATCACCCGGCGGCGCCGCCGGAGCCAGGTGCCGTAGGCGAGCATGAGCCGGGCGCGGACGAAGGGCGTACGGGACATGTCCAGGTCGAACGCCGACCGGAAGTGTTCTTCGGCGTCGTCGTCGTCGGCGAGCAGCGCCTGGGCGAATCCCAGGCTCACCCGGATCATCTGGACCTCGCTCGTCCCGGCGGACGTGAGGAGCTGTCGCAGGGCGGCCTTCGCTGTGGCGCGCTGGTCGTCGCCGGTGGCGGCCTCGGCCAACTCGGTGATGGCCATGGTCTGCATGAACGGGTGATAGGAGGGATCAGCGGGGTCGAACACCCGCCGGACGCAGGAGAACGCCTCGGCGAAATGGCCCGCGGCGAGGCCGATCAGGCCACGGGTGATCTGGATGTAGGCGAGCTTGGAGGGGTCGACCACGGTCAGTCCCTGGCCCTCCGCCTCGCCGATCGCGATCCGCGCGGTGTCCAGGTCTCCGCGCAGCGCGGCGAACTGGGCCTTCGCCACCCGCGCACCGGTCAGCCAGCGTGGTTGCGCGGTCTCCTCGGCCAGCCGGGCGGCCTCGGCCGCCGCCGGGAGCCCGGTCTCCCAGTCGACGGTGTGGACGGTGGCGAGGGCGAGGAGCACCAGTGTCTTGGTCAGCGGGCCCCGGCGCCCCTGGCGGCGCAGTCCGTCCGCCGCGTGGCGGGCGAATCCGGTGACCTGGTCGAACGCGTTCACCATGATGGCCGCGTTGCCCAGGGTGGCGGCGGTCACGACGTCGTACCCGCCCTCGCGTTCGAGGCGCCGCAGCCGGTCGACGACCGTCGCCGACGCCTCCAGCGGGGCGGCCCCCGCCAGCGTGCACACCAGGTCAGGGTGGAGTTCGGGGACCGGTAGCCGCTCGGCGGCCGTCACGACGCGCTCCCGCAGTTCCCGCCCCGGGTCCGCCCACCAGCACCGCCACGCGGCCACGCGCAGCAGCCGCAGCGCGAGTTCGGGATCGCCGGCCTCGGCGGCCTGCTCGGCGGTGGCGATCAGCAGGTGGATGCGGGAGGTGCTGGTGTCGGACTCCGACTCCAGCCATTCGCGCAGCAGGACCACGCGGGCCCGCTCCAGCACGTCCAGGCCCAGCGATTGGGCCTGCTGGAGCAGCTCTGCCACGCGATCGGCCTGGCCGAGTTCGAAGTGCAGTTCCGCCGCGCCGAGGAGCCGGGCCACGCGGTGCGAGGGAAGCTCGCTCAGCGCGGTGGCGCGTTCCAGCGCCGTCAGGGCCACCGCCGCGGCACCGCGCCCCCTCGCGCTGAGCGCCGCCTGGTCCAGTTGCCGTGCCACCGCTTCGTCGGGACGACCGCCGGCCGCGGCCCGGTGCCACGCCTGCCGGTCGGGCTGTCCCTGGAGGGTGCGGGCAAGCGCGCCGTGGGCGGCGAGACGGTCCGCGAGCGAGGCCTCACCCAGGACGGCGGAGCGCACCAGCGGGTGGGTGAAGTCGATCCGGAACCCGTCGACGCGCACGAGACCCGCGGCGATGGCGGGCTCCAGGGAACGTGCGGACACCTCGGTGCCCGTCAGGGCCGAAGCCGCGGCGAGCACCTCGGTCAGCGCACCGTCGTCGGTGGTGGCCGCGACCAGCAGCGCGAGGTGCGCGTCGGACGGAAGGTCGGCCGGCCGCGCGGAGAAGGCCCGCTCCAGTCGGGCGGTGAGGGGGAGCCCGGGCGACAGCGCGGACTCCCGAGGCGCCCCGTCCGCCCCCAGGGTGGCGGGGAGCTCGGTCAGCGCGAGGGGATTGCCGGCCGACATCTGTGCCACCAGGCGGCGCGTCCCCGGGGCGAGACCGGGGCTGCGGGCGGTCAGCAGGGCGTCGGCCGCGTCCGGTTCCAGGGGCTTGAGGTGCAGCTGCCGGACGCCGGGCGCGTCCCGCCACACCGTGCGGTCCTCGCGGACGGCGCCGAGCAGGCCGACGGGTTCGGCGCCGATGCGGCGTGCGACGAACGCGAGGACGTCCAGAGTCGGTGTGTCCAGCCACTGGGCGTCGTCCACGACGAGCAGGACGGGGGCTTCGGCGGCCGCCGCGCCGAGCAGGCCGAGGGTGGCCAGGGACAGCACGAAGAGCTGGGGCCCGGAGACGCCGGGGGGCGGCTCCGTCATGCCGAAGGCCCCCAGCAGCGCCTGCGCCTGGGGGGTGGGCAGATGCGCGATGCGGTCCGTCACGGGGCGGGTCAGCTGGTGCAGCCCCGCGAACGGCAGATCGCTCTCGGCCTGGACACCCGAGGCCCTGAGGACGGTGAATCCGCGGGCGCGCGCCCGGGCGGCGGCGTGGTCCAGGAGGGCGGACCTACCGACCCCGGGGGCCCCGTGGACCAGCAGCGCGTCGCCACGCTCGGGCAGGGCGTCGACCAGTGCGTCGACGGCCGCCAGCTCCTCGTCCCGGCCGAACAGTGTGGTGCCTGACATCCGATCTTCCTCTGCGCCTACGCCAGTGCTCTGACCTGGACCGTTGCAGTGTAGGTGCACGCATTGCACGGCTGGGATGCGCTGAGAGTCATGTGTCCGGCGACACATCACCCGCAGTCGCTTCACAGTCATTCAGCCGCCGACGTAAGTCATCCCGTGTCCCATGCTGGATGCCATGCCGACCGGAGGGAGAGGGCCCATGACATCCGTGACAGACGCGGCCGGGTTCCCGGAGGACGGGAACACCGGTCATCGCTGGAGCCGCACCGTCTCCATCGCCGCCATGCCCGTCACGGTCGCCTCGTACGAGCCTCCGTCGGACCGGGGCCGGATGACGACCCGGCGGTTGGGGCACCTCTTCTTCCTCACGACCCACGCCGGCCCTCGCCGCTACACCCGCGACCTGCGGGAGATCGCCCGTGGCACCGGGCAGCCCGAGGGGTTCCTCGCGGTCGCCGTCATGGGGGCCACCGGCGCCGTGGTGCAACAGGACGGCCGGACGGTCGAGGTCCCCGCGGGAGCGGTCTCCTTCTGGTACACGGAGACCCCCCATGTGGTCGACTACCCGGACGGAGTGGACGTCAGGGTGTGCCTGCTCCCTCGTCGGTCCTTCGGCGTGCGCGACGAGCAGCTGGAACGGGTGACGGCCACCGTGGCCGACGCCGGCGGCCCGGTGGCCGCCCTGGTCAAGCAGTCCCTGCTGATCCTGGTCGAGACGGCCGAGGACTGCCCGGGGCTCGTCGCCGGTCGACTGGCGTACAACTTCGCCGACCTGGTGGCCACCCTCGTCACCGAGCAGGCCTCCCGTGACGCGCCGGACGCGGAGGACACCCGCCACACCCGGATCTGGGAGGTCCGCGCCTACGTGGACCGGCACCTCAAGGATCCGGAGCTCGGACCGCAGACGATCGCGGCCGCGCACGGCATCTCCGTCCGCTCCCTCCACAAGCTCTTCGAAGGGGAGGGGGCCACCGTCAGCCGCCTGATCCAGCGACGCCGGCTCCAGGCGAGTGCCGAGGACCTCACCCGCAAGGACGGCGGCGACAGCACGGTCTCCGGTGTTGCCCAGCGGTGGGGCTTCACCGATCCGGCGCACTTCAGCCGGCTCTTCCGCGCCTCCTACGGCATCTCACCGAGCCAGTGGCGCGACACCCGCGGCGGCAGCGAGCCGTCCGGCCCGCGGGACGCCCGGGGTCCGGTGTCCCGATGACCCGTCGACCCGAGGGGAACCCGGTGTCCGCATCTCTCTCCACCGCGTCGCCGTCCGCCTCCGGCCGGGCGGAGAGCTGGCAGGACACCGTGTCCCACGCCTTCGTGCCGATGACCGTGGACTTCCTGGAGGCGGTGCCGTCGCCCGGGGAGATCGTCAGCCACCGGCTGGGTCCCGTGTGGATCTCCAGGGTCCAGGCCGGGCCCCAGGTGGTGACGCGCAGCAGGCGCATGATCGCCGCGGGCGACTCGCCGTCACTGATCCTCAGCATCCAGGAGCGCGGCACCGCGCTCAAGGAGCAGGACGGGCGGGAGACGCTCATCCGGCCGGGCGGGTTCTCCATCAGCGACACCTCCCGGGTCTTCCGGAAGAAGCTCGAAGAGGAGTTCGCCTTCACCTCCTTCCATTTCCCCCGCGCCGAACTGGACGTGCCCGAGAAGGACCTGTGGGCACTCACCGCCACGGCGTTCGACGGGACCGAGGGCAGCGCCGCGCTGCTGACGGCCTACCTGTCGCAGATGGCGCGCACCGCGGACGGGCTGGACGAGGCCGTCGGGCGCCGGGTCGCGGCCACGGCACTCGACCTGCTGGTGCTGTTCATCGACGACCGGGCCGGGCGCGCCCGGCCGCAGGGATCGCGGACCGCGGCCTCCTTCGAGCGGGTCAAGGACCACATCCTGCGCAACCTCCGCGATCCGGACCTGTCACCGTCCACGATCGCGGAGGCGAACTTCATGTCCGTCCGCCTCCTCCACAAACTGTTCCAGCTGGAGGGCGCCACGGTCGGCGGGTGGATCCGGGCACAGCGGCTGGAGCGCTGCAGCCGGGACCTGCTCCGGCCGATGGCCGGGGAGCTCGGCGTGGCGGGGATCGCCCGGCGCTGGGGCTTCGCCAACTCCAGCCACTTCACCCGTGCCTTCCGCGCGGCGTACGGCATGACGCCGCGGGACTGGCAGGTCGGCGCCCACCTCGCGCGCCGGACCGGCTGAAATGCCGTTGTGGCCCTGACCGTCGGGCACATGCCGGCGACTGACAGGTGACAGGCGCGCGAGCGCCTGTGCGCCGGCTCCGTGCGGCGGATACCGACGTCGCGTCCGGCGTCCTGGTGTTCCGGGGGTGCACGCGGACCTGACCGTCCGCACACGCCTGCACGGCCGCCAGTGCCCCGCGGCACGTCTTCCGCCTCGGCCAGCCGGCCTGAGCGGTACCTCCGGCGGGCGGCTTCCCCACCACTACGCCACACGGTCGGCGGCCCTCGGCGCCATGTCCTGTGGCCCCGCCCGGCGTATGAAGCCGGCTCGCCGGTGCCGTCCAGTTCCAGAGGCCGGGACCGGGGACTCGCCGACGGCCGACTGGTCGACGCCGGCGACGGGGCGCGCGTCGGGCCACTGCCGTCCCACGTCCGCGGGTTCAATCCGCTCGACGCGGCAAGCAGGTGACCATCTGGACCGCGACGGTGTGGAGCGCTTCACACGGCACACCCGAGGCGGCCTGAACCGGGGTTGCGTGGGGTGCGCTACCGACGGCGATCACCGCACCGTGTCCACAACCGGACTCCCCCTCTCCGGAGTCCGGCAGCCGGCGCGGCGTCAGGTCCTCGGCTCGCTCGGTCGACGCCGTCGGGTTCACCGCGAGTGCCGTGCTTCGAACGCCGCCGACCGAATCACGCCACCCGAACGCCGCGCCGGACATGGCGTCAGGCTGCCGGACAACGCAGGCGATGCCGGGGTTCACCGATGAGTTGAGGGACAGCCACGGCACGGCCGACGACGAGCGGATAGGCCGCAGGACACCGCACCGGCACCTCACGAGGCGGTACCGACCACCGAGGACTGCCCACTCCGGCCGCCCGGCGCGAGCATGTGGCTGCTGTGACTGACGAGGCGAGGGGAATCAAAGATTCCATTTGTGAAGCACCTTCACATCGGCTTGTTCCGTCGCTGTGGCCACCGGAGAGCGGACGTTAGCGTCGCTGCTCCGACCCTCGACCGGAACGGACAGTCACATGGCCTCACCGACCCCTCCCGCGCAGGGCCCGCAGGGCGCGGCGACCGACCTCTACGTCTTCGGCTACGCGCTGATCATGATGGAGCTGACCCGCCGGCTCCAGACGAACACCGTGCAGGTGAACGCGACGCAGGCGCCGGTCAACCAGTTCTGTCAGCACACCACGCTGCCCACGCCGGAGATGAAGGACGTCGTCCGGCCGAACGTCGACACGCTCTACACCCAGGCGTGGCTGGACCTGTCGGCCGAGCCGGTCGTGCTGGAAGTCCCGGTGATGGACGAGGGCCGTTACTGGCTGATGCAGCTGATGGACGCCTGGTCGAACACCGTCGCCGACCCGAGCAGCATCGACCCGGTCGCCTCCCCGGTCCCCGACCCGGCGCAGGCCATCGAGGTCTACGCCTACGCGCTGACCGGCCCCGACTGGGAGGGTGAACTGCCCGAAGGCGTCGAACGGTTGTCGATGCCGACGAACACCGTGTGGCTGATCGGACGCACCGAGCTGCACAACGACAGTGACGAGGAAGTCCAGACCGTCGTCGGTTACCAGGACCAGATGCGGCTGCTGCCGCTGAGCGCCTGGCCCGACAACGGCACCTACGTGCCCCCGAACGGCACCTACGACCCGGGCCTGAACACCGACCCGCCCTCCGAGGTGATCACCCGGCTCAGCGGGCCCGAGTTCTTCGACGAGCTCGCCGCCCTGCTGAACCGCACGCCACTCAACCCGCAGGACGACAAGACGTCCGCCCTCCTCGCCGAGCTGGGCGTCCACCCCTACGACCAGGACCGGCTGCCCGACCGCGAGGTCCTGGACCGCGCCAAGGCCGACGGCCTGGAGCTCATCAAGCACCACCAGGGCCCCGCACCGGTCAACGGCTGGACGTTCTTCACCTCCGACATCGGCTACTACGGCACCGAATACCTCCAGCGCGCCTACGTAGCCACGCTCGGGCTCGGCGCCAACCTCCCCAAGGACGCCCTCTACCCCACGGCCAGCGCGCCCGCCAGCGACGACACCGGCGCGCAGATCGCCTACACCCTCACCTTCCCCGCCGGCCAGCTGCCGCCCGTGGACGCCTTCTGGTCGCTGACCGCGTACGACGCCGACAGCTTCCTCGTCGCCAACGCCGACGACATCTACGCCGTCGGCCACTTCGCCGTCCCGGCGACCGGCCCGGACGGGGCCACCACCCTCTACGTCCAGGCCGACCCGCCCGCCGACACCGGCCTTCAGACCGCCAACTGGCTGCCCATCCCCACCAGCGGCACGTTCACCGTCACCCTGCGCCTCTACGCCCCGATCACCGGCGAGATCCCCGCCGACTGGCCGCCCGCCCTCACCCCGGCCGGCGAACCCGCCTGACCACCACCCCAGCCCGGCGGCACCCGTGACCGAGTACCGCCAGGCACCCGAGCGCCCCGGCCGTGGGACGGCCGTGCGGCGCACCAGCATGCCCCGCCCAGCCAGGGCCTGCACAGCGTCAGTGAGGGCCCGGGTCGCCGACCTGGGCCCTCACCGCTGGAGCGGGCACCCTTCGCCGTCCGCCGCGTACCGCTGCTACTCGTGCGTCAGGGCCTGTCTCCCTGGGGTCTTCCCGCGTTCGGGTGGTTTGCCGTCTTGGGGCACATCTTCAGGTCTTCGGCAGCGTTGCCTGGTGGTCCGGCCGATCTGCGGTCCGGCCCGCTTGTCGTCGCAGGAGGCTGTCGACCGGAGTCGGCCGCAGCAATCACCAGGTGAAGGAGTCACCCATGGAAACGGAAGCCTTGTCCTCTGGCGTCTACCGCATCGTCAGCTGGCCCGGCGCCGAGGGCCCCGAGGCGCGGGTCCTCACAGCCGGGGAGGACGGTGTGACCGTTACGGCTCCGGGGGCCGCGCCGGAACGAGAGCAAGAGTTTTCGGTGGAGGTCAAGCCTGATGGCACCTGCGCCATCCAGATTCCCGCCCGGCTCTTCCCCTCTCGTTCCCTGAGCTACAAGGAGCCGGAGGCAGGCGAGAGGGTGATCCTGGGGCCGGTGAGTGATTTCCCCACCCGTGAGTGGAGGATCGAGCCGGCTCCGCAGCGGCCGCTGCCGCCCCCCTACTTCATCCGTGTTCCCGACAAGGAGCTGCAGGTGGTGGTGTCGCCGAAGAAGATCTTCCCGCCTGAACTCGAGCTGGCGCCTTCCGACTTCGACCTCCAGAATGCCTGGGCGCTCCTGCCCGTCAAGACGGATTAGCCGCGTGACGCCCGGCTGAGGACACCGTCCCCATGCGCCTGGCGTTCAGCGTCGTGGAGCACGTCGGTACTGGCTCTTCGCCTGCGGACGCGCGTTGGGTTCTCGATCGCCGACGGCCGTCGATCGCCGGGCCCGGATGAGGATCGCGGCGAGGTGGAGTGCGACCTGATAGGCGATGGCGAGCTTGTCCGTTCGCATCGCCAGGCCGCGCCGCCGGCCGGTTGACGCATCGCTCGACTGCGTTGCGCTGCTTGTACGCCTCCGCGCCGAAGGACGGCGGTCGGCCGCCGGCACTGCCTCGCCGCAGACGGTGGCCGATCTGCTCGGACGGCTGGGGGATGACAGCGCGGATACCGCGTTGGCGGAGGCGACTGCGGATCGCGCGGTCCGCGAGGACGGCATCAGGTCGGGTCCTGGGTCTTCCGGCGGCGGTGACGGACATGAATCCCACGTCCCTGCTGCGCCTGGCGGGAGACGCCCAAACGTACTTGGGCGACGTGAAGCCCCCCCGCCGCGGCTCTTCTCGAACGTGACGGTGATGCCGCCCTGGCCGGTGATCCGCTCCTCCGCGAAGCAGGACCGGTCCGATTTGCAGGTTCCCTCCGCCACGAGGTGCACCCTGCCGTCCCCGTGACAACCGTCCCCGTCGGTGTCCAGTTCCCTGACCGCCCAGCCCACGTTCTGCCGCAGGGCCACGGTGGAGGGGTCGCACTGCGGATCCCCCGTGAGCCTGGCGATCTCCTCGGCCTCCGCCCGCACCCCCGGCGCCTTCTGGGCGCCCTCCCGGACGGACTCGGTGTAGCAGTCCTGCGCCTCCAGGTACACCTCGATCTTCGACTTGTCGATCGAGCCGGGACCGATGATGCGGCGGTCCTGCCGCGGGCTTGCGGTTGGCCTCGATGAACTGCTGCTCGTCCAGCGCCTCCTGGTCGCCGCGCAACGCGTTCCAGTAGTCGAGGTACGCCTCCCGCAGACGTTCCAGCGCCGTGTCGAGGTTGTCCGGCCTGTACTTGTGCTCGAAGCGCAGGACGTGGTGCTCGATGTCGCTCTTGTCGACACGCTCGCGCCCAAGAGGGCGGGTGAGGTTTCGGTACAGCTCGCCCAACGCTTGATCAGCAGCCACGATCGCCCTTCCCCGCGAATAGTGGCCGGCACTCCCGGGCGCACACGCCAACCGCATGTTCGCCAACGAACGCCGCGGAAGGGACACCGGGCACGGGATCATCCGATGTCGTGAACGTTCCCCTCATCAGCCGGCCCGCAGGCCCGACTGTGCGTACCCGTCGGCAAGACACAGCCCGACCTCGCGCGAGATCATCTGGCAAACGGTCACGATCATTCGGCACGGGACACCGCCGCCATGCCGGGTGACGCGGAGCTGTCGCGTCCAGGTACTCGGTTCCGGGAAGACGGCGGACGCTGCAACCGGTGGGTCACCGTCGGACTGGTGGCCGCACTTCGCCCTGGCAAATCAGTCAGCGGAACGTTCCTGACCTGCCACTGCTGGAGCATCCCCATGCCTTGCGAGCCGACCGCACCGGCCAGTGACTCCGCGGCTCTCCGATCGGCGGCGACGTCCCGAATGCCCGGGCCGCCGCCGCCCCGACGCCGCGTCAGGCGATGTCGGGGCGGCGGCCCGGTCAACGGGTCGGGTCAGCGGCTCAGCGGTGACGCCCCGGGGCGGAGACCCTGCGGCGCCGGGCGACGAAGACGGCTGCGGCACCAACCGCGGTGAGAAGACCCGCGGCCGCCGTCAGCACCGGGGTCTCGCTGCCGGTGTTGGCCAGGCTGCCGGTGCCGGTCTGGGCAGGGACACCGCCAGCGGGAGCGCCGGACGAGCTGGTGGTCGAGCCACCGCCGGGAGAGGCGACGGCCGTGGCCGTGGCCGAGGCCGAGGGGGAACCGGTCGCCGTCGGCGCACCCGTCACGATCGCCGTGGCGGTTGCGGACGGGGTGCCGGTCGCAGTCGGCGTACCCGTGGAAGTCGGGGTCTCCGTGGAGGTCGACGTACCGGTCGGCGTCGGCGTACCCGTGGAGGTCGGCGTGCCGGTCGGCGTCGGCGTACCCGTGGAAGTCGGGGTTTCCGTGGAGGTCGGCGTACCGGTCGGCGTCGGCGTATCCGTGGAGGTCGGCGTGGCGGTCGGAGTCGGCGTCCCCGTGGGAGTCTGCGTCTCCGTCGGCGTCGGCGTCTCCGTCGGCGTCGGCGTCTCCGTCGGAGTCGGGTCGCCGACCTGCGTGCTGGTGGTGCCGGTGCCGACCACCCCGACGGGGTACTGGAAGGCGTCGGCCCGGGTGGTGACGGTCCCGTTCGCGGTCGGGACGACGGTGAGGGTGATCGCCACCGGGGTGGTGAAGCCGGCGAGGTGCCAGCAGGTGGCGGACGACCCGGCCGTTTCGCACGCCCAGAAGCCCTCCTTGTCCTTCGCGGACGCGGCGGTCACCGTGGCGGCTGCACCGGACAGCGCGATCTTGACCTCGTGGGCGTTGGACTTGTAGTCGGGGCTGTTGTTGGGAAGGTTGATCGTGACGGTGTAACCGGTGTTGAGCGCAACGGGCCCGGCCGGGCCCGAGATCTGGACGACGGCGTCGGCGTGGGCGGGGCTCGCGAGGGCCAGCAGGCCGAACGCGGCGCCCGCGGTGGCTGTCGCGCTGAGCAGGACCGGGAGGCCGCGCCGGTGGCGGCGGGCCGGTATCGCAGTGACGGTGGAACGGGACATGAAGGAGTTGCCCTCCGTACGGGGGGTGGCACCGTGCCACGGCAGGCCCCCTGGCCTGTCACAACGCGGCACGGCGCGGAATCACGAGCCGCTGAACGGCAGTCGGTGACGGAAACCCGCGGCACGCGACCCACTCACCCCGGCCGAGGTGCGGCCGGTCTCCGGACCGGGCCGCAGGCGCCGGGTGGTCACACGAGGAAGTCGTCCGCGCGACGTGTGCTTCCGGCCGACGATCCTCGCACAGCATCCACAAACGGACCTAATGTTTCCTCAAATAAGAAGCGGCCCAAGGCCTGTCAGTTAATTGATCTTGTGGCAGGTCGAGGCGAGGTGACGGACGCGGCGTGGGAGCGGATGGAGCCCCTGTTGCCGCAGGTGGACGGACACGGTCGCGCCACCTGCTGCGGCGCCGGGGCATCGCCGCCACGTTCCCCGAACGCCGTGACCAGGCCGGCAACCGCCGACGGCGCGGATCCCTCGGCGGTCGGCCACCCACCTCCGACAAGGAGGTCTACCGCGACCGCAACGTAGTCGAACGATGCTTCGCCCTCTGGCTCCGCGAACGAGCCAGAGGATCATTTGCCAGACAGGCCTTAGCTCAACAGCGTCGGTCCGTCAGGGAGCCTCGTTGGATCGAAGGAGGCTGTGCGGTGGGCACCTGGGCCGATCCGGACGATGCGGGCCGCCGGCACGGTGGTCCAGGTGGTCAAGGTGGTTCGCGTCGAGGTGACGATCAGCTGGAAGCCCTGGTCGGCAAGTCCCGAGAGTATGCCGGAGACCGCGCGTTCCGTGGCGGGGTACGAGGAGCCAAAGGGCTCGTCGATCAGGAGAATCCGGTTTGACACACCGTCCGGCTCGGCCAGGGAGCGGAGATTCGCCTTCCAGTTCTCAAGCACGGAAGCTCGGCTGTCGACGCTGCTGGAAGGCGCGAGCGATCTCACGCGTGCTCAGGCCTGCCTCCTGCGCCCGGGCCCGCAGGAAGGCCCCGAGTGCGCACGCGGCACCGACGCCGTCTCCCGCTGTCGCGCTCATCGCTGGTTTCCCTCGAACTCCTGTCCCGGGGGCGCTCCAGGCGCGTCGCTGGGACGGGCCCGGGACATCCGCGATCCTCCCAGATCGGTCCTACGGCCTGCATGCGATTGCCCCGAGCGGTCCCGGGCTGCCCCAGGCTGTCCCAGCTCGGGTTGGGGACCCCGCCCGCGCCGAGCACGCTGGCTGCGCGGTCGACGGCGACCGTGAGGTGTTCCGAGCAGTGGAGGCGTGCGGCGAATGTCGACAGAGATCAACGAGGCAGTCCAGGCGATCGGCGAGGGATGCGCCGGCCGTCCAGGCGGCGTTCCGGAGCTGCTGGCGGCCGCGGCGCCGGAGTTCCTCGGCGGACTCGCCGTGGCACTCGTCACCGCGCTGGCGACCTGGGGCCTGCATCGGCGACGCATCCGTCGGGCACCCGACGACGCGTGCTGATTCGGCACGATCCGAGAGGCCCGAATGTCCATGCGATCCAAGACTGCGGTAAGCCGCGGCGGGTCCTGGCTCGCGGGCTCCCCGGTCCCCGACTGGCCCCTGGCAAGATCACGGACCGGGCGCTCCAGCGCCGTGGGCCACCTGTCGGGCCATCAGCAAAAAGGCCGCTGACCTGGGATTTCTCCCGATCAACGGCCTTCCGACATCACTGTCGGGACGACAGGATTTGAACCTGCGACCCCTTGACCCCCAGTCAAGTGCGCTACCAAGCTGCGCCACGTCCCGTGGTCTCGTGGCCCGGGCGGAGCCTGGGGGCTCTGCTCCGGGTTTCTCGACCTTGTCGGCCGGTTGTCCCGGCGACGAGGAAAACAATACAGCACGTCGGGGGGTGCTCGCTGCAGGGTCGTGGGGGTGGGGGTCAGGGGGTGGGGTGGCGGGCGTCGTAGCGGAGGAAGGCGGGGCGGCGGGCGGCGAGGAGGAGGATGGCGGCGACGCAGGCGAGGCCGCCGCTGACGACGGAGAAGGCCGGGCTGGTGAGGGAGGCGACGGCGCCGGACTCGAAGTCGCCGAGGCGGGGGCCGCCGGCGACGATCACGATGAAGACGCCCTGGAGGCGGCCGCGCATCTCGTCCGGGGCGGCGACCTGCATCATCGTGTTGCGGAAGATCATGCTGATGGTGTCCGCGCAGCCGGCGGCGGCGAGCAGGAGGAGGCCGAGCCAGAGATTGCGGACCAGGCCGAAGGCGGCGATGGCGAGGCCCCAGGCGATCACGGCGGCCAGGACGGCGGCGCCCTGGCGGTGGATGCGGCCGACCCAGCCGGAGAAGAGGGCGCCGGCCAGGGCGCCGACGGCGGGGGCGGCGGCGAGCAGGCCGACGGTGCGGGCGTCGCCGCCGTAGAAGGTGACGGCGAGGGCCGGGAAGAGGGCGCGCGGCATGCCGAAGATCATCGCGGCCAGGTCGGCGAGGAAGCTGGTGCGCAGATTGGGCTGCTCGCGCAGGAAGCGCAGGCCGTCGAGGACGGAGGCCCGGCCCTTGCGCTCGCCGAGCGGGAGCATGGCGGGCAGGCGCCACATCGCGTAGAGGGTGGCGCCGAAGGCGACGGTGTCGACCACGTAGGCGACCTGGACGCCGTAGGCGCCGATGAGCACGCCGCCGAGCATGGGACCGACGGTGAGGCCGAGGTTCATGCTGACGGTGTTCAGGGCGTTGGCGGCGGGGAGCCGGTGGGCGGGGACCAGTCGCGGGATCATCGCCGAGCGGGCGGGCGAGGCGAGCGCGAAGAAGCCGGCCTGGAGGGCGACAGCCGCGTAGAGGACCGCGACCATGCCGAGGCCGGCGAGTGCCTGGGCGGCCAGGACGGCGGAGACGACGGCGAGGCCGGCCGCGCCGATCAGGCCGAGGCGGCGGCGGTCGACGGTGTCGGCGATGGCGCCGCCGTAGAGGCCGAAGGCGACCAGCGGGACCAGCGAGAAGAGGCCGACCAGGCCGGTGGCGAAGGTGGAGCCGGTCAGGTCGTAGACCTGGACGGAGACGGCGACGGCCGTCATCTGCTGGCCGATCGAGGAGACGGACTGTCCGAACCAGACCCGGCGGTAGTCGGCGTGGTCGCGCAGCGGGCTCAGGTCGGCGAAGGCGCTGCGGGCGAGCCGCCGGTACCGGGCGGGAGAGGGAACGGGCGACGAGGGGGAGGCGGCGGGGACGGCGTCCGAGGGAGCGGGCGGCGAGTCCCCGTCGGCCGCGGAATTGGCAGGATGATTGGTCGACACAGTGCCCCATGGTCGCCCCGCCCGCCCGGGCCGCCGACACCGGGGTGGGCGTCACGCCGCGGGGTCAGCGCGGGCCGACGTTCCCCAGGATCCGGTCCAGCAGCGCGGCGAGTTGGGCGACCTCCCGGTCGCTGAGGCCCTTGAGCATGTCCTGCTGGCTGAGGACCGCGACCGAGGAGATCCGCCGGTACATCTCCTCGCCCTCGGGTCCGATCTCCACGGTGGCCGCGCGACGGTCGGCGCCGGTGCGCGTGCGGACGACCAGCCCGCGCCGCTCCATCGACTCCAGGTGACGGGAGAGCGTCGGGCCCTCGATGCTCAGGTACTGGGCGAGGGCGCGCTGGATCATCGGGCCCTCCAGCTTCAGGGCGGCGAGCACCGTCCAGGCCGCGAAGGTCGCACCGGACTCGGCGAGGCGCTCCTCGAAGAACGCCCGGCAGGACTTCGCGGTCAGGTGCAGCTTCGGCGCGACGCTGCTCCGCAGCCACGCCGGGCCGGCGTCCGCCTCGGCGGCCACCTGTTCCGCGCTCTGCCGGCCGGGCATCCGAACCTCCCATGCGTCACGAGAACCCTCCGTGCAGCGTAGCGCCGGACGGCCGGGCGGACGCTCAGAGGGGGACGACGCGGAACACCGGGATGTCCGGCGCGGCCAGCTCGAAGCTCTCCGGGCGCTTGTCCGGGACCACGCCGTTCTTCACGAAGATGCCCGCCCCCATCGGGACCTGGGCCGGGAACTGCCGGGCGATCGGCCCGCGCTCGTGCGGCGGCACCTCCACCAGCCCGACCCGCCGCGCCCTGCGCCCGCGGACCAGCACCCCCTCCCCGGCCGCCCGGACGTTCTTCACCCAGTCCGAGCCGGGGAACGCCTGCAGGATGTACGTCGCGCCGCCGACCTTCACCGGGGCGACCGGATTGGTGTACTCCCGGCCGGAGTTGCGGCCCTTCACCCTCAGCAACTGCATCGGGCCGACCGGCAGGCCGATCCCGTGGAGGACCTCCATCATCCGGTTGCCGAACCTCTGGAACCCGGTGACACGGACGCGGGCGGTGGTGGTGGACATGGCTGGCGCTCCCCCCAGAGAACATAGATAGCTTGCTATTGATTAGCGTGGCATGGTCCGCCGGGGCTGTCAACGAGGGTGGGGCGACGCACAGTTGGCCGGGTCCGGAACTCCGGACCCGGCCGCAGACGCCCGCAGACCGCCCGCTAGCGGGTGAGGACCTGCTTCTCCCCCGCCTCCACCGGGAAGTCCAGCCGGTTGCCGGGCGGCGGGAACGGGCAGATGAAGTGGTCCGCGAAGGCGCACGGCGGCAGGTAGGCGCGGTTCAGGTCGAGCACCGTCCGGCCGTCCGCGTCCGGCGCGGGCAGGGTGATGAAGCGGAACCGGTAGGTGTCCCGGCCGCTGGTGGCATCGGCGATCACGCCGCTCAGACCGTCGGCCGAGCCGCTGACCGTCAGCGTGCGGTGCTCACCGGCGACGGTGAACGCGATCCGCCCGGCGACGGCCAGCGGACGCTCCTTGCCGTCGGCGTTCGGGACCACCACCGCCCGCGCCCGCTCGTCCTCGAACGGGGTGAAGACCGCCGGGACGGCCCACTCCGGCGCGTAGGAGTAGGCGGAGATCCCGGCGAACGAGGACCGCCGGGGCGCCGCCGGGTCGAAGACCCGCAGCGCCAGCTCGCCCTCGCGCTCGATCGGCACCAGCAGCAGTTCGCCCAGCGACACGGTGTCCGGCGCCGGGTCGGTGTCCGGGCGCAGCAGCACCTCGCCGTCGACGGGAGCGGCCGCGCCCGCGACGGTGAGGCCGTCGGCAGCCGCCGCCCGGACCCGGACGCCCTCGGCGTCGGTCCACCAGGCCCCGGGCAGCCCGGGGACCTCCGTGGGGCCGGGCTCCAGCCAGTACGTGCCGGTGAGCGCCAGCTGACCGTGCGGGGCGCTGACCGTCGCGGCCCTCCGATCGCTCCAGTGCTTCCATTCCTCCGCGGCCGTCGCCGTCATCGGCTCGCCCTCCCACTGTGGTCCAGGGCCCGCCGGGCGGGCCGTCGTCCGTACTCCGTCACCCCATCGAACATCCGACACCCGGGCCGGGCATTCCCGGCACCGGATCCCGTCGCGCGGCCGTCACCGCACGCCACGGCCGGTCACACCGCTCAACACGCCGGTCACACCGCCCCGCGCGCCGCCCGCACCGCACCGCACACCGCACCGCGCACCGCTCCGCACACCGCTCACACCCGGCCGGTCAGTCCTTGATCCGGCGGAACAGGCCCTCCTGCACCACCGACACCACCAGCTGACCGCTCCGGTCGAAGATCTGCCCGCGCGCCAGGCCCCGGGCACCGTGGGCTATCGGGGACTCCTGCTGGTAGAGCAGCCAGTCGTCGGCCCGGAACGGCCGGTGGAACCACATCGCGTGGTCGAGCGAGGCCATGTCGAAGTGGCGGGTGCCCCAGAGCGGCTCCACGGGGGCGCGGACGGCGTCCAGCAGGGTCATGTCGCTCGCGTAGGTGAGCGCGCAGACGTGGATCAGCGGGTCGTCCGGCAACTCGCCGTTGGTCCGCAGCCAGACCCCGCTGCGCGCCTCGACGCCGTCGAGCTCCTCGGTGCTCCAGCGCAGCCGGTCGACGTAGCGGATGTCGAACGGCTGGCGCCGGCTGATGAACGGGGGCAGCTCGCCGAGCCGGGAGCCGACCTCGTCCAGCGCGCTGGGCAGCTTCTCGGGGGCCGGCACCTCGGGCATCGGGAACTGGTGCTCGATGCTGTCCGGCTCCGGGGCGTGGAAGTCGGCGGTCAGCGCGAAGATCGACCGCCCGCCCTGGATCGCCAGCACCCGGCGGGTGGTGAAGGAGCGGCCGTCCCGCAGCCGGTCCACCTGGTAGACGATCGGAACGCCGGGCACACCGGGGCGCAGGAAGTAGGCGTGCAGCGAGTGGACCGGCCGGTCGCCGTCCACGGTGCGCCCCGCCGCGACCAGTGCCTGGCCGGCGACCTGTCCGCCGAACGTGCGCTGGAGCGCCTCCTCGGGGCTGCGCCCGCGGAAGATGTTCAGCTCGATCTGCTCAAGGTCCAGCAGCGCGACGAGATCGTCGACCGGGGTACCCATGGAACACGTCCTCTCCGGACCGCCGCCCGGCCGGAGGTCTTCCGCCCGGCTGCCGCGACCCGTTTCTCTCGAATTCTCCAGCTCAATCGAATTCCTCAGCGAGCCGGGGCATTCCCCGGACCGGGGCCGCGGACGCCGATTCACTCGAACGAGGTCGAACAGTGGCGCTGTCGGGCACCCGGCACCACCGAGCGGGGCCGACACCACCCAGCAGGGCCGACACCACCCTGCGGGGCCGAAACCACCCTGCGAGGCCGGCGGCGCTCAGAGCCCCGACTGCCGCACGGTGATGTTGAGCCTCCCGGTCAGCCCCAGCGCCGGGTCCGCCGTGCCCGGCAGGGTCTTCGTCACGCCGTGGTACGCGAACCGGGCCGGCCCGCCGAACACCAGCAGGTCCCCACCGCGCAGCTCCAGGTCGGTCCACGGCCTGGTCCTGGTCTCGGTGTTGCCGAGCCGGAACACGCACGTGTCGCCGAGCGACAGCGAGACCACCGGGGCGTCCGTCCGCTCGTCGCGGTCCTGGTGCAGGCCCATCCGGGCGCCGTGCGGGTAGTGGTTGACGATCGCGATGTCCGGCGCGTACCCGGCCGCGCCCGCGACCGCGCCGGTGTCCGGGCCGTACGCCTCGGCCACCGCCCGCCGGGCCAGCGCGTCGAGTGCGGGCGGGAACGGCTTGACCGGCGTGCCGTCCTCGGCGGTGCGGGAGTAGCCGTACGGGTACCAGTGCCACCCCAGGCTGACCATCCGCACGGACATCAGCCCGCCGGTGGGCATCCGGACGGTGTGCATCCCGGCGGGCGGGCGGGCCCACTCGCGGCAGGCGGCGACCAGCCGCAGCTGGGCCGCCGCGTCCAGCCAGCCCGGGAGCAGCACGGCGCCGGGCGCCGGCTCGGACCGCCCGCGCCCGGTGCCAGCGGCGGCGCCGACGTCGAACGGGTCACCGAAGGAGCCGCCGAACAACTCGCCCTGGGTCACTCCCCCATCCTCGCGCACCCCTCCGACAATGGCCCCGGGCGCCGGGTCGTCCCGCACGCCGTCGGCCGCCTCCCCGCGGTGCGGGGAGGCGGCCGACGGACCGGGCGGGCGACCGCGCCGGGCAGTCGCGGGCCGGTCGGATCAGACGGTGAGGGTCTGGCCCGGGAAGATCAGGTTCGGGTTGCCACCGATGACCTTGGCGTTCTTGGTGTACAGCTCGTGCCAGTCGACGCCCTGGGCGGCGGCGATGGTGCTCAGCGTGTCGCCGGCCTTGACGGTGTAGCTGCCCTTGGCCTGCTTGACGTCGTTGGAGGTCCAGCCCTTGCCCTGCTTCGCGGCCTGGTCGGCCTTCGGCGCGGCGGCGGGCTTGGGGGCCTCGGCGGCCTTGGGGGCGGCCTTCGGCGCGGCGGCCTTCGGGGCCTCGGCGGCCTTCGGCGCGGCCGGCTTCGGGGTCGCGGTGGCGGCGGGGGCGGCCGGCTTCGCGGCGGGGGCGGTGGTCGCCGGGGCGGCGGTGTCGACCGCGGCCGGGGCGCCGCCCTTGGTCAGACCGGCCTTGACGGAGCAGACGGGCCAGGCGCCCGGGCCCTGCGAGGCGAGGACCTTCTCGGCGACGGCGATCTGCTGCGCCTTGGTGGCCAGGTTGGCCTGCGGGGCGTAGGCGGTGCCACCGAAGGCGGCCCAGGTGCTGGAGGTGAACTGCAGACCGCCGTAGAAACCGTTGCCGGTGTTGATGGCCCAGTTGCCGCCGCTCTCGCACTGGGCGACGGCGTCCCAGGTGGAGACGGAGGCGGCGGAGGCCGAGGTGGCCGTGACGAGGCCGGCCACCGGCAGGGCCGCGACAGCGGCGCCCGCCACAACAGCCATCCGGACGCGGTTGCGCTTGGTGGCGGAGGTGGTGGTGGCAGCGGCGATCTCGTTACGGAAAGTCATGGGGTTCCTCTCGACAGCCCCGGGCGGGCATGCGGAACCAAGCCCTGGAAGAGGACTGGAATCGCTCACCGCGTCCGTCGGGCGGCCGGAGACGTGTCGGACGTCCCGCGCCGCCCCTGGCCACCCGCCACGCACCGGCGACCTGTTCGAGCCGGTCGCGTCGGCGGGCACGGCCTGCGCCGGGCGAAACCGGCGGGCTGTGCGTCGGGGGTGAACCCGGGTGGTGCTCGTTGCACCGCCAAAGAAGCTACGAGTCGGCCGCCGGGGAACCAAACAGTTACGGGTCTCCCCAGCTCAGCAGGGCATTACCGCCGGTAACAGCCTGACATTCATGTCCCGAATGTCCGTTTTAGGCGTCATTTCCTAGATCAAACATCCGCAGGCCGTGGCTCACCTCACACTTCGTTTCCGGCAGCTCTGCCACCGAGATCGACACATTGCGATGCCGTCGACACCCTCCGCGATCGAATCCGGGGCAATTCCCGTCACCCCGCGCCCCCACCCGTGACCCCTGCCACAAGGGCCCGTTG
Organism: Kitasatospora sp. NPDC097605; assembly: GCF_040302725.1. Lineage (NCBI taxonomy): Bacteria > Bacillati > Actinomycetota > Actinomycetes > Kitasatosporales > Streptomycetaceae > Kitasatospora > Kitasatospora sp. NPDC097605. The sequence continues at coordinate 40,946 of NZ_JBEOSF010000028.1, read as the reverse complement.
GGCAGGGCGGCCGGGCCGTCCCCGCCGCCGGCTCGAACAGGGCCGGCCCGCCGCCACACCGTTCCACCCCCGACGCCCATCCCGTTCCGCCCCCGACACCGCACCGAGGAGACACCCAGTGCCGCGCATGCTCGACGTCAGCGACGAGGTCCGTTCCGAGATCGGCGACGACGAGGCCGACCGCCTGCTCGGCGGCGCCCACGCACCCGACAGCTACGAGTGCACCTCCTGCCGCACCCCCGGCGACGCGCTCCAGGAGCCCACCAGCACCGTGCTGTTCGTCGGCGAGGAGACGGCGGTCCTGGCCTTCGCGCACGCCCGCTGCATCCCCTCCCAGGTGGTCCCGGTCTCCGAGGAGCAGCTGGCCGGCGCCGTCCGCAGCATCAGCCAGTCCCAGGGCGACCCGGCCGCCGGGGGCTACCCCGCCCAGCCGCAGCCGCCGGTCCCGGCCCCCTCGCCCGCGCCGGACGCGGCCGCCGCACCGGGGACCGGCCGGCCCGGCACGCCCGGCCAGGCCGCCATCCTCGGCATCACCTGCGGGCTGGTCCTGCACGGCGACACCGGCCACGCCTCCCTGGTCGTCGAGCCGACCGGGCCGGTCGGCCGGCCGGGCACCATCACCGGCGAGGACGAGTTCCTCGACCTGCTCCAGGATGCGGGCTTCCAGCCGGTCACCGACCTCGACAAGACGCCGGACCAGCTGCCCGGCTGGTCCGTGCTGGTCGCGATGGGCAAGCTGCACGCCGTCCTCCAGCCCTCGGCGACCGGCGGCAGCACCGGCTGGTGGCAGGCCCACCAGCCGCTCCAGGTGACCGACGCCTGGCGGTTCGCCGCCAACCAGCTCGGCGAGGTCACCATGTACGCCGTCCCGGCCGGGACGGTCGGCCGGCAGCCCCGCGAGGACCTGCTGCGCCAGGCGCTGGAGCGGGCGGTGGCGCTGGGCCAGGTGGTCGCCGCCTCCCTCCCGCTCGCCGGCACCTGAGCCGCACCCACCCCGCCGCGGGGTGGCCGCGGGGCCCGCCGGACCACCGCCCCGCGGCCAGCGGCCGCGCCCGCCCACCCGCATCCCCCGGCCGCCCTCGCTCGTTGGGCCCTGCGTGTACAGCTACGACGTCCCCGCCTCCCCCCGGCGGTCCACCCCCGCCTCCCGCTCGATCCCGGGCATGCGCCCGTCGTACGACGCGGAGCACCCGCACTCGACGACGCCGATCTACGACGAGCTGTACTCCGAGTACCGCCGGCTCTTCCGCGCACTGCCGGGCGACCGCTCCGGCGAGGAGGACCTGGCCTTCACCGGCTTCGCCGTCCGGGACGCGGCGCCCGGGCGCACCGACCCGCGCCCGTACCCGCCCCAGCACCAGGCCTTCCAGACATACGCGGGCCAGGCGATCGGCATCCCGCAGTTCATGCCGCCCCGGCCCGGCGGCCCGGACCACGCCGGGCCGCCGGACCAGCCCTTCGGCCACACCGGCCCTCCGCACGACCACGGCCCCGCCCACGGGCACCGCGGCCACGACGGCACCGGCCCGTACACATCCGGCTTCCACCCCGCCCCAGCCCCCGGCCGGGCGACGGGCACCCAGGCCGGCGCCCAGAGCGGCGCCCAGGCGGGCACCGGCCAGGGCTGGATCGCGGCCGGCTACCTCGGCCCCGTCCCCCAGCCGACGGCCGCGCACGTCCCCGCGCCGGCCCCGGTGACGGTCCCGGTGCCGGCGCCCGCCCCGGCCGTGGGCACGACCAGCGGCGGCCGGCACCGCAGCCTGCTCTCGCTCCCCCCGGGCCGCGGCGGCGACCACCACTGACCACCCCCGGAGCACCGAAGGGCCCCGCCGCCCGGTCCCGAGACCGGCCGACGGGGCCCTTCCCCAGTCACGTCTACTTCTTCTTGCGCTTCTCCCGCACCCGCACCGAGATCGAGATCGGCGTGCCGACGAAGCCGAACTCCTCGCGCAGCCGGCGCTCGATGAAGCGCCGGTAGCCCGCCTCCAGGAAGCCCGAGGCGAACAGCACGAAGCGCGGCGGACGGGTGCCCGCCTGGGTGCCGAACAGGATGCGCGGCTGCTTGCCGCCCCGGATCGGGTGCGGGTGGGCGGCCACCAGCTCGCCGAGGAAGGCGTTCAGCCGGGCGGTCGTGATCCGGGTCTCCCAGCCCTCCAGCGCGGTCTCGATCGCCGGCACCAGCTTCTCCATGTGCCGGCCGGTCTTCGCCGAGACGTTGACCCGGGGGGCCCACTGCACCTGGACGAGGTCGCGCTCGATCTCGCGCTCCAGGTAGTAGCGGCGCTCCTCGTCGAGCTGGTCCCACTTGTTGTAGGCGATGACGACGGCGCGCCCGGCCTCGACGGCCATCGAGATGATCCGGGTGTCCTGCTCGGCGAGGGTCTCGCTGGCGTCGACCAGGACGACCGCGACCTCGGCCTTCTCCAGCGCGGCGGAGGTGCGCAGCGAGGCGTAGAAGTCGGCGCCGGCGGTCAGGTGGACCCGGCGGCGGATGCCGGCGGTGTCGACGAACTTCCAGGTCTTGCCGCCGAGCTCGATCATCTCGTCGACCGGGTCACGGGTGGTGCCGGCCAGCTCGTTGACGACCACCCGCTCCTCGCCGGCGACCTTGTTGAGCAGGCTGGACTTGCCGACGTTCGGCCGGCCGATCAGCGCGATGCGGCGCGGGCCGCCGGGGGCGGCGTCGCCGAAGGTCTGCGGCGGGGCCTCGGGCAGCGCGGCCATCACGGCGTCGAGCAGGTCGCCGGAGCCGCGGCCGTGCAGGGCGGAGACGGGGTACGGCTCGCCGAGGCCGAGCGACCAGAGGTAGGCGGCCTCGGCCTCGGTGGACGGGCCGTCGACCTTGTTGGCGCAGAGCACGGTCGGCTTGCCGGCCCGGCGGATGATCTTGATCAGGGCCTCGTCGGTGTCGGTGGCACCGACGGTGGCGTCGACGACGAACAGCACCGCGTCGGCCTGCTCGATGCCGAGCTCGGCCTGGGCGGCGACCATGGCGTCAATGCCGAGGACGTCGATCTCCCAGCCGCCGGTGTCGACGACCTTGAAGCGGCGGCCGTTCCAGGCGGCCTCGTAGGTGACGCGGTCGCGGGTGACGCCGGGCTTGTCCTCGACGACGGCCTCACGGCGGCCGATGATGCGGTTGACCAGGGTCGACTTGCCGACGTTCGGGCGGCCGACGACGGCCAGCACCGGCAGCGGGGCGTGGCTGCCGTCGCCGAGGACGTCGACGTCGTCGAGGTCGAAGCCCTCCTCGGCGGCGAGCGCCATGAACTCGGCGTACTCGGAGGAGTCCAGCTCGCCGTGCCCGGCGGTGGAGTGCTCTGCGGTCATGTTCGTACTGTCCGTTTCCCGGCCCGGCCCTTCCCAGGGACGTACCGTGCGTACCTGCCCCACCGGGGCAGCGCGAATGGTTCCGGGCGCCACCAGGGCACCCTGTTCATCGGATGATCGACTTTCCACCGGCTCTCAGCCGGCTCCCGACGGCCCTCGACCGTCCCGGACGGCCTGAGCGCGTCAGACGAGCGCGGCCCCCGCCCGCTCCGCCACCAGCCCGGTGATCCGGTCGATCACCTGCTCCAGGGTGAGCTCGCTGGTGTCCACCAGGACCGCGTCCGTGGCCTGGGTCAGCGGGGCGGTCGCCCGCGAGGAGTCCGCCGCGTCCCGGCGCGCCAGGTCGGCGGCCATCGCGGTGATGGTCGCCTCGTCCACGCCCTTGGCCCGCAGCTCGGCGGCCCGGCGCTCGGAGCGGGCCGCCTCGGAGGCGGTCAGGAAGACCTTGACGGTGGCGTCCGGGAAGACCACGCTCCCCATGTCCCGGCCCTCGGCGACGATGCCGCGCGCGGCGACGCCGGCGCAGCCGCGCTGCAGCTCGACCAGCCGGGCGCGCACCGCCGGCACCGCGGCGACGGCGCTGACGTGCGCGGTCACCTCGGGGCCGCGGATCGGGCCGGCGACGTCCCGGCCGTCCACGGTGATGGTCGGGCCGTCCGCGTCCGTGCCGGACACGATCACCGGCTTGCCGCACGCGACGGCCACCGCCTCCGGGTCGTTCACGTCGACGTCGTTGGCCAGCATCCACCAGGTCATCGCCCGGTACATGGCACCGGTGTCCAGGAAACTCAGGCCCAGCCGGGCGGCGACCGCCCGGGAGACGGTCGACTTGCCGGAGCCGGAGGGTCCGTCGATGGCGACGACGACCGGGGCGTGCGCTCGGTCGGCAGTGTCCACGGCGCGAACCTCTCTCTGATCTCTGAGCATGGCAACCCGGAGTACGGGGAAGCCGGGGATGTCTCCCACAAGGTTAATGGACCGCCGCCCGACCCGGACCCGCCGGTAGCCGGTCCACTACCGCAGCCCCGGACCCGCCGCTCATCGCGAGCGCCGGGGAGCACTGCGAGCACCGCCAGGACAGCGAGCACCGTGCAGGAGTCGCACCGGCACCGCCAGAACGGCGAGCACCGCCAGAACGGCGAGCGCAGCTAGAAGGTCGAGCGCCACCGCAACCGGACGACGTCAGTCCCGCACGCTCCACCCGCTCGCCCGCAGGGCCGCCGTCAGCGGCCGCACCGCCGCCGGCGCCACCGACAGCTGCACGAAACCCACCTGCTGCCCGGTGGAGTGCTCGATGTCGACGTCCTCGATGTTCACGCCCGCCGCGCCGACCTCGCCGAACAGCCGGCCCAGCTCGCCGGGCTGGTCGCCGAGCACGACGGCGAGCGTCTCGTACCGGGTGGGCGGCGCGCCGTGCTTGCCGGGGATCCGGGCCTGACCGGTGTTGCCCCGCCGCATGACCGCTTCGATGCCGGCCGCGCCGCCGCGCCGCTCGGCCTCCTCGGCGGCCTGCAGGGCGCGCAGCGCGGTGACGGTCTCGCCGAGGTCGTTGGCGACCTCCTCCAGCACGTCGGCGACCGCCCCGGCGTTGGCGGAGAGGATGTCCACCCACATCGCGGGGTTGGAGGCGGCGATCCGGGTCACGTCCCGCACCCCCTGGCCGGAGAGCCTTATGGCGGTCTCGTCGGCGTTCTCCAGCCGGGCGGCGACCAGCGAGGAGAGCAGCTGGGGGGCGTGCGAGACCAGGGCGACCGCGCGGTCGTGCGCCGCGGCGTCCATGACGATCGGCACGGCCCCGCAGAGCGCGGCCAGTTCGAGGACGGCGTTCAGCGTCTCGGTGTCGGTGTCGGGGGTGGGCGTGAGCACCCACGGCCGGCCCTCGAAGAGGTCCGCGCGGGCGGCCAGCGGGCCGGACCGCTCCCGCCCGGCCATCGGGTGGCTGCCGATGTAGTGGGTGGTGTCGCAGCCGAGCGCGGCGACCTCGGCGTGCGGGCCGGCCTTGACGCTGGCGACGTCGGTGTAGCAGCGGGCCAGCCCGCGGCGCTGGCAGTCGGCGAGCACCTTGCCGACCAGCGCGGGCGGGACGGCGATGATCGCGAGGTCGACCGGCCCGTCGGCGGGTTCGGTGGTCCCGGCGCCCAGCGAGGCGGCGGTGCGGGCGGCGTCCGGGTCGGCGTCCTCCAGATGGACGGTCAGACCCCGTCCGGTGAGGGCGAGTGCGGCGGAGGTGCCGATGAGTCCGGTACCGACGACGGCGGCTGTGCGCATGGCGGGGTAGCTCTCCTCACGGAACTGCGCGGGACTGCGCGGAACACGGTCGACTGCGACACGGTCACCCGCACGGGACGGGTCGCCACCCATCCTCCCCCATCACCGCCGCCGCCCGTGCCGCAACCGCGCCACTGCCCCCGGCCGTCCCTCCTCACGCGGCCCGCGCCACCGGGCGCCCGCCGCGCCGCCCGCACGCCGCGCACGGCGGAAAACCGGCGCCGCGGGCGCCGCCGCACGGCAGGATGGGCCGCCGACGGCACGCGACGAAGGGGTTGGCCGGGTGAACGATCAACACAGCAGCGACCAGCATCGACCGCACGACGACGGCACCGGAGACAGCAGCCGAGACGCCGGCAGCGCAGACACCGCCGGGGGCGGCACCGGCGCCCCCGCCGGCACCGTCCCCACCGCCCCCTCGGTCCTGGACTCCGTGGTCGTCCACGCGGCCGGCGCGGTCTGCCGCCGCCGGGCCAGGGTGGCCCTGCCCCCGGGCGGACGGCTGCGGCTGACCGGCCTGCCCGACACCCTCGACGCACGCTCGCTGCGCGCCCGGGTGCTCGCCGGCCCGGCCGGCACCGCCGTCACCGAGGCCCGGCTCGAAATGGTCGCCGAACTCCGTGAGCCCGCCGAACTGCCAGAGCTGCGACGCCGGTTGGACGAAGCCGAGGAGCACGCCGAGTCCCTGCGCGAGCAGCACCGGATGGTCCTCGCCGCCATCGCCGAGACCGCCGCGCTGCGCGCCGTCCCGCCGCCCCGCCGCCGCGACGAGCCGCTGCGCCGCACGCCCGCCGACGCCTGGCTGGAGCTGGCCGCGTTCGTCGACGAGCGCCTCACCGGCCTCCACGAGCGCGCCGGGCGGCTCGCCCGCGAGATCGAACTCGCCGACCACGAGACCCTGGTGCTCAACGACCGGGTCGTCCGGCTCTCCCCCGCCGAGTGGCACGAGCCCGTCGAGACCACGACCACCGCCCTGCTCACCCTCAGCACCGCCACCGCACCGGAGGACGCCGCCCCCGCGCCCCAGGACGCGCCCGCCGAGCTGCAGATCGAACTGGAGTACACCGTCCAGGCCGCCCGCTGGGTGCCCTCCTACCGGCTCGCCTACCGCCAGGGCGCCGACACCGGCCACCTCCTGCTGCGCGCCTCGGTCGCCCAGCAGACCGGCGAGGACTGGACCGGCGTGCGCCTCGCCCTCTCCACCGCCGACCTCGACCGCCGCACCGACCTGCCCAAGCTGCGCTCGCTGCGGATCGGCCGCAGCCAGCCCGCCCCGGCGCCCTCCGGCTGGCGCGAACCCCCGGCCGGCCTGGCCGACCTGTTCACCGGCTACGACGCGGCCGGCCCCCGCCCGGCGCCGTCCCACCGGATGCCCGGCGGGGCCCCCGTCGCCCTGGCCGCCGCCGGGCCCCGGCTGTCCGTCCCGGTCAGCCCCACCGTCGCCGCACCGCCCCTCCCGCCGCCGGCCGCCGCACCGGCGCCCCAGGCCCCGGGCAGGCCCGTCCGGGCCCGCACCCGCGCCGGCGGCCTCCGCTCGGCCGAGGAGGCCGAGGAAGCAGCGCCGGTGGCCTTCTCCGGCTACGGCGGCGCCCCGCCCGCCCCCGGCGCCCCGGCCCCCGGCGAGGAGACGCTCGCCCGGTTCGGCGCCCCCGCCCCGTTCACGCCCCCGCCCGGCCCGCCGGTCCCGGACGAGCGGCTGCTCGACTACCCCGCGCTGGAACTGTCCGGCCCGGACGCCACCGCCGACCGGCGCGGCACCCTGCACCCCCCGGCCCGCCCGCGCACCGCCGGCCACCCGGCCCCCGGGCTGCAGCGCCTCCCGCTGCCGCACCACGCCGTGCCGCCGCGCGTCTCGGCCGGCTCCTTCGACCACCGCTTCGACGCCGCCGCGCCCGCCGACCTGCCCTCCGACGCCACCTGGCACACCGTCACCATCGGCGAGATCCCGGTGAGCGTGAGCCCCGAGTACGTCACCGTGCCCGCCGTCGAGGAACGGGTCTACGCCACCCTGGTGGTCACCAACGGCACCGCGCAGGCCGTGCTCGCCGGCCCGGTCGAGGTGACCGTCGACGACCGGTTCCTGCTCACCGCCGCCCTGCCCACCCTCGCCCCCGGCGGTGTGCGCCGACTGGGCATCGGTGTCGCCGAGTCGGTCGAGGTGACGCGCCGTACCGAGCTGCGCGAGTCCACCGCGGGCATGCTGAACAGCAGCACCGTGCTCGACCACCGGGTGCGCGTCGAACTGGCCAACCGGCTCGGCCGCCCGGTCACCGTCGAGGTCCGCGAACGGGTGCCGGTCAGCTCCGACGCCGACATCCGGATCGAGGAACGCCCCGGCTGGCACGCGCCGGACGAACCGTCCACCGAGTGCCCGCCCAGCACCCGGCTCCGGCGGGTCGAGCTGCCACCGGGCGGCCGGGCCGAGCTGGACGGCGGCTACCAGATCAGAATCCCGGCCGGAAAGGCCATCGTCGGCGGAAACCGGAGGAACTGAACGATGAGCGCCACCCCCCTCCCCGACACCACCCCCCTCCCCGACAGCACCGCCCTCCCCGACGCCGCGCGGCCCGCGACGCCGCTGCCCGTCACCGCCGTCACCTGCCTGGAGGACCGCGCCCAGGTCGAGCGCACCGCCACCGCGGAGCTGGCCGCCGGCGTCCAGCGGCTGCGGCTGGGCCCGCTCACCGCGCTCGCCGTCGACCGCACCCTGCGCGCCGAGTCGGACACCCCGGGCGTCCGGGTCCTGGACGCCCGGATCACCCGGGTCTGGACGCCCCGCGCCCCGCTGCCGCCCGGCCCGGAGGACTCCGCGCTGCGCCACCGCCTGCACGGGCTGGACGAGCGCGTACGCGCCGAGGAGCAGCTGGCCGACCGGCTGGCGGCCCGGCTGGCGCTGCTCGCCCAGCTCGCCGCCGACCTGCTGCGCGAGGTCGGCGAGGGCGCCGGCGTCGGCGAGGTCGAACGCACCCGCTGGCACCGCGAGCTGGACCGGGTCGACGCCGAGCGCGAGCGGTCCGCCGAGGAGCTGCGCGCCGCCCGTTCCCGGCTGCGCGGGCTGGAGAAGGAGCGCGCCGCGGCGCTCACCGCCGTCGAGCAGGCCGAGGAACGGCCCGCCGAACTGCTCGCCCACCTCGACCTGACCGTCGAGGCCCGGGAGGCCGGGCCCGCCCGGCTGGCCGTGAGCCACCTGGTGCCGTGCGCGCTCTGGCGGCCGTCCTACCGGGCCACCCTGGCCGAGGGCGTGCTGCGGCTGGAGTCCGAGGCGGTGGTCTGGCAGCGCACCGGCGAGGCGTGGACCGGCGCCCGGCTCACCCTCTCCACCGCCCGCTCCGCCCTCGCCACCGAACCGCCGGCGCTCGCCGAGGACGTGCTGACGCTGCGCGAGCGCAGCGCCGAGGAACGGCGCACCGTCGAGGTGGAGGTGCGGGAGGAGACGATCTCGGAGCTCCGCCCGGACGGCGTGCTGCCGGGTGTGGACGACGGCGGTGAGGCGCGGGTGCTGACGGCGCCGGCGCCGGCCACGGTGCCCTCCGACGGGCGGGCGCACCGGGTGCCGCTGGGCTCCTTCGAAGGCGCGGCGAACACCGAGTACGCCTGCGCGCCGGAGCTGTCGCCGCTGGTCACCCAGGTGGTCCGGTTCCGCAACACGGCCGGGCACCCGCTGCTCGCCGGGCCGGTCGAGCTGGTCCGCGGCAGTGGCTTCACCGGGCGCGGCCGGCTGCCGTTCACGGCGCCGGGCGCCGACGCGGAGCTGTCGTTCGGCAGCTCGGACGGCTACCGGGTGGTGCGCGAGACCGAGGAGCGCCGCTCGACGGCCGGTCTGAGCCAGCGTTCGGTGACCACCCGCACGGTGCGGCTGCACCTGTCGCGGTTCTCCGGCCCGGAGGAGCGGGACGAGCAGTTGGTCGCGGTGCGCGAGCGGGTGCCGGTCTCCGAGGTGTCGGCGGTGGAGGTGCGGCTGCGCAAGGAGGAGTGCTCGCCCGCGCCGGACGCCTTGGACGCGGAGGGCGTCGTGCGTTGGGACGTCCCGCTCGGTCCGGGTGCCCGCCGCACGCTCACCCTGGTGTACGAGGTCTCCGCCTCCGGCAAGGTGGCCGGCCTCTGAGGGTCCGCCCCGGGCCCCGGCGTCGCGAACCGCCGGGCCCGGGCGCCCGCCCGGGCCCGGCCGGAGCGGGTACAACAGGAGCATGATCCTGCACCTCGCCCCCCTGGACGACTGGCTGGCCGATCCGGGCCGGCCGTACGCGACCGCCTCGCTGCTCACCGACGGGTTCATCCACTGCGCGGCCGACGAGCAGACCGCACTCGCCGTGGCCAATTCCTTCTTCGCCGACGCCCGCGAACCGCTGATGGTGCTGCTGATCGAGGAGTCGCTGGTGGAACCGATGGTCAAGTGGGAGGCCCCGCACGGCGGGCCGCCGCCCGGGGCCACTCCCGGTGTGCTGTACCCGCACATCTACGGGCGGCTGAACCGCACGGCGGTGGTGGGCCTGGAGAAGGTCGAGCGCGGCCCGGACGGCCGTTGGGCCTCGCTCTCCCCCTGGAGCTGACGCCCGCGCGAGGCCCGGGCGGGACCCGCGCGAGGCCCGCGCGGCGCCCCCGCGAGGCCCGCGGGGCCCGCCCAGCGCCCGCACCCCCCCCGCTAGAGCCAGCCCCGCTCCCGGGCCGCCATCCCGGCCTGGAAGCGGGTGGTGGCGCCCAGCTCGCGCATCAGCGACTGGAGCCGGCGCTGGGTGGTCCGGGCGCTCCAGCCGAGCGAGCGGGCGATCGACTCGTCGGTCAGGCCGGCTGCCAGCAGCCCGAGCAGCTTGCGGTGGTCGGCCTCCGGCTCCAGCGCCCCGTCGCCCGCGCCGATCGCGGCCTGCAGCTGGACGGCGCGCTCCCATTCCGCCTCGAACAGCGTGTCCAGCGCCTGGAGCAGCGCCGAGGGGTGGATGACGTAGGCGGCGTCGAGGACGCTGTCGCCGACGCTGATCGGGATGATCGCCATCCGGTCGTCCGACATGACCATCTTCATCGGCAGCACCGGCCGGACCCGCGCCTCCTCGCCGTCGGCGACCCCGACCAGGATGTTCTTCTCCAGCCGGCCCGGCCAGGCCACCGCCTCGCGGTCGTAGACGGTCCGGAACCGCACGCCCTCCTTCAGCCGACGGCGCTGCAGCGGGATGTTGGCCACCGGGTCCTGGATGTAGGGCGGGCAGTCGAAGCCGCGGATCTGGTACTGGCTGGTGCCGGTGATGTGCTCCAGTCGCTGGGCGATCGCCTCGCCGCCGGTCAGCACCTCGACGGAGTGCGCCGGGTCGGTGTAGCGCGAGGCCTCCCGGAAGGCGTCCATCAGCCGGTGCATCTCGGCCCTGGCGTTGCGCAGTTCGGACTCCCGGTGGCCGATCAGCGTGCCGATGGCGACGTCCGGGGCGACCGGCAGGAACCGCTGCCGGTCCACCGGGGCCCGGGTGGCCATGCCCTGCTGGGCGAGCCGGTCCAGGGCCCGCATGCTCTGCTGGAGGGTCAGGTCGCAGAGCACGGCGAGGTCCTCGGCCGTCGACTGCGGGTTGGCCACCAGCGCCGCGTAGACCCGCCCGTCCGGTCCGGCCAGTCCCAGAGCGCTGAGTGGTGCATCGGACACGGCGTCGCTCCCCGTTCGCCTCTCGCCCCGCGCCGGATGGCGCACTCCCGCCACTCGGCGGGTGGTGGGCAGGTGGCAATCCTCGGCCACGGATCATCGGGCTGACAAGACGATCACCGCCGATGCGGCCCGCTTCACAGCAGGACCCGCCGAACGACGGAGGGCCTCCCCGCCGCTCGGCGGGGAGGCCTCCAGGGGTGTCCGGGGAGTGGCTGTTACAGCCCGACCTCGCGCATCAGCTGGCCGACCTCGGGGTTGGTCAGCCGGCGCAGCCAGCCGGACTTCTGGTCGCCGAGCGCGATCGGACCGAAGTGGGTGCGCACCAGCTTCTCGACCGGGAAGCCCGCCTCCGCGAGCATCCGGCGGACGATGTGCTTGCGGCCCTCGTGCAGGGTGACCTCGACCAGGTAGTTCTTGCCGACGTTCGAGACGACCTTGAAGCTGTCGGCGCGGGCGTAGCCGTCCTCCAGCTCGATGCCCTTGGCGAGCTGCTTGCCCAGGTCGCGCGGGATCGGCCCCTGGATGGCGGCCAGGTAGGTCTTGGTCACGCCGTACCGGGGGTGGGTGAGGCGGTGGGCCAGCTCGCCGTGGTTGGTGAGCAGGATGATGCCCTCGGTCTCGGTGTCGAGGCGGCCGACGTGGAACAGCCGGGTCTCCCGGTTGGTCACGTAGTCGCCGAGGCACTGGCGGCCGTCCGGGTCCTCCATGGTGGAGACGACGCCGGCCGGCTTGTTGAGCGCGAAGAACAGGTAGGACTGGGTGGCGACGGTCAGGCCGTCCACCTTGATCTCGTCCTTCTGCGGGTCGACCCGCTTGCCCTGCTCGGTGACGCGCTTGCCGTTGACCTCGACCCGGCCCTGCTCGATCAGCTCCTCGCAGGCGCGCCGGCTGCCGATGCCGGCCCGGGCCAGCACCTTCTGCAGGCGCTCGCCCTCGGGCTCGCCGAAGGTCTTCGGCAGCTTCACGGCCGGCTTGTCGTGCCGGGCCAGCACGGCGTCCTCGATCCGGGCCTGCAGCTCGCGGGAGCGCTGCGGCTGGCGGCGCGGGTCGCCCGGGGCGCCCTGGCCCTCCCGGCGCGGGCGCGGGGCCGGGCCGGGACGGCGCCCGGCGAAGCCGCCGCGGGCCGGGGTGGCGTTGGGGCCGCCGCCGTACTCGGGGCGGTCGTACTTGCGCTCCTCGGGCCGCAGCGGGCGGTCCGGGTAGCGCCGGTCGTCGCGGCGGTCGTCCCGACGGCTGTCGCGCCGGTCGTCGCGCCGGTCGTCGCGGCCGTAGGAGCCCGAGCCGCCGCGCGGGGCCGAGCCGCCCCGGCCGCCGCCGGAGCCGCCGCCGTACGAACCGCCCCGCGAGCCGGAGCCGCCGCGGCCCGCGCCGCCCCCGTAGGAGCCGCCCCGGCCGCCCCCGCCCTGTCCGCCGCGGCCGCTGCCGCCGCCGCTGCTGTTCCTGCCGTTGCCACTGCTACGCATCAAAGTGTCCGTACGTCGTTACCGTCTGGGCTGTGCGGTCGTTTCGGCCGACCTCACCGCCCCCTACCGATCGGGCGCAGCCCGACCGGCCTCGCCACTGCCGTCCGCGGCCTGCGCGGCAGCGGCGGCGACCGCCTCCGCGATCATCGTGCCCTCCAGGGACTCCGCTTCCACGTCGTCGACCTCGGGCAGGAAGGGAGCGAGCTCCGGCAGCTCGTCCAGGCCGCGGAGCCCCATCCGTTCCAGGAAGTAGTTCGTCGTCCGATACAGGATCGCACCTGTTTCGGGCTCGGATCCGGCCTCTTCCACCAGTCCTCGCTGTACCAGGGTACGCATCACGCCGTCACAGTTCACACCGCGGACGGCCGAGACCCGCGATCTGGACACCGGCTGCCGGTAGGCGACCACCGCCAGGGTCTCCAGTGCCGCCTGGGTCAGCCGGGCCTGCCGGCCGTCCAGGACGAAGCGGTCGACGGCCGCCGCGCAGGCGGCGCGGCTGTAGAACCGCCAGCCGCCGGCCACCAGCCGCAGGTCGAAACCCCGGCCCTGGGCGGTGTACTCGGCGGACAGTTCGCGCAGCGCCGCCGCCACCTCGGCGCGCGGCCGTTCCAGCACGGACGCCAGGTGGGCCTCGCCGGCCGGCTCGTCGACGATCATCAGGATCGCCTCCAGTTCGGCGCGCAGCCCGGGGCCGTCGTCGATCGCCGGCCCGGCGGCCGGGGGTGGCTCGTGGCCGGTCGCCGGGGGCGCGCCCGGCGCCGGGTCCAGCCATTCCCCGGCCCGGGGCCGCCCCGGGACCCCGAGGGCCCGCCTGGCCGGCCGCCCGCCGCCCGCGCCGCCGTTCCCGGCCGTCATCGCCCGTCCTCCTCGTCCTTCGCCGCCCGCGCCGCGGTCTCGCCCGCCGGCCGGTCGAACTCGTCCGTCACCTCGACCGCGCCCCGGTCCTGCTCCGCCACCCACCGCACCAGGAGTTCGCCGAGCGCGTCCGGCTGCTCGAAGGCGAGCACCCGCTCCCGGTAGAGCTCCAGCAGTGCCAGGAAGCGGGCGACCACCACCATGGTGCCGGGCGCGTCGGCGACCAGGCGCTGGAAGGAGGCCTCGCCGAGCTCGGTCAGCAGGGCGACCACCAGGCCGGCCTGTTCGCGCACGCTCACCGGCGGGGTGTGGATGTGGTCGACGTAGACGACCGGCTCCGGCTTCGGCTCCATCGCCCTGGCGGCGAGCTGGGCGAAGCGCTCGGTGCCGATGCCGATCACGACGTCGGGCAGCAGTCCGGCGTGCTGCGGCTCCAGGCCGACGGTCCGGGGCGAGCGCAGCAGTTCGGCGGCCCAGCGTTCGCCGAACAGCGTCGCCGCCCGCTTGTACGCCCGGTACTGGAGCAGTCGGGCGAAGAGCAGGTCGCGCGCCTCCAGCAGGGCGAGGTCCTCGTCGTCCTCGACCTCGGCTGCGGGCAGCAGCCGGGCGGCCTTGAGGTCGAGGAGGGTGGCGGCGACGACCAGGAACTCGGTCGCCGCGTCGAGGTCCCAGTCCGGGCCCATGGCGCGGATGTGGGCCATGAAGTCGTCGGTGACCGTGGCCAGCGCGACCTCGGTGACGTCCATCCGGTGCTTGGCGATCAGGCTCAGCAGCAGGTCGAACGGGCCCTCGAAGTTGTCCAGCCGGACCCGGAAGCCGCCCTGCGGCCCGTCGTCCGGCGCGCCGGGCCGGGCCGGGCCGGCGGCGGCCTGGGCGACGACGGGGCTCTCGGGCGGACTCGGCATGACGGTCCATCTTCGCCCGCGCGCGCCGCCCGTCCCGCACCGGGGCCCGCCGACACGCCGGGGCCGTCCCGGGCCGCTCCGGCCCGACGGCCCCACCGCGCGGCACCGCGCCGCACCGATGCGCCCCGGACCCCCCGCGGCCCCGGGGAACGCGCTCAGCGCCCGCGCAGCCGCCGCACCAGGATGCTCGCCTCGCCGCGCTGCTCCAGGTCGGCCAGCACCACCGCGATGGCCTCCCGGACGATCCGGCCGCGGTCCACCGCGAGGCCGTGCTCACCGCGGAGGACCAGCCGGGTGTGTTCGAGGTCCATCAGTTCCTCGGCGGACACGTACACGGTGATCTTCTCGTCGTGCCGCTCGCGCCCGCTCGGACGGCGCGGGGCGCGCCCGCGCGGACGGGGCCGCCCGGCGGCGCCCGTCTGGTCCTCGGCCGCACCGGCGTGCTGGCGCGGTGCGGGGGTGGCCGCGCGGCCGCCCTGCGCGGCCTTGGCGGCCGCCGTCGTGCCGCCGGCCGCTCCGGGGGCGCCCGGGCCGCCGGGCTGTGCGGGGGCGGGCACGGTGGCCGTGCCCGGCGCGCCGATCGTGCGGCGCTGCGCGCGCCTGGCCGCCTGGTCCCCGGTCGTCCCGGCGCCGCCCTCGGTGTGCTCCGGGCCCTCGCCGCCGGTGGCGCCGGCGCCGTCGACGCCCTCGGCGTCGTCCGCGTCACCGACGCCGTTGACCGCCCGCGCGGTCTCCGGTCTGGGCGCCTCGGCGGCCGAACGCGACGCGAGGGACGGCGACAGCGCCATCCCGCCGGTGGTTCGGAACAGCTCGTCGGCACCCGGGAGACTCACTCGGCGGGGCGGCACCGGTCGAGCACCTCCCTGGCGAGCTGGCGGTAGGCGGCGGCACCGACCGAATTGGTCGCGTACGTCGTGATCGGTTCGCCGGCGACGGTGGTCTCCGGGAAGCGCACGGTCCGCCCGATGACGGTGTGGAAGACGTGGTCGCCGAACGCCTCGACGACGCGCGCCAGCACCTCGCGGCTGTGCACGGTGCGCGAGTCGTACATGGTGGCGAGGATGCCGTCCAGCCGCAGCTCGGGGTTGAGCCGCTCGCAGACCTTCTCGATGGTCTCGGTGAGCAGCGCGACGCCGCGCAGCGCGAAGAACTCGCACTCCAGCGGCACGATGACGCTGTGAGCGGCCGTCAGCGCGTTGACCGTCAGCAGGCCCAGCGAGGGCTGGCAGTCGATGATGACGTAGTCGTAGTCCGGCAGCAGCGGCTTCAGGGCGCGCGCCAGCGCGGACTCCCGGGCCACCTCGCTGACCAGCTGCACCTCGGCGGCGGAGAGGTCGATGTTGGAGGGCAGCAGGTCCATGCCCGGCACGGCCGTCTTCAGCAGCACCTCGTCGGCCGTCAGCCCGCGCTCCATCAGCAGGTTGTAGACGGTGACGTCGAGTTCCATCGGGTTGACGCCGAGGCCGACGGAGAGGGCGCCCTGGGGGTCGAAGTCGACGAGCAGCACGCGGCGGCCGTACTCGGCCAGCGCCGCGCCCAGGTTGATGGTCGACGTGGTCTTGCCGACGCCGCCCTTCTGGTTGCACATCGCGATGATCTGCGCGGGGCCGTGCTCGGCCACCGGCGCGGGGATCGGGAAGTAGGGCTGGGGGCGGCCGGTGGGGCCGATCCGCTCGCGGCGCTGGCGGGCGGCGTCGGGGGCCAGGGTGGCCGCGTACTCCGGGTCCGGCTCGTACTCGGCGTCGGGGTCGTCGTAGGCGCCGTAGGCGAACTCGCCGTAGGCCAGGCCGTGGGCCGGCAGTTCGGCGTCGTAGTCGGTCACCGTGGTCACCTGTGCTGTGTTCTGGCGTGCTTCGAAAGTACGGAGAGCGACCGAGCCGACCTCGGCCGAACCCACGGAGGGCTGCCTGGCCCCGGGCTCCTCACTCGGCTGGCCGGCGGTGTGCGCCGCCAGTCCTGGCTGACCACCCCCGGGAGCAAATGTCGACTCATTCACAAGTCGTCTTACCTCCTTGGGCATCCAGGACTCTATGTCGATTCGTCAGCGTGGCAGCATGCCGACGGTTTGCGACTCTAGGCCGTTCAAGGCGTTCGCAGCAACACAATCCACGGTAGTGGGCAGGATGTGTCGACTATCGGTCGACCCTCTGTCAAGGGATGCGAGGGCCCGCGACTCCGGGCTTTCCGGGGTCGGGTGACACGACCGACGGAAATTGACGACAGAGCGACCCGCCCCGGCCGCGCCCGATGTCATCACCGGATTCACCGCTCGTTCACACGGCGGCCCGGAGCCCCCGGTGACCGCCCGTGCACGGGCATGGCGAAGCCCCCGGCCCGGAACGCACCGGGCCGGGGGCGACACACATCACACTCAGGCGAGCACGGTCTCCAGCGAGACCGACTCCAGGCCGAAGGCCTCGGCCACGGCGGCGAAGGTGATCTGGCCCTCGTGCACGTTCAGGCCCTTGGCCAGCGCGGCGTCGCGGCGCAGCGCCTCCTTCCAACCGCGGTTGGCCAGCTCGACGACGTACGGCAGCGTCGCGTTGGTCAGCGCGTAGGTGGAGGTGTTCGGGACGGCGCCCGGCATGTTGGCCACGCAGTAGAAGACCGAGTTGTGGACCGGGAAGGTCGGCTCGGCGTGCGTGGTCGGGTGCGAGTCCTCGAAGCAGCCGCCCTGGTCGATGGCGATGTCGACGAGCACGGAGCCCGGCTTCATGCGGGAGACCAGCTCGTTGGTGACGAGCTTGGGGGCCTTGGCGCCCGGGATCAGCACGGCGCCGATGACCAGGTCGGCCTCGACGACGGCCTTCTCCAGCTCGAAGGCGTTGGACATGATGGCCTTGATCTTCGTGCCGAAGATCTTGTCGGCCTCGCGCAGCTTGTTGATGTCGCGGTCCAGCAGGGTCACGTCGTAGCCCATGCCGATGGCGATGGTGGCCGCGTGCCAGCCGGAGACGCCACCGCCGATGACGACGGCCTTGGCCGGGTGGGTGCCGGGCACGCCGCCGGGCAGGGTGCCGCGGCCGCCGGCCGGGCGCATCAGGTGGTACGAGCCGACCTGCGGGGCCAGGCGGCCCGCGACCTCGGACATCGGGGCGAGCAGCGGCAGGGCGCCGTTGGCGAGCTGCACGGTCTCGTACGCGATCGCGGTGGTGCCGGAGGCGACCAGCGCGTCGGTGCCGGCGCGGTCGGCCGCCAGGTGGAGGTAGGTGAAGAGGGTCTGGCCCTTGCGCAGGCGGTGGTACTCCTCCGCGATGGGCTCCTTGACCTTCAGCACCAGGTCCGCGGTGGCCCACACCTCGTCGGCGGTGGGGAGGATGGTGGCACCGGCGGCCACGTACTCCTCGTTCGGGATCGAGGAGCCGAGACCGGCGTTGTCCTCGATGTAGACCTCGTGTCCGTTGCGGACCAGCTCATGCACACCGGCAGGCGTGATGGCCACGCGGTACTCGTGGTTCTTGACCTCGCGGGGGATGCCGACCTTCACCGCTAAACACGTCCTCTTGCCATGGGGGTCCCTACCGGAGAAGACCGGCGGGCGACGCGCACGGGGGGAAGCCTCCGGAAGGCACCGGGGCACGGATCGCTGCGCGACTGAGTTCGAGTGTAATGAAGCCCAGGCGGCCTGTCAGCCTTCCAAAGTGAATAAATCTGCCGGACACATTGGCAGGTTCGTAGGCTTCCTGAGTGATCTTCCTGCCAAAGAGGCACCCACCGGGCATCTTCGACAATACTCCCGAAGCGCCCGCTACCACCCGGCGGAGACGCGTTCCCGCAGCTCGGCGAGGGCGGTGCCGACGGCCTCCCGGCCGCGGTCGTCGCCGAGCCGGCGCAGCACCGCGAGCGAGGCCCGGTACTCCCGCTCGGCCTCCTCGAACCGGCGCTGGGCGGTGTGCGCCTCGGCCACCCTGGCCAACAGCCGGGCCTCGGCGGCGTGGTCGCCCAGCGACTGCCGCAGGCCGAGCGCCCGGCCGTACCAGTCGGCGGCGCGCACCGCGTCGCCGAGCGCCCGGTGGCAGCCCGCCGCGCCTTCCAGCGCGCGGGCACAGAGCGCCTCGTCGTCGGCGGCCCGGGCGTGCTCCAGGGCGGCCCGGTAGTGGCCGGAGGCCTGCGCCCAGCCGCCCGCGGCGGCCTGCAGGTCGCCCAGGTTGAGCAGCGCGGCGGAGGCCCGGCGCGGGCGGCCGTGCCGCTCGGCCACCGTCAGCACCAGCTCGTGCAGCTGGTAGAGGTCGGCCGGGGCGGCGGCGCCGGTCAGCGGCAGCGCCCGGAGCAGGGCGGTGACCAGCCGGCCCGCCGAGCCGTCGAGGTCGCCCTGGCCGATCGCGTCGGCGACCGCGCCTAGCAGCGCGTCGCGCTCGCCGAGCAGCCACTGCCGGGCGTGCGTGGCGGAGGTCAGCCGCAGCGGACCGGGCAGCGGTTCGGGGCCGGGCCCGCCGGCCGGGTCCAGCAGCGCCCGGGCGGACTCGGTGAGCCGCACCATCCGCTCCAGCAGCCGGGCCCGGGCCAGCTCGATCTCGGCGGGCCGGTCCTCCCGCTCGCGCAGCCGGACCAGCCGGGGGTGCAGCCGGCCGGGGACCCGGTAGCGGGCGGTGCCGTCGGCGGCCGGCGGCTCCTCGGTGAGCAGTTCCCGCTCGGCGAGCGCGGCCAGCGTGCCGGCCGCCTCCGGGGCCGGGCAGCCGACCAGCGCGGAGGCGGTGCGCAGGTCCGCGCACTGGGCGGGGGCCAGGGTGAGCGCGCGCAGCATCCGCGCCTGGGCGGCGGGCAGGCCCGCGTAGGCGAGGGTGAACGCGCCGATCAGCGGGTCGTTGTCCGGCACCGGGACGGGCTCGGCGGGCTCCGGGGCGGGGCGCACCCAGGCGGCCGGGTCCCGGGCCGGCTCGGCCGGGGGCGTCACGGCGAGCGCCGGCCCGCCGGTCCTCGGCTCCTCCCCGGCCCCCTTCCGCCGCTTGCCCGGCGCCGCTTTCGCGGCCTTCGCGGGCCGCTCCGCCTTCTCGGGCTTCTCCGTCTTCTCTGTCTGCTCCGTCTGCTCGGGCTTGTCGGGCTTCTCCGCCTTCGTCTCCTCGGCGGGCTTCCCGGCGGCCCCCGGCGCGGACGCCCCGGCGACGGCTCGCACCAGCTCCTTCGCCGCCTCCGTCACCGCGAGCTTCGCATCGCCGCGCAGCCGCCCCGCCATCAGCCGCAGCGCCGCCGGCTGGAAGCCGCAGGCCTCCGCCAGGTCGGCCGCGCCCACCGGGTCGCAGCTGATCCGCGTCCCGCTGACCAGGTCGCCGAGCAGCTCGGCGGCCGCCGGACGGTCGAGCCCGCCGAGGATGACCGGGTCGATGTCCTCGATCCCGGTGAGCGGTCCGGCCGTGGTGGCGAGCACCAGGCAGCCCGGCTCGTCCGCGAGCAGCGGCCACAGCTGCCCGGCGTCCCGGACGTCGTCCAGCAGCAGCAGGACGCGCCGCCCGGCCAGCGCCTCGCGCAGCGCGACGCACGCCGGGTCGTCCCGGCCGTCCTCGACGGCGCCGGGCAGCGGGACGCCGGCGGTGTCCGCGCCGAGCTGCTCCAGCAGCCGGCGGGCGACCCGGGCGGGCGGCACCCGGCCGCCGTCGGAGGCGGACAGCCGGGCGAAGAGCACGCCGTCGGGGTACTGGGCGGCGGCCGTGACGGCGAACCGCACCGCCAGCGCGGTACGGCCCGAGCCGGGCCGGCCGGCCAGCACCAGGACCGGACTGCGGCCCTCCGCCGGGCGCGCCGCGGCGGCCCGCAGCGCGGCCAGCTCGGTGCGCCGGCCGACGAACAGGGCGGGGCCGGCGGGCAGCCGCTCCAGCCCGGGAACGCGCTCGGCGGGCGCGCCTGGCCCGGCCTCCATCGTCACCGTCTTCCTCGCCACCCGTGCCACTCCCGACCTCGCCCGCACTCACCGGAGGCGGCCCGCAACGGACGCCCCGTCTGCGAAGCGTAGTTCGACCGTCCACTCCGGCCGAGGTGACATCCGGTCGTACGAATCGGCAAATCACCCCGCCGGCCGAAGCCCGCCCCGGATCACCCCGGCAGAACGGGCCCCGTCCACCCTCCCAGGCCGCCCGAGCACACCGCGAGCGAGCCCCAGAAGAGGCGAGCCGAGCCCCCCCATTAAGAGGCGAGCGAGCCGAAGGGACGCGCCGGTGCCGAAAGGGAGAAGGGCCAAGCCGCCGACGAAGGAGGTGGCGCCGTGCCCGCCGACCGTCGGCACCGGGTCCGAGCGCCCCGGAGGCGAGCCGAGCCCCCATTAAGAGGAGAAGGGACGGGCGGGCCAGGGCGAGTCGGCGGGGCGCAGCGACTCCAGGCCGCCCGGGCCGTGGAGGGCGGCGTAGAGGGCCAGGGTGCCGGTGATCAGGGTGGGGTTGTGCAGTTGCCCGGCGTGGATCAGCCGGACCAGCTCCTCGACCGGCACCCGGGCGGACTCCAGCTCCAGCTCCTCCCCGTGCGCCTCGTAGCGCTGTCCCTCCGCCTCGGCGAGGTCGGTGGCGAGGAAGAGCCGCAGCGCCTCGTCCGTTCCGCCGGGCGAGGTGTAGAAGTCGACCAGTACCCGCCAGGTGCCCGCCTTGCAGTGCGCCTCCTCGTACAGCTCGCGCTGGGCGGCGTGCAGCGGGTTCTCGCCGGGCACGTCCAGCAGGCCGGCCGGCAGTTCCCAGAGGCGCTGGCGCACGGGGTGGCGGTACTGGCGCAGGATCAGCACCCGCTGCTGGTCGTCCAGCGCGAGGACGGAGACCGAGCCGGGGTGGGTCTGGTAGTCGCGGCGGGCCCAGCTGCCGTCGGGCATCCGGACCTCCTCGCTGCGCACGCCGGTGACCCGGCCCTGGAACGGCGTGGTGCTCCCCCGCACCTCCCATTCCTCGGCCCGGTCGGCGACATCGGCGGTGCTGCGGTCGTCCATCACGTCTCCCCTTTTCGTCAGTACGACACAATCTAACGCCGAACGGCGGCCCCGCAGGAATCGCGGGGCCGCCGTCCGAGGGAACGCGGGTGCCTACTCGGCGTCGGCCGGGGCCGTCTTGATCTCGATCGCGGCCTTCACCAGGCCCGCGAAGAGCGGGTGCGGGCGGGTCGGCCGGGACTTCAGCTCCGGGTGGGCCTGGGTGGCCACCAGGTAGGGGTGCACCTCGCGCGGGTACTCGACGTACTCGACGAGGTCGCCCTTCGGGGAGAGGCCCGAGAAGACCAGGCCGGTCTTCTCCAGGTCGGCCC
The DNA here is from genome assembly GCF_040302725.1 of Kitasatospora sp. NPDC097605. Taxonomy (NCBI): domain Bacteria; kingdom Bacillati; phylum Actinomycetota; class Actinomycetes; order Kitasatosporales; family Streptomycetaceae; genus Kitasatospora; species Kitasatospora sp. NPDC097605. The sequence continues at coordinate 19,287 of NZ_JBEOSF010000028.1, read as the reverse complement.
GGTAGGCGTTGTTGACCTCGTAGCGGTGGCGGTGGCGCTCCTCGACGTACTGCTCGCCGTGGTAGACCTCGCGGACGATCGAGCCCTCGGCGAGCTTGGCCGGGTAGAGGCCCAGGCGCATGGTGCCGCCCAGGTCGCCCTTGCCGTCGACGATGGCCAGCTGCTCGGCCATGGTCGAGATGACCGGGTGCTTGGCGGCGGCGTCGAACTCGGTGGAGTTGGCCTCGGGCAGGCCGGCCAGGTTGCGGGCGGCCTCGATGACCACGCACTGCAGGCCCAGGCAGAGGCCCAGCAGCGGGATCCGGTTCTCGCGGGCGTAGGTGATCGCGCCGACCTTGCCGTTGACGCCGCGGTCGCCGAAGCCGCCGGGGATGCAGATCGCGTCGACGTCGCCGAGCTGCTCCCGCGCGCCCTCGGGGGTCTCGCAGTCGTCGGAGGTGACCCACTTGATCTCGACCCGGGCGTTGTTGGCGAAGCCGCCGGCGCGCAGCGCCTCGGTCACCGACAGGTAGGCGTCCGGCAGGTCGATGTACTTGCCGACCAGCGCGACCTTGACGATGTGCTGCGGCTCGTGGACGCGGCGCAGCAGGTCGTCCCAGGTGGTCCAGTCCACGTCGCGGAACGGCAGGTCCAGGCGGCGGACGACGTAGGCGTCCAGACCCTCGCCGTGCAGCACCTTGGGGATGTCGTAGATCGACTTGGCGTCGATCGCGGCGACCACGGCCTCCTCGTCGACGTCGCACATCATCGAGATCTTGCGCTTGATGGCCTGCGGGACCTCGCGGTCGGCGCGCAGCACGACGGCGTCGGGCTGGATGCCGATGTTGCGCAGCGCGGCGACGGAGTGCTGGGTCGGCTTGGTCTTCAGCTCGCCCGAGGGGCCGATGTAGGGGAGCAGGGAGACGTGGACGAAGAAGACGTTGTCCCGGCCGACCTCGTGGCGGACCTGGCGGACGGCCTCCAGGAACGGCAGCGACTCGATGTCGCCGACGGTGCCGCCGACCTCGGTGATCACCACGTCGACGTCCTCGGTCGCCATCCGGCGGATCCGGGACTTGATCTCGTTGGTGATGTGCGGGATGACCTGGACGGTGTCGCCCAGGTACTCGCCGCGGCGCTCCTTGGCGATGACGGTCGAGTACACCTGGCCGGTGGTGACGTTGGCCGAGCCGTGCAGGTTGGTGTCCAGGAACCGCTCGTAGTGGCCGATGTCGAGGTCGGTCTCGGCGCCGTCGTCGGTGACGAAGACCTCACCGTGCTGGAACGGGTTCATGGTGCCCGGGTCCACGTTGAGGTACGGGTCGAGCTTCTGCATCGTGACGCGCAGGCCGCGGGCCTTGAGCAGGGCGCCGAGGCTGGAGGCGGTGAGGCCCTTGCCGAGCGACGAGGCGACACCCCCGGTGACGAAGAGGTGCTTGGTCGTCACGGCGCGGCCGTTCGATGCCTTGCCGGAATGGGGCTGTGCCAAGAGGGGGCTCCCGTGGGTCGCGAGTCGAAGGTGACGTGGTGGGAGGCTCGCGGCGCGCCGTCACGACGAGAAGGGGGCGGTGCGGGGCACAGCGCCCTGGGGGTCGTCGGTTCGGCCGGTCCGGGGCGTTTGATCCCACCGGTCCACGGGATACCAGGGTAACAGTGACCCGGCTCGGACGCGTTCCGGGCCGCCCCCGCGCGGCGCCGCGGGCCCGGATTCCCGGGCGGATCCGCCGGGGCGCTCCCGGGGCGTACGCCGGGCGTGCCGGCGGCGCACCACCCGGCGCAGATGTCACACGGGTCGCACCACCGGCCCGAGCGGGCCACCTCCCGGCGGTCCAGACCGGCTCGGCCGGGCCATCGCGGATCCCCCCTCCGTGCCATCCGGAGCTGATCCTTCCGAGCCATCCTGGCGGCCTCCCCCGCGATGCGCGGTATTTCCGCCGAAATGCGGCGCCACATCGCGCTGCGCCCGCGTGCTTCGCCCCTTTCGTCCGTCGTAAGCTGCTCGGACGCATCGCCGACAACACGAGCACGCGGAGGGCGTGGGAGGGTCAGGAACCTCTCGGTCCCCGATGCGCGACCGGACCTCCCCGTAATTCCCGTTCTCCCCACCCACCGAGGCTCGACCGAGCCCTCGCGGACACTCCGGCAAGGCCCGCCACCACCCCACGGAGGGCCGGACGTCCCGGGGTGGCACCGGTCCCGCCGTACCCGCTGGCTCCCCCTCGGATCGCCGATGCGTCGTGACCACATTGCGAACTGGAGATCACGTGGCCGGCCGTATCGAGGACTACGCACTCATCGGGGACATGCAGACCGCCGCCCTCGTCAGCAGGGACGGAGCGGTGGACTGGCTCTGCCTGCCCCGATTCGACTCGCCGGCGGTCTTCGCCGGACTGCTCGGCACCGACGAACACGGCTTCTGGCGCATCGGCCCCGCCGAGGCGGTCGCCACCGACCTGCCCGCGCCCGCCACCGAGCCGGTCCCCGCCGCCCCGGCCGCCGGGCCGGGCCGGCTCACCGACACCGGCGACCTGCGGACCCCGCCGCCCACCGCCGCCGCGCCCGCGGTGCCCGCCGACCGCCGCCGCTACCGGGGCGACTCGCTGATCCTGGAGCAGGAGTGGGACGCCCAGGGCGGCACCGTCCGGGTGATCGACTTCATGCCGCCGCGCCCGCTGGCCGGCAAGGACGCCGTCCCGCAGGTGATCCGGATCGTCGAGGGCGTGGCCGGCACCGTGCGGATGCGCTCCGCGGTGCGGATGCGGTTCAGCTACGGCCGGGTGGTGCCCTGGGTGCACCGGGTCGAGCAGCCCGACGGCGGCCACCGCACCGTCGCCATGGCCGGCCCCGACTCGGTGTGGCTGGACGGCGAGGCCGACACCTACGGCCGCAACCTCACCACCTACGCCGACTTCACCGTCGCGGCCGGTGAGCGGATCGCCTTCGCGCTCACCTGGCAGGCCTCCCACCTGGAGCCGCCCAAGGCCCCGGACGCCGAGGAACTGCTCGACGCCACCGCCGACTTCTGGCACGAGTGGGTCGGCCAGTGCACCTACCAGGGCCCCTACCGGGAGGCCGTGGTCCGCTCCCTGATCACCCTCAAGGGCCTCACCTACGCCCCCACCGGCGGCATCGTCGCCGCCCCCACCACCTCGCTGCCCGAGGACATCGGCGGCGAGCGCAACTGGGACTACCGCTACACCTGGCTGCGCGACGCCGCGATCACCCTCTCCTCGCTGCTGCGCACCGGCTACCGCGACGAGGCCCGCGCCTGGCGCGAGTGGCTGCTGCGCGCGGTGGCCGGCGACCCGGAGAACCTGCAGATCATGTACGGCATCGCCGGCGAGCGCGAGCTCACCGAGTCCTCGCTGGACTGGCTGCCCGGCTACGAGGGCTCCCAGCCGGTGCGGGTCGGCAACGGCGCCGCCGGCCAGCTCCAGCTGGACGTCTACGGCGAGGTCGTCGAGGCGCTGCACCTGGCCCACATGACCGGCCTGGTCCGCAACGACCACGCCCACCACCTCCAGCTGCGGCTCATCGAGTACCTGGAGGAGCACTGGCAGGAGCCGGACGAGGGCATCTGGGAGGTGCGCGGCCCGCGCCGGCACTTCGTCCACTCCAAGGTGATGGCCTGGGTCGCCGTCGACCGCACCATCAAGCTGCTGGAGCAGACCCCCGAGGACGCCCCGCCCGGCGGCCACCTGGAGCGCTGGCGCGAACTGCGCGAGACCATCCACCGGGACGTCTGCGAGAAGGGCTACGACCCGGGCCGCAACACCTTCACCCAGTACTACGGCGGCAAGGAGCTGGACGCCTCGCTGCTGCTCATCCCCCAGGTCGGCTTCCTGCCGCCGGACGACAAGCGCGTCATCGGCACCATCGAGGCGATCCAGCGCGAACTCGCCACCGAGGACGGTTTCGTGCTGCGCTACCCGACCCACGACGACACGTCGGGCGACCACGTCGAAAACGTGGACGGCCTCTCCGGCCACGAGGGCGCCTTCCTGGCCTGCTCCTTCTGGCTGGCCGACGACCTCGCGATGATCGGCCGGGTCCAGGAGGCCCGCGAGCTGTTCGACCGCCTGCTGTCGCTGCGCAACGACCTCGGCCTGCTCGCCGAGGAGTGGGACCCGCGCCTCAAGCGCCAGGTCGGCAACTTCCCGCAGGCCTTCAGCCACGTCCCGCTGATCGACACCGCGCTGCGGCTGACCGCCTGCGGCGGCGCCTACCTCTCCGCCCAGCCGGAGGGCCCGGCCGCCGAGCGGGTCGGCGAGCAGGCCACCGTCTGAACCGCCGCCACCGTCGCGCTCACCGGTTGCGCTGCACCAGTTCGTCGTAGGTGCTGAGCACCTGGGCGACGGTGGCGGCCTCGTCCGGCCAGGTCTCCGCCTGCTGCCGGCCGGCCGCCACCAGGCGCTCGCGGCGCGAGGGGTCGGCCAGCAGCTCGCGCACCGCCCGGCCGAGCGCGGCCGCGTCCCCGGGCGGGACCAGTACGGCGGCGTCGCCGACCAGTTCGGGGATTCCGCCGACGGCCGTGGCGATCACCGGCACGCCCGCCCGCATCGCCTCCTGGACCACCAGCGACCGGGCCTCCCAGCGGCTGGAGAGCACCAGCACATCGGCGGCGGCCAGCAGGTCGGGCACGTCGGTGCGGTAGCCGAGCAGCCGCACCGGCAGCTTCTCGGCGGCCACCCGCTCGCGCAGCCCGGCGGCCTCCGGGCCGTCCCCGGCGAGCAGCAGCAGCGGCCGCGGGTCCACCCCGGCCAGCTCCCGGGCGGCGTCCAGCAGCAGCCCGAACGCCTTCTGCGGGACGAGCCGGCCGACCGCCAGGACCAGCGGGCGGTCCGGTCCCCCACCGAGCACCGCGGCCCGGGCCGGCGCCCGCTCCAGCCGGCCCTCGGGCATCGGCGGGGCGGCCACCGGGCCGAGCCGGGCGTCGGTGGCACCGAGCTCCCGGGCCCGGGCCACCAGGTCCGAGGAGGCGCCGAGGACGAGGTCCGCGGCGCGCGCCACCCGGCGCTCCATCAGCCGCTGCAGCCGGCGCTCCATGCCGGTGGCGTCCAGCGCGTGGTGCGAGGTGACCACCAGCGGCGTCTCCGGGCGCAGTCCCGGGAAGCGGCCGGCGGTGCGCAGCGCCAGGTCGGACAGCAGCGCCGCGCGCAGGCCGTGGGCGTGCACCACGTCGGCGCCGGTGAAGGCGCGGCGCAGTTCGCCGATGGCGGTGGCGTCGCTGCGGGCGCCCGCGGTCGGGGTGATGTCGACCAGGTGGAACCGGGCGCCGGTCCGGGAGAAGCCGAACAGCGCGTCCGCGCCGGCGGGGGCGCACACCGTGACGGTCACTCCGTGCGCGACCAGGCCCTGTGCCAGGGAGCGCACATGCGCGCCGATGCCGCCGGTACTGGCGGCCAGGACGAGCACCACACTGAGCTGCCCCGGTTCGGGGGTGGCCGCGGCGGCCCGGGCGGCGGAATGGTCCACTTCGTCTCGCATCCGACTCGATCAGCTACGCGCGCCCCGGACGGGGGTTTCCCTCCGGCGGCGCTCGGGACAGGAAGGCCAGTGTCCAGCGGCCACCATGCCAGGTCGGCGGCCCTCTTGGACAGTCGGCGCCCCCGGTGGGGCGCGTCGTGAACGGTCCGCGAGGGCCGCCCGAGCGCACTGGCGCCGGACTCGCGCCGGAACTACCGGCGGCGGGGGGCGCGGGCCGCGGCGAGCAGTTCCTCGGCGTGCGCCCGGCCGAGCTCGGAGTCCTCCAGGCCGGCCAGCATCCGGGAGAGTTCGCGCACCCGTTCCTCGTCGTTCAGCACCTTGACGCCACTGCGGGTCACCGTGCCGTCGTGGGTCTTCTCGACCACCAGGTGGCGGTCGGCGAAGGCCGCGACCTGGGGCAGGTGGGTGACCACCACGACCTGGGCGCTCTCGGCCAGCTTGGCGAGCCGGCGGCCGATCTCGACCGCCGCCTTGCCGCCGACGCCCGCGTCCACCTCGTCGAACAGGTAGGTGGGGACGGGGTCGGCGCCGGCGAAGACCACCTCGACGGCGAGCATCACCCGCGACAGCTCACCGCCCGAGGCGCCCTTGGCGATCGGCCGGGGCTGGGCGCCGGGGTGCGGGGCGAGCAGCACCTCGACCTCGTCGACGCCGTGCGGGCCGTAGGCGACGGTGCGGCCCTCGATCTCGATCCCGGACAGGTCGTCGAGCCGGGTGATCGCGAAGGTGACCCGGGCGTGCGGCATCGCCAGCTCGGCGAGTTCGGCGGAGACGGCCTCCGCGAAGCGCCCGGCGGCGGCCTGCCGGGCGGCCGACACCTCGGCCGCGAGGTCCGCCAACCCGGCGCGCAGCGCGGTCTCCTCGGCGCCCAGCTCGTCGATCCGGTCGTCGTCACCGTCGAGCTCGGCGAGCCGCGCGGAGCCGGCCTCGGCCCAGGCGATCACCTCGGCCAGGGTGTTCTCCGGGCCGCCGTACTTGCGCAGCAGCTGGGCCAGCACGGCCCGGCGGTCCTCGACGGCGGCGAGCCGGACCGGGTCGGCGTCCAGGTCGTCGGCGTAGCCGGCCAGGTCGCCGGCCACGTCGGCGAGCAGGTAGCCGACCTCGTTGAGGCGGTCGGCGAGGGCGGCGAGCCGCTCGTCGTGGTGGCGGACGGCCTCCACCGCGCGGCGGGCCTGGGCGAGCAGGGTGCCCGCGTCCAGCGCCTCCGGGTCGGCCGGGTCGCCGGCCAGCGCGGCGTGCGCCAGGGTGGCGGCGGAGGAGAGCGCGTCGGCGTGGCCGAGCCGCTCGGCCTCGGCGGACAGCTCCTCGTCCTCGCCGGCCACCGGCTCGGCGGCGGCGACCTCGTCGAGGCCGAAGCGCAGCAGGTCGGCCTCCTGGGCGCGCTCGCGGGCCCGGGTGGTCAGCTCCTCCAGGGTGGTGGAGACCTCGCGCAGCCGGCGGTAGACCTCGCGGTAGCGGGCCAGCGGCTCGGCGACGGACTCCCCCGCGTAGCGGTCCAGGGCGCCGCGCTGGCGGGCCGGGCGCAGCAGCCGCTGCTGGTCGGTCTGGCCGTGCACGGCGATCAGGTCCTCGCCGAGTTCGGCGAGCAGGCCGACCGGGACGGACCGCCCGCCGACGTGGGCGCGCGAGCGCCCCTCGGCGGAGACGGTCCGGCTGATCAGCAGCGCGCCGTCGTCCAGCTCGGCGCCGGCCTCCACGGCCCGGGCGGCCACCGGGGAGCCGGGCGGCAGTTCCAGGCGGCCCTCGACGACCGCGCGGGCGCTGCCGTTGCGCACCAGGCCCGGATCGGCGCGGCCGCCGAGCAGCAGGCCGAGGCTGGTCACCACCATGGTCTTGCCGGCGCCGGTCTCGCCGGTCACGGCGGTGAAGCCGGGGGCGAGCTCGACGACCGCGTCGTCGATGACCCCAAGATCCCGTATCCGCATCTCGTCCAACACGGAGACGACCTTACGAGGTTCCGCCCCCGCCGCGCGACGAGCGACAACGACGCGCGGCAACTCCGCGCCCGGAAGTTCATCCCTCCGGGAGTCCGGAGCCGGGCTGAACCCGCCTCTACCCGCGCTCGATTCGCCGGGCTGCGGTGGGGACCGTGCACCACGGCAGGAAGAACTGCGCGAGCGGGCCGATGGCGAGCGCGTAGGCGACGGTGCCCACGCCGACCGTGCCGCCGAGCAGGAAGCCGGCGGCCAGCACGGTCAGCTCGATGCCGGTGCGGATCAGCCGCAGCGAGCGGCCGGTGCGCCGGTGCAGGCCGGTCATCAGGCCGTCGCGCGGCCCCGGGCCGAGCCGGGCGCCGATGTAGAGGCCGGTGGCCAGGCCGTTGAGCACGATCGCGCCGGCCATCAGGGCGATCCGCACCGGCAGCGCCCCGGGGGCGTCGACCAGCCGCACGGTGATGTCCATCGCGGCGCCGATCACCAGCACGTTGGCGACCGTGCCGACGCCCGGCAGCTGGCGCAGCGGTATCCACAGCAGCAGCACCAGCGCGCCGCAGATGGTCACCCAGGCGCCCACCGAGAGTCCGAAGGTGCTCTGCAGGCCCTGGTGGAAGACGTCCCAGGGGTCCAGCCCGAGGCCGGAGCGGAGCATCAGGCCCATGCTGGCCCCGTAGAGCGCGAGGCCGCCGAACAGCTGCGGCAGCCGGCGGCCGAGCGCGTGGGTGTCGCCCAGCACGCGGACGGCGAGGCCCGGCCGCTCGGCGGCCCCGGCGGCCTCGGCGGCCTCGGCGGTCGGGGACGGGGACGGGTGGGTGCTCACGCTGGTGGCCATGGAATCTCCGAGCAGGTGGTGCTGCACCGCCCGGCACGCGGCCCCGGCGGTGGCGGACACAACGGCCGCCCTGCCATGATGGCCAGGCCAATAAGGCCCGCGACAGGGCCAATCCTCAGCAAGTGGACTGATGAGCCATGGCCGACTGGCAGACCACCGTCACCTCTCCGGCGCTCGCCCGGCTGCTCGCCACCGCGCGGCTGCCCGAGCCGCCCGGCGCCGCCCGCCGCCCCGCGTACCGCACGCTGGCCGCCCAGGTCCGGCTGCTGGTCTCCGAGGGCCGGCTGCCGGTCGGCGCCCGGCTGCCCGCCGAACGCGAGCTCGCCCTCGCCCTGCGGCTCAGCCGCACCACCGTGGCCACCGCCTACGAGGCCCTGCGCGCCGACGGCTACCTGCGCAGCCGCCGCGGCTCGGGCAGCTGGACCGCCCTGCCCGAGGGCTCGGCCCCGCCCAGCGACGCCCTGCACCCGGTGCCGCCGGACGAGCAGGGCCGCACCCTGGACCTCGGCGTCGCCGCGCTGCCCGCCCCGCAGCCCTTCCTCTCCGCGGCCGCCGCCCGCGCCGTCGAGCAGCTGCCCGCGTACGCCGCCGGGCACGGCCACTACCCCACCGGCGTCCCGGTGCTGCGCGAGGCGGTGGCCCGCCGCTTCACCGAGCGCGGACTGCCGACCACCCCCGACCAGATCCTGATCACCATCGGCGCGATGGGCGCCCTGCACCTGGTGCGCCAGGCCCTGCTCGGCCGCGGCGACCGGGTCGCCGTCGAGGCGCCCAGCTACGCGCACACCCTGCAGGCCCTGCGGCTCAACGAGGCCCGGCTGGTCCCGGTCCCGCTCACCCCCGCGTTCCGGTGGGACCTCGCCGAGTGGCGGCGGGTGCTCAGCGGGGCCGCGCCGAAGGCCGCCTACGTCATCCCCGACTTCCACAACCCCACCGGCGCGCTGATCGACGAGGAGCAGCGGCGCGAGCTGCTCGCCGCCGCCCGCTCCGCCGGCACCGTCGTGCTGGCCGACGAGACCACCGCCGAGCTCAGCTGGGGACTGCCCGCGGGCGTCACCCCGCCCCGCCCCACGGCCGCCCTGGACCGCGCCGCCCAGGTGGTCACCGTCGGCTCGGCCGGCAAGCTGCTCTGGGGCGGCCTGCGGATCGGCTGGGTGCGGGCCGCGCCCGCCCTCGTCCGCCGGCTGGCCACCACCCGGGTCTACAGCGACGTCGGCGCGCCCGTCCTGGACCAGCTGATCGCCGCCGAGCTGCTGACCGAGGACCTGCCGGCCGTCCGCGCCCACCAGCTGGCCCGGCTGCGGGCCGGCGCCGAGGCGCTGGCGCCCGCCCTGCGCGAGCAGCTGCCGCACTGGCGGTTCACCCTGCCCCCGGGCGGCCTGGCGCTCTGGGTCGCCACCGGCGGGGTCTCCGGCGCGGCCCTGGCCCGGGCCGGCGAGCGCGCCGGGGTCCGGATCGCCGCCGGCAACCGGTTCGGCTCCGACGGCGCCTTCGAGCACCACGTCCGGATCCCGCTCACCGTGGCCGCCCCGGCCGTGCCGGACGCCGTCCGGCGGCTCGCCGAGGTCGCCGAACGCGCCGAGGAGGAGGGGCGCTGGCAGGGCGCCGACGACACCCAGCCCCTCGCGGTCTGACGGTCCGCCGCCAGTGCGGCGGACCGTCGGGGCACGACGCTCAGTGGGTGTCCGTGCGGCCCCGCCAGCCGGTCACCGGCAGCGCGAACTTCGCCACCAGCCGGTCGGTGAACGGCGCCCGGTGCAGCCGGGCCAGCCGCACCGGAGTCTGCCCCCGGCGCACCTCCACCCGTGCCCCGGCGGGCAGTTCCACCGAGCGCCGGCCGTCGCACCACAGCACCCCGTGCGGGGTCTTCGGCTGCACCTCGACCGCCAGCACCGAGTCCGGCGAGGTCACCAGCGGACGGGCGAACAGCGCGTGCGCGCTGATCGGCACCATCAGCAGCGCCTCCACCTCGGGCCAGACCACCGGCCCGCCGCCGGAGAACGCGTACGCGGTCGACCCGGTCGGCGTCGCGCACACCACCCCGTCGCAGCCGAAGTTGGAGACCGGGCGGCCGTCCACCTCGGTCACCACCTCCAGCATCCGCTCCCGGGACGCCTTCTCGATCGAGGCCTCGTTCAGCGCCCAGTCGTGGTGCACCACGTCGCCGTTGGTCCGGACGATCACGTCGAGGGTCATCCGCTCCTCGACCTCGTAGTCGGCCTCGACCACCCGCTCGACCACCACCGCCAGGTCGTCCCGCTCCGCCTCGGCCAGGAAGCCGACCCGGCCCAGGTTGATGCCGAGCATCGGCAGGCCGTGCTCCCGGGCCAGCTCGGCCCCGCGCAGCAGCGTCCCGTCCCCGCCCGCGACCAGGATAAGCTCGCAGCCGTCCGCCGCGCCCGGGCCACCGGCCACCGTCTCCACCCCGTCCGGCAGGTCCAGGTCGACGGCCTCGGCGGCCAGCAGTCTGATCCGGATCCCCGCTTTGAGCAGCCCGTGCACCAGTCCCTCGACGCTGCGCAGTGCCGCCTCGCGGCCCGTGTGCGCGATCAGGAAGACCGTACGTTCATCACTCATGCCCGCTGCCCTCTCCCTACGCCGGCCGGGTCCCCGTCGGCCCGGTACGGCCGCGCCACCCAGCATGACGGACCGGACGTCCGCAGAGCACCCTATCGGGGGCCCTCGGCGACGGCCCGGTCCGCCTCCGCGGGGTCCAGCGGCGGCGCGTCCCGGCGCATCCACAGGAAGTACTCGACATTTCCGGACGGTCCGGGCAGGGGGCTCGCGGTGACCGCCCGCACGCCCAGTCCGAGCTCCCACGCCTGCCCCGCCACCTGGCGCACCATCTCGGCGCGCAACTGCGGGCTGCGCACCACCCCGCCGCTGCCCAGGCGCTCCTTGCCGATCTCGAACTGCGGCTTGACCATCAGCACCAGGTCGGCGTCCTCGGCGGCGCAGCGGGCCAGCGCGGGCAGCACCAGGCCCAGCGAGATGAACGACAGGTCGCCGACCACCAGGCCGACCGGCGTGCCGCCGATCATGTCGGGGGTCAGCTCGCGGACGTTGGTGCGGTCCATCACGGTGACCCGCTCGTCGCTCTGCAGCGACCAGGCCAGCTGCCCGTAGCCGACGTCCACCGCCAGCACGTGCGCGGCCCCGGCGCGCAGCAGCACGTCGGTGAAGCCGCCGGTGGACGCGCCCGCGTCCAGCGCCCGGCGGCCCTCGACGACCAGGCCCTGCGGCACGAACGCCGCGAACGCCCCGGCGAGCTTGTGGCCGCCGCGCGAGACGTAGTCGGGGTCGTTCTCGTCCTTGGCCACCACGACCGCCGCCGAGGTCTCCACCTGGGTAGCCGGCTTGGTCGCGGTGGTCCCGCCGACGGTCACCCGGCCGGCCGCGATCAGCTCGGAGGCGTGCTCCCGCGACCGGGCCAGCTTGCGGCGGACCAGCTCCGCGTCGAGTCGGCGTCGTGCCACTGCCACTGGTGTTTCAGCTCCTACGGGTGGTTCTCGTTCGCCCGGTCAGTCCCGGTCGAGGGCGGCCAGGGTGTCGGCCAGCCGCTGATGGACATCTTCGTACACCGCGACGTGTGCGTCGGTCGGCACCCCGTCCAGCGCCTCCAGCCGGGCCAGGCCGGCGTCCACCGCCGGGTGCCCGGTGGGGGCCAGGTCGACGCCGAGCGGCAGCGGCTCGCCGGTGCCGGGCAGGGGCACGGCGGACAGAGCGGACGGGGCGGGATCGGTCGGGATCTCCGGTTCAGGCATCGGGCTTCTTCGTGGTGGTCCGGCGGACGGTGGTCTTCCTGGTCGCGGTCCGCTTGGCGGGCGGCTGGTCCTGACCGGCCTCGCCGGCCTGGGGGGCGGCCGTGGTCTTCTTGGCGGTCGCGGTCTTCTTGACGGCCGTCTTCTTCACCGCGGTCTTCTTCGCGGCCGTCTTCTTGGCAGCCGGCTTCTTCGCGGCAGCCGGCTTCTTCGCCGCCGCGGTCCTCCCGGCCGCCGCCTTCTTCGCCGGGGCCGCCTTCGCGGTCGGCGCCTGCGGCACCTCCGGGGCCGCCGGGGCCGCCTGCACGGTCGGCGCCACCGTGGCCGTCCCGGCCGGCGGCACCGGCGGGTCGACCTCGACCGGCTCGTCCACCGCTATCCGCTCGGCCTCCGCCGAGCCCGCCGTCTCCCGCTCCCAACCGTCCTCGAACAGCCCGCCGGCCCGGGGCGCGGGCGCCGCCGGGGCGGCCCCGTCCCGGCCCGCCGCGTCGTCCTCCTCGACCTCGCGCAGCTTGTTCTCCAGGTAGGCCAGCACCACACCCACCTTGGTCACCTGGTCGCCGACCCGCTCGAAGGCCTTCTCGACCTCACCGCGCGCCACCCCCACCGCGAGGTCCACGCCGGCCCGGCCGGCGGTCACCGCCTCCTCCGCCAGCGTCTGGAGCGACTTCGCCGACGGCGGGAACTGCCCGCCCAGCCGCCGCTCCACCTCCGCGACGTCGATCCCGCCCTTCTCCAGCAGACCGGCCGCCGTCCCGACGACCCGCTTGCCGACCTCCTCCACCAGCACGGCCGCGGCCGCCACCGCTCCTCGCACCGTCCTCGGCAGCATCCGGGTGCCTCCCATTCGCCTGCGCGCATCGCTCCGTCGCGTCGACGCCCGGACGAATCCGGGCATCCCACAGACGACGCTACCGCCAAATACGTCCTGCGGTACCGTGGCCCGGCAGTCACCCGCCGCCGGGTCCGGCCACCCGCCGGGACGCCGCGGCCCGCCGAAGGAGGGGATCCGCCGTCATGGCCGACGCCGAGGAGTGCCGCGAGGCGCTGGAGCAGCTCAGCCGCAACCTCGCCAAGGCCACCGGCGACGTCCGCAAGGCCGCCGAGCTGGACCGCTCGCTCAGCTGCCGGATCACCGACCTCGACCTCAGCTTCACCGGCCGGCTGCGCGGGGGCAGCATCGAGGACCTCAAGGAGGCCCCCGGCGGCCCCACCGAGAAGGCCGACATCCGGCTCACCATGAGCAGCGACGACCTGGTCGCCCTGGTCGGCGGCCGGCTCAACTTCGCGTCCGCCTGGGCGACCGGCCGGGTCAGGCTGGAGGCCGGCTTCCGCGACCTGCTGCGGCTGCGCACCCTGCTCTGACCCGGCCGGCCCTCGCTCAGAAGCCCAGCTCGGCCAGCGCCTTCCGGCCGTCCGCCAGCTCGCCGTCCGCGTCCAGCGCCGTCCACGCCGCCGCGCACAGCGCCCGCAGCCCGTCCCAGCGGTCCGCCCCGACGCCCTCCAGCCGCAGCACGCCGTCCTGCGCCACCGCGACGAACCCGCCGCAGGAGAACCCGCCGCCCGGCCGCGCCATGACCGGCGCGTGCCCGGTCAGCAGCCCCCGCAGGTCCGCCGCCAGATAGGTCGGCCGGTGCTCGGCCGGGGCCGCCAGCAGCTGCGCCGCCGTCGTCACCCCGGTGAAGACCAGCAGGCTGTCCACCCCGCCGTTGAACGCGCCCTCGATGTCGGTGTCCAGCCGGTCGCCGACCACCAGCGGCCGCTTCGCGCCGGTCCGCAGCACCGTCTCCCGGTGCATCGGCGGCAGCGGCTTGCCCGCCACCTCCGGCTCCACCCCGGTCGCCGCCCGGACCGCCGCCACCAGCATCCCGTTGCCCGGCGCTATCCCGCGCGCCGTCGGCACCGTCACATCGGTGTTGGACGCCACCCACGGCAGCCCTGACTGCACCGCGTACGAGGCCTCCGCCAGGTGCGTCCAGCCCACCGAGGCGTCGAAGCCCTGGACCACCGCCAGCGGCTCCTCCGCCAGCGTCCGGACGGCCACCAGGCCGCGCTCGGCCAGCGCCTCCTCCAGCCCCAGACCGCCCACCACCAGCACCTTCGCGCCGGCCGGCAGCTTCTCGGCGAGCACCCGGGCCGCCGCCTGCGCGGAGTTGATCACGTCCGCCGGCTCGGCCGGCACCCCCAGCTCGGTCAGGTGCGCGGCCACCACCCGGGGCGGGCGGGAGGCGTTGTTGGTCACGTACGCCAGCCGCATCCCGGCCGCGCGGGCCGTCGCCAGCGAGTCCACGGCGTGCTCGATCGCGTCCGGTCCGGCGTACACCACGCCGTCGAGGTCCAGCAGTGCCGTGTCGTACGCCTCGGTCAGCGGCAGCTCGCTGCCGCCCGGGGCGGTCCGTCGCACGGTGGTGGCCGTCTCGGTCATGCCTGCTCTACCTCACTCATCGCATCAGTCGTGCTCGTCGGTGCTCTTCGGTGCCGTCGGCGCCGCGGGCACCGGCCGTCCGGGCTCAGCCGTCCCGCCGGTCCCGCTCACCCGTCGGCTCCGGGCCCCCCGTGGTTCCCGGCTCCGGTCCGGAAGTCCGGTCCTCCGGCGACTCCGTGCGCCGCGGCGGGGCCACCGTCCCGGCCGGCGGCTCCAGGTAGCCCGACGCCCCCGGCAGCAGCGGACCGAACGCCCCGGCCCGGGCCGCCAGCGTCGCCCGGGTCTGCCGCAGCGCGGCCCGGTAGTGGTCGGTCTCCGGCCGCATCGCCACGGCCAGGGCCAGGTGCTCGGCCGAGGTCTCGAAGTCCCCCAGCCGGGCCGCCGCCACACCCCACCCGAACTGAGCGTAGTCGTCCGAGGGATCCGCCAGCGCCACCGTCCGGAAGTTCTCCAGCGCCGCCGCGTACGAGCCCGCGTCGTACTGCGCCCGGGCGAGTGCCTCCCGGATGCTGCGCGAGGCCGGCTCCACCGCGGCCGCCCGGGCCAGCAGCTGCTCGGCCGCCGCCGGATTGCCCTGGGCCAGCAGCTTCACACCCCGGCGGAACCACTCGTAGACGTCCCCCACCGGCTCCCCGGATCTCCGCTGCTGCTCAGGCACACCGCCGCCACCGGCGCCGTCGTCCACCCGCTCGTCGCGCTCGTCCACGCCGTACCTCGCCCTCGGTCCCGACACCCGCCGCCGGACCGGCACGGGCGTTCCGATCTCTGAACAACGCGTACCCGGTTACGATGCCCAGAATGAGCACACCCAGTGCAGAAAGCGGAGCGGAGTCTCCGCACGGCGGCCCCGGCGATCCCGGGCACGTCGCCACCGCAGGACTGTCCCTGTCCCCCTTCCGCGGCCTCAGGTACGTCCCCGACCGGGTCGGCACCCTGGCCTCCGTCACCTCACCGCCGTACGACGTCGTCGACCCCGGCCGCAGGCTCGACCTGGAGACCGCCGACCCGCACAACGTCGTCCGGCTGATCCTGCCGCGCCCCGAACCGGAGGACACCGGCGACCGCCCCGACCGCGACACCCGCTACCGGCACGCCGCCCGGCTGCTGCGCGAGTGGCAGCGCGAGGGCGTCCTGGCCCCCGACCCGGTGCCGGCCCTGTACGTCTACGAGCAGCGGGTGCCCGCCTCCGACGACGCCCCCGAGCTGCTGCAGCGCGGGCTGATCGGCGCCCTCGCCATCAGCGGCAGCGAGGCCGGCGTGGTCCTCCCCCACGAGGACGTGATGCCCCGGCCGGTCGCCGACCGGGTCGGCCTGATGCGCACCACCCGGGCCAACCTCGAACCGCTGCTGCTCACCTACCGCGGCGGCGGCGGGGCGTCCGACGTGGTCGAACGCGCGGTGCACGACGAACCGCTGCTCACCACGACCACCTCCGACGGCACCCACCACCGCCTGTGGGCGGTCACCGACCCCGCCGAGATCGCCGAGGTCGGTCGCGACCTGGCCACCTGCCGGGCCCTGATCGCCGACGGCCACCACCGCTGGGAGATGTACCTGCGGCTCCAGCGCGAGCACCGCCACCTGCCGCGCAGCCCCTGGGACCGCGGCCTGGTGCTGCTGGTCGACACCGCCCGCTACCCGCTGCGGGTGCGGGCCATCCACCGGGTGCTGTACCGCCTGCCGGTCGCCGAGGCCCTGCAGCGGCTCGGCGACCAGTGGCGGGTCAAGGAGGTCCCCGGCCCGCTGGAGACCGCCCTGCAGGCGCTCGCCGAGCAGAAGCGGCACGGCGGCAGCGGCTTCCTGCTGACCGGCGGGGACGGCGTCTACCGGCTCGTCGGCGACCCCGACGAGACCCTGCTCGACGCCACCGTGCCGCACGACAAGCCCGAGGAGTGGCGCCACCTGGACGCCACCGTGCTGCACGCCACCCTGCTCGACCACACCTGGCGGGTCCCCGACGGCCCCGACGACATCGGCTATCTGCACACCGCGGCGGCCGCCGAGCGCGAGGCCGCCCGCAGCGGCGGGACGGCCGTCCTGCTGCACCCGGTGCGGGAGAGCGTGGTCCGCCGGCTCGCCGAACAGGGCGTCACCATGCCGCGCAAATCCACCTCCTTCGGCCCGAAGCCGGCCACCGGGCTGGTGCTGCGCAACCTCGAACTCGGCTGACGCGCCTTCGGGGAAGCGCCGGGCGATCGGGCCCGGAACGCAGTGAGGCCCTGCCGCACTCCGGGATCTCCCGGGGCGCGGCAGGGCCTCACTCGTCGTCAGGTCCGGCGCTTACTTGTCGGACTCGACGCCCTTCTCGGTCGCGTCGGCCTCGGCGGCCTCGTCGGCCGTCTCGTCCTGCTCGGCCTTCTCCGCCTTCTCGGCCTTCTCGGCGTCGAGGGAGCGCTCGGGGACCACGCCGTCGAAGTCCTCGTCGATCTCGAGGTCGTCCTCGTCGTAGTACTCCTCGACGTCCTCCTCGTCCTCGAAGATGACCTGCTCGTCCGAGGCCTCGCCGCCCTTGCGCCGGGCCGGCTCGGCGGCGGCCTGCTCGGCCTCCTCCTCGGCGAGCTCCGGGTCGAGGGCGTCCACGAACTCCACGCCGTCGATCTCGGCGAGGCGCTCGGCGGCGTTGGTGCTGCCGTCGGTGTCCGCCTCGACGGCCTTGGCGAACCAGTCGCGGGCCTCCTCGCCACGGCCGGCCGCGATCAGCGCCTCGGCGTAGGCGTACCGCAGACGCGCGGTCCACGCGTGCACGGCGGGCGAGGCCAGCTCGGGGCTCTGCAGGGTGACCACGGCCGCGTCGAACTGCTCCATGTCGCTGCGCGCGCCGGCCGCGACCAGGCGCATCTCGACCTGGCCGGCCTTGTCCAGCTGCTTGACCTCGGGCTCACCGGCCATCGCCAGCGCCCGCTCCGGGCGGCCCAGGCCGCGCTCGCAGTCGGCCATGACCGGCCACAGGTCGGCCCGGCCGGTCATCCGGCGGGCGGCGCGGAACTCGGTCAGCGCCTCCGAGTAGCGCTGGGTCATGTAGGAGGCGAAGCCGGCCGCCTCACGGACGGCGGCGACGCGGGACGCCAGCCGCAGCGCGACGCGCGAGTACTGGTAGGCCTCCTCCGGCTCGCTGTCGAGCAGGCGGGCGACCATCACCAGGTTGCGGGCGACGTCGTCGGCGAGGGTCTTGGGCAGGCTCTTGAGCTCCTGGCGCACGTCCGCGTCGATCTCGAAGCCGGTGACGTCCTCGGGGATCGGCAGGCGCTTGACCGGCTCGTAGTTGCCCCGGCGGTCGTCCTGGTCCCGGCCGCCGCGCTCGTCACGGCCACCGCGGTAACCGCCACGGTCACCACGGTCGTCGCGACGGAAGCCGCCACGGTCGCCGCCGCGCTCGTCACGGCCGCCACGGTAGCCGCCCCGGTCGTCACGGCCGCCACGGTCGTAACCGCCCGGCCGGTCGTCACGGCGGAAGCCACCGCCGGACGGACGGTCGTCCCGACGGAACCCACCGCGGTCGCCGCCACGGTCATCGCGGCCGTAGCCGCCCGAGGGGCGGTCGTCGCGACGCGGACGGTCATCACGGTCATCGCGCCGGAACCCGCTCGGACGGTCATCGCGGCGGAAGCCGCCACCAGCCGGCCGGTCGTCCCGACGGAACCCACCGCGGTCGCCACCACGGTCGTCACGGTCCCGGCCGTAACCGCCGGAGGGACGGTCGTCACGGCGGAAGCCACCACCGGACGGACGGTCGTCACGGCGGAAGCCGCCGCGGTCGCCGCCACGGTCGTCCCGGCCGTAGCCGCCCGAGGGACGGTCGTCGCGACGCGGACGGTCATCACGGTCGTCACGCCGGAACCCGCTCGGACGGTCATCGCGGCGGAAGCCGCCACCAGCCGGCCGGTCGTCCCGACGGAACCCACCGCGGTCGCCACCACGGTCGTCACGGTCCCGGCCGTAACCGCCGGAGGGACGGTCGTCACGGCGGAAGCCACCACCGGACGGACGGTCATCGCGGCGGAACCCACCGCGGTCGCCGCCACGGTCATCGCGGCCGTAGCCGCCCGAGGGGCGGTCGTCGCGACGCGGACGGTCATCACGGTCATCGCGACGGAACCCGCTCGGACGGTCGTCACGGCGGAAGCCGCCACCAGCCGGCCGGTCGTCCCGACGGAACCCACCGCGGTCGCCACCACGGTCGTCACGGTCACGGCCGTAACCGCCGGAGGGACGGTCGTCACGGCGGAAACCACCACCGGACGGACGGTCATCGCGACGGAACCCACCGCGGTCGCCACCACGGTCGTCCCGGCCGTAGCCGCCCGAGGGACGGTCGTCGCGGCGGAAACCGCCACGGTCGCCGGACGGGCGGTCGTCACGGCGGAACCCGCCGCGGTCGCCACCACGGTCATCGCGGTCCCGGCCGTACCCACCGGAGGGGCGGTCGTCGCGACGGAACCCGCCGCGGTCGTCACGGCCGCCACGGTCGTCGCGGCGGTCGTCGCGGCGCGGACCACGGTCGTTCGACCAGCCCCCGCGAGACCGGGGCTCGTAGCCGCGGCCGTCGTCCGATCGACGCTCGGGACGGTCCTGAGGCTGGTTCGCCATCGTGGTGACTCCTTCTGCTGCTTCATCTCCACCGCACCGGGCAACACCACTGCCCTCACGCGGTTCGGCGCCGGCCTTCTGGCCGTTCACCATCTCCATTGTCCGGCATCCCGGGACACCCCGCGTCTGGGCGGAAGTCCCGTTCTGCCGGGTCGTGCACACCTGCGCACATACGCAAAAAAGCCGCGGCCCCCAGCGAATCGCTGGGGGCCGCGGCTTTGAATGATTGTTCGGCGGCGTCCACATCGGGAGAGGGGCGGGGGGGGGGAAAGGGGGAAA
>NZ_JBEOSF010000027.1:0-108192 GCF_040302725.1 Kitasatospora sp. NPDC097605 | reverse complement strand
GCGATCAACGGGTGGTGGGGGTTGCGGGGGGTGGGGGGGGGACCCCAGGTCCGGGCGCTTCTCCCGTTGCCGGGCGCGGAGCGGGCGGACCGTCCGCCGAAGATCCGCCGAAGCCGAAGCCGAAGCCGAAGCCGAAGCCGAAGCCGCACCGACGGCGTGCCGACAGCCCGCCGCCCCCGCCGGCGAGGCCGACGGGGGCGGACGGCGGGCGGGTTCAGTCGCGCGCGATCAGGTCGTCGCGCAGGATGTGCCGGCTGCGGACCAGCCAGCCGCCGTGCTCACCGCGGACCAGGACGTCCTCGCAGAGGGTGCTGCAGTAGATCCCGGTGCGCGACTTCGGCAGGGTCTCCAGCACCATCACATAGGAGCGGGTGCGCACCGAGCCGTCCTCGGCCGGCTCCACGGCCAGCGTGGTCAGCACGTGCCGGCGGATCACCCCGGTCGGCCTGCGGGCCTCCTCGCCCGCCGCGGTGGCGGCCTCGATCGCCGCTCGGCCGACCACCGGCTCCGGGAAGGCGTTGGTGGAGAAGACGCCGTCCTCGGTGAAGCCGGCCGCCCAGGCGGCGACGTCGCCCAGGTCCACGGCCTGCATGTGGCGGGCGTAGAAGTGCTGGATCTCCAGGTGGAGCGCGGTGTCGACGGCCCCGGTGGTCGTCGCGGTGTCGAACAGTGCGGTCATCTGACGTCTCCTCGGGTCTGTCCCCGGAACGGGAGCTCCGGCGCCCGTCGAGCCTGTCCGGCGCCGCTGGAGGTCCGCTGGAGCCGGGCTGGACGCGGTGCGGGGGTCCAGCCCGGCTCCAGCGGGCCTTGAGGGGCGCCCGTGAGCATCGAGACCGCGCCGGCCCGTTCGCGGGGCCGGACACGGAAACGGACGGACGGAGTGGCAATGGGCGGGGAGCGGAACCGCGGCAGCGCGGTGGTCACCGGCGGCACCAGCGGGATCGGCCTGGCGGTGGCCCGGCACCTCGGCGCGGCGGGGTACCGGGTGTTCATCGGCGCGCGCGACGAGGCGGTGGTCGAGGCCACCGTCAAGGAGCTCGTGGGCGAGGGCGTCCAGGCCGGCGGCGCCCGGCTGGACGTCCGCGACGTACGGAGCGCCGGCGAGTTCACCGCCGCCGCGGTGGAGCGGTTCGGTCCGGTCGAGGTGCTGGTCAACAGCGCCGGCCGGGGCGGCGGCGGCACCACGGCGGAGCTCGCCGACGAGCTCTGGGAGGCCGTGATCGACACCAACCTCAACGGCACCTTCCGGATGACCCGCGAGGTGCTCACCACCGGCCGGATGCGCGAGCTGGACCGCGGCCGGATCATCAACATCGCCTCCACCGGCGGCAAGCAGGGCGTGGTGCTGGCCGCGCCGTACTCCGCGTCCAAGCACGGCGTGGTCGGCCTCTCCAAGGCGCTCGGCCTGGAGCTGGCCAAGACCGGGATCACCGTCAACGCCGTCTGCCCGGGCTTCGTCGAGACGCCGATGGCCGAGGAGGTCCGCAAGGGCTACGCCGCCGTCTGGGACACCACCCCCGAGGACGTCCTGCGGCGCTTCGAGGCGCGCATCCCGCTGGGCCGCTACACCACGCCGGAGGAGGTGGCCGGCCTGGTCGGCTACCTGACCACCGACCTGGCCGCCTCCGTCACGGCGCAGGCGATCAACGTCTGCGGCGGCCTCGGCAACTACTGACCGGCCCGCACCATCGACCGGCACGATCCACGAGGGGGAAGTACCCATGGCAGAGAACACCGCCGACGCCGGCCTGCCCGCGACCGGCGCCACCCACGAGGTCACGCACTCGATCACCGTGGCGGCACCCGCCAAGGCCGTCTACGACCTGGTCGCCGACGTCACCGCCTGGCCCCAGGTCTTCGGGCCGACCGTGCACGCCGAGCAGCTCGAACTGGTCGACGGCCAGGAGCGGATCCGGCTCTGGGCCTTCGCCAACGGCGAGGTGCGGAACTGGACCTCGCACCGCCGGCTCGACCCGGCCGGGCTCGGCGTGGTCTTCCGGCAGGAGCGCTCCAGCAGCCCGGTGGCCGCGATGGGCGGCGCCTGGCGGCTCACCGAGCAGGCCGACGGATCCACCCTGGTCGAGCTCGACCACTTCTGGCGGGCCGTCGACGAGAACGACCAGCAGGCCGTCCGCTGGATCGAGGAGGCCTGCGACCGGAACTCCACCGCCGAGCTGGCCGCCCTCCGGGCCGCCGCCGAACTCGGCGACACCGCCGGTGAGCTGTCCTTCACCTTCGAGGACACCGAGGAGATGCCGGGCGCCGACCCGGCCGAGGTCTACGCGTTCCTGCACCGCGCGGACCTGTGGCCGCAGCGGCTGCCGCACGTGACCCGGCTGGACCTCGGCGAGGACGAGGACGGCGTCCAGACCATGGAGATGGACACCCTCGCGGCCGACGGCTCCACGCACACCACCAAGTCCGTCCGGCTCTGCTTCCCGGACCGCATCGTCTACAAGCAGACCGGCCTGCCGCCGGTGATGACGGCGCACACCGGGCAGTGGCTGTTCACCCCGGTGGAGGGCGGCGTCCGCGTCTCCTCGCGCCACTCGGTGGTGCTCGACCCGGCCGCGCTGGCCGCCGCCTTCGGGCCGGACACCACGTACGCCGAGGCCCGGGCCGCCGTCCGCAACGCGCTCGGCACCAACAGCCTCACCACGCTCCGCCACGCCCGCGCCCACGCCACCCCCGGGGAGAACCTGTGACCGACCCGACCACCGAGCCGTTCCTCAGCCACGGCGCCGAGCTCCCGCCGGTCCCCGGCGGCAGCGTGGACGGGCTGCTCACCCGGGCCGCCGAGCGGTTCGGCGACCACCCGGCCGTGATCGTCCCCGGTGCCGGGCGGGTCACCTTCGCCGAACTCGACCGCCAGGCCGACGCCTACGCCCGCGGCCTGGCCGGGCTGCTCGGGTCGGACGGGGCGCTCGTCCTGCTCTCGATGGCATTGGTCCCCGAGTTCCCGGCGCTGTACTACGGCATCATCCGCAGCGGCAACGTGGTCAACCCGGCCAACCACATGTACAGCGCCGAGATGCTGGAGCACGCGCTCAGCCTGTCCCGGGCCCGGGCCGCCGTGGTCACGCCGGAGGTGTACCAGCGGCTGGCGCCGCTGCGCGACCGGCTGCCCGACCTTGAGCACGTGCTGTTGATCGGCCCCGCCCAGGACGGCGTCCCGTCGGTCCTGGACCTCCTGGCCGCCGACGCGTCCGGCCCGGTACCGGTGCCGAGCGAGGGCGAGGCCACCGCCTGCGTCCTGTTCACCAGCGGCTCGACCCGCAAGCCCAAGCCGGTGCGGCTCAGCCACCGCAACCTGCTGACCGGCGCCGTGCAGCTCTCCACCGCGCACGAGCAGGACGCCGGCTCGGTGGTGCTCAACGGGCTGCCGCTCTACCACCCGATGCACATGAACGCCTCGACCCACGTGGGCGCCACCCATGTGCTCTCCGGCGGGGACGTGGTGGACTCGGTGGGGCACGCCGACGAGTACCGGGCCACGCACTTCTACACCCTGCCGTTCCGGCTGATCCAGCTCTCCGGCCACCCCCGGCTCGGCGAACTGGAGCTGCGCACCGTACGGATGGTGGCGTCCGGCGGCTTCCCGCTGCGCCCGACCGTCCTGCGCGCGCTGGACCGGCAGTTCGGCGTCCCGATGCTCCAGGGCTACGGCATGTGCGAGACCTCCTCGCTGGCCGCCTCGGACCTGCTCTCGGCACCCCGGCCCGGCTCGGTGGGCCGCCCGCTGCCCGGCAGCCGGCTGCGGATCGTCGGCCTGGAGTCCCGGCTCCCGGTGGCCCCGCGCGCGATCGGCGAGATCCAGGTGCAGGGCCCGAACGTGATGACGGGCTACCTGGTGCCGCAGCCCGAGGAGGCCGTGGACGCCGAGGGCTGGCTCTCCACCGGCGACGTCGGCTACCTGGACGAGGAGGGCAGCCTGTTCTTCCTCGACCGGGTCCGGGACGTCTTCACCACCGGCGGCGTCCTGGTCGCCCCCGGCCAGATCGAGTGCTTCCTGGCCGAGGAGCCCGAGGTCGCCGAGTGCGCGGTGGTGGACGCCCCGCAGGACGGCGGGCTGGTGCCGGTGGCCTTCGTGGTGCTGCGCCCGGCGCACCGCCCGGCCGGCCCGCGGGCCCTGGCGGAGCTGCTGGACGGGCTGCGCGAGCGGGTCAACGCCCTGGTGGAGCCGCACCAGCGGCTGCACCGGGTGGAGGCGCTGGACGAGCTGCCCCGGCTGGCCAACACCAAGGTGGACCGGACCGAGCTGCGCAAGCGCGTCCGCTGACCACCGCGACCGCGTGAACCGACCGACAACCCTGCGGGAGACGAGAGCATGCGACTGATCGACCTGTCCTCGCCCATCGACGCCGACTTCTGGGAGGCGGAACCGATGGAGCACAAGGTCATGACGCCGGCCGAGGCGGCCGTCTACATGACCGACGGGATGCGCGAGCAGTTCGGGGTCGACCTCGACCCGGCGGTCCTGCCGGACGGGGAGTTCCTCAACCAGGACATCCTGACCGTCAGCACCCACATCGGCACCCACGTCGACGCCCCCTCGCACTACGGCACCCGGACCGGGCACGGCGGCCCGCCGCGGACGATCGACGAGATGCCGCTCGACTGGTTCCAGCGTCCGGCCTTCGTCCTGGACGTGCGCGGCGCCGGGACCGGCGCGGTGGGCGCCGACGTGCTGGCCGAGGAGCTGGCCCGGATCGGCTACCGGCCGCAGCCGCTGGACATCGCGCTGATCCACACCGGCGCCTCCGCCTGGGTCGGCACCCAGCGGTACTTCACCGAGTTCACCGGGCTGGACGGCTCGGCGGTGGACTTCCTGCTGGACTTCGGCGTCAAGGTGATCGGGACGGACGCGTTCAGCCTGGACGCGCCGTTCTCGGACATCATCCGCCGCTACCGGGAGACCGGCGACCGCTCGGTGCTCTGGCCCGCGCACTTCGCCGGGCGGGAGCGCGAGTACTGCCAGATCGAGCGGTTGGGCGGGCTGGACGCGCTGCCCCGGCCGTCGGGGTTCACGCTGACCTGCTTCCCGGTGAAGATCGCCCGGGCCGGCGCCGGCTGGACCCGCGCGGTGGCCACGGTCGAGGACTGAGCGGGACCGGACGAGGGAGGGACCGCCCCCGGTGGGGCGGTCCCTCCCTCGTCCGCGTCGGTCCGGTCCGGTCCCGGTCAGTCGAGCCAGGCCGGCCGGTGCTCGATCTCCAGCACCGCGCAGGACCAGGTGAACCCCGCCCCCACGCCCATCACCAGGCACCGGTCGCCCGGCCGGAGCCGCCCGGTGGCGGCCAGGTGGTCCAGCCCGGCGAACTGGTCGGCCGCGCCGAGGTGGCCCACGCCGCTGCCGAACTCCCAGGTGGTGCGGGCGATGTCGATGCCCAGGCGTTCCAGGAAGACCGCCTGCAGCCGGCGCCGGCCGAAGTGCGGCAGGACCAGGGTGGTGATGTCGTCGAGGCCGGCGTCGGCCTCGGCCAGCGCCTGCTTGAGCGCGGTGTCCTGGCCGGCCATGGTCCGGGCCAGCACGAAGGACTTGCCGGCGGTGGCCAGGAACTGCCGCTTCAGCGGGTCCAGGTCGATCGGGGAGCGCAGCCCCCCGAGGCCGGTTCCGAACGGGTCGTCGCCCCGGTGCATGCCCTCCAGCTCCGGGTCGGAGACGGTCACCAGGCTGCGCAGCCGGGCGAAGCCGCCCCGGCGGCTGAGCACCAGCGCCGAGCCGCCGTCCCCGTAGACCGTGCCGGGGTCGCTGCGCCAGCGGTCGAAGTGCTGCCCGGCGAACCGGTCGGCGGCGGTGAGCACCGCGGCGGCGCCGTGCTGCCCGGCGGGGGAGCCGAGGAAGGCGGCGGCGAGCTCCAGCGCGGCCATGCCCCCGTTGGACATCTGCCGGACCTCGACGGCCGGGCACTGGTTGCCGATCGCCACCCGCTGCACGTACGAGGCCGGCGGCCAGAGGTCGTGGCCCTGGTACCAGACGGTGGCGTGCAGCAGCAGCTGCACCTCCGCGGGCGTGTGGCCGCTGCGCGCCAGCGCGTCGGCGGCGGCGCGCGCGGCGAGCTCCGGCGGGGAGTCGCCCGGTCCGGCGACGGTGACCGCCCGGACACCGGTCGAGACGGCGGTGCGCCGGTCGACCAGCCCGGCGGCCAGCGCCTCCTCCACCGGCACCTCCGGCGGCAGCGCGCTGCCGGTCGCCGCTACGTACACGTCCTCGTACCTCATGCGTCCTCCGCTGCTCGAACTGGCCGGGCCGCCCGGCCGGTTGACGGGCAGCAGCCGCCTCCCACCCTGCGCCGGGCGGCTCGATCTGCCCTCGAACCGGACTGGAGGACCGCTGGTGGCGGGGTGTCTCCAGTGGAGTTCCAGCGGACCTGGAGAGGCGGATGACAGGGTCGACCGCCCGGGGCCGTCGTCAGGCCCGGTGGACTTCGAGGGTGGGGCGGTGTCATGGTCGAGCAGGACTGCGCGATTGTCAGGGGCATGGTCAGGTTGGAGGCGGCCGCCGACGCGCTCGCCGCGCCCGGGTGGGCCGGGCTGCTGCTGGCCTGGCTCGGCGTCGGGCCCGAGCGGCTGCCGGTCCGCACCCGCTTCGTGGTGGCCGGCCCGTTCGCGGCGGACCCGGCCGGGCCGTACCCGGTGGAGGCGGTCGCCGACTCCCGGGCCGCGCTGTTCGCCGCCTGCCGGGCGCTGGAGCGCGGCGAGGCGGACACCGTGGTCGCGGTCGGCCTGCACGAGCCGCGGTCCGGGGCCGTCTCCGCCGTGGTGCTGCGCCGCTCCGTGGAGGCGCTGGCCGAGGGCGAGCGGGTGCTCGGCCTGCTGCGCGCCTGCTCCTGGCCGCCGGCCGTCCCCGAGGGCGAGCCGGTCTCCGCCATCAGCGACCTGCGTCCGCTGTTCGGCTGGGGCGTGTGGCCGGCCGACGCGGTGCTGCGGCCCGGTCCCGAGCCCACCGACGGCCGGGCGGTGCTGCTGATGCCCCCGGGCGAGCGGCTCAGCCGCAGCCCCGGCGTCGGGCCGTACCTGCACGCCTGGTCGGCGCAGGACGCGGAGACCGAGGAGCGGATGCGCGACGAGGCGCTGAGGGCGCTGGAGTCGGCCGAGGAACGCGGGTGCGTGCCGATGCCGCAGCTCTTCCGGCAGCCGGTCGAGCCGGTCCGCGGCTGCCTGGTGGCCTCCTCCAGGGAGGAGGCGGTGGCGGCGCTGCGGACCGGGGGCCCGGTGCTGCGCGGCACCGTGACCGAGCGCCGGGGCGTCGCGCTGCTCTTCCCCGGCCAGGGCTCGCAGTATCCGCGGATGGGCGCCGGGCTGTACGGCCACGAGCCGGTGTTCACCGCCGCCGTCGACG
This sequence comes from Kitasatospora sp. NPDC097605, assembly GCF_040302725.1. Classification (NCBI taxonomy): domain Bacteria; kingdom Bacillati; phylum Actinomycetota; class Actinomycetes; order Kitasatosporales; family Streptomycetaceae; genus Kitasatospora; species Kitasatospora sp. NPDC097605. The sequence continues at coordinate 100,850 of NZ_JBEOSF010000027.1, read as the reverse complement.
CGGTGCTGCTCCTGCTGGCCGACGGCGAGCGGGTGCGCGACGTCTGGCTCTCCGGCGACCCGGTCGACGCGACCGAGTACTCCCAGCCGCTGCTGTTCGCGGTCGGCTACGCGATGGGCAGGCTCGTCATGAGCTGGGGCGTACGGCCGCACGCGCTGCTCGGGCACAGCATCGGCGAGATGGTGGCGGCGACCCTGGCCGGGGTGTTCACCCTGCCGGACGCGGTGCGGCTGGTGCGCGAGCGGGTGGAGCTGGTGGCGGACGCGCCGCCCGGCGGGATGCTGGCGGTCGCGGCGGCGCCGGACCGGCTGGCGCCGTACCTGTTCGGCGACGTGGTGGTGGGCGCGGTCAACGGCTCGCGCCAGTGCCTGCTGGCCGGGCCGGACGCGGAGCTGGCGAAGGTGGCCGGGGCGCTGGAGGCGGACGGTGTCACCTGCCGTCCGGCCAAGTCCCACAAGGCCTTCCACAGCCCGGCGCTCGCCCCGTACGCGGCGGCCTCCACGCCCTCGTTCGCCGCGGTGCGCCGCAACCTGCCCTCGATCCCGGTCCACTCGGCGGCCGGCGGCGGTCCGCTGACCGCCGAGCAGGTCGCCGATCCCTCCTTCTGGGCGGGGCAGTTGGCGGGCCCGGTGCTGTTCGGTCCGGCGCTGAACAGGCTGCTGGCCGACGGGGACCACCTGCTGGTCGAGGCCGGCCCCGGACAGGGGCTCGCCGCCCTGGCCCGCCGGCATCCGGCGGTCCGTGCCGGGCGGAGCGCCGTCACGGCGCTGCTGCCGACCCGGCCGGGGACGCCGGAGGACGACCGGCGGGCGCTGCTGTCCGGGGCCGGCCGGCTCTGGGTGGAGGGTCACGACCTGGACCGGGACGCCCTGCAGCCACCCAAGTGAGCCGTCAGCCGGACTGCCCGCCCAGGGTCGCCTGGCCGGACACCACCTTCTCCAGCAGCGCGCGCAGCGTGTTCAGCTCCTCCTCGGAGAGGAACTGCGCGAAATGCCGGCGGATGTTGCCGATCTGGGTGGGCAGGGCCGCGGCGAGGGTGATCCGGCCGGTGTCGGTGATCACCGCGTAGGTCACCCGGCGGTCGTCGGTGGCGGTCTGCCGGCGGACCAGGCCGGCCAGTTCCATCCGGTCGATCAGCTTGGTGACGCTGGCCTTGGAGACCACCAGGGACTGGGAGAGCTCCTGCATCCGCAGTCGCCCCTCCGGCCGCCGGTGCAGCCGGGCCAGGACCTCGAACCAGGCCAGCGAGACCCCGTGGGCGTCGATCAGCTCGCGGTCGAGGGTCTTGGAGACCAGCGAGAACGCGTGGACCACGGTCATCCAGGCCTGGAAGCCGGCCTCGTCGGCCTCCGGCGGGGCGGAGCCCAGGGGGAGTGACGCCGATTGTTTGATTGACATGGAAACCATCATACGGCTAGATTGCCGAACCGAACGGTTTCCAAGTTAATTAATCTCAGCGCGCCCCCCTTGTGCGAGGCGCGTACCTCCTGAGGGGACGTCATGTCCGAACGTGTAACTCTCTCGGCTGATTCGGCGACCCGCGGGCATCCCGTCCGGACCGCGATCGTGGTCGGGATCGCCTTGTTCATGGCCTCGTTGGACAACCTGATCGTCACCACGGCGCTGCCGAGCATCCGCGAGGAACTGCACACGGACGTCGAAGGCCTGGAATGGACGGTCAACGGCTACACCCTGACCTTCGCGGTCTTTCTGATGATCGCTTCGGCGGTCGCGGACCGGTTCGGCCGTAAGCGCCTCTTCGCGGTCGGACTGGCGATCTTCACCGGTTCCTCCGCGCTCGCCGCGCTCTCCGACAGCATCGAGACGCTGATCACCGCCCGGGTCATCCAGGGCCTCGGCGCGGCCATCGTGCTGCCGCTCACCCTGACCCTGCTCTCCGCCGCCTTCCCGCCCGAGAAGCGCGGTGCCGCGCTCGGCGCCTGGGGCGGCATCGGCGGCCTGGCCGTCGCACTCGGCCCGCTGGCGGGCGGCCTGGTGCTGAACAACCTCTCCTGGTCCTGGATCTTCTGGATCAACGTGCCGATCGGCATCGTCCTGCTGGCGCTCATCCCGGGCTGGCTCACCGAGAGCCACGGCCCGAGCACCAAGCTCGACCTGGTCGGCACCCTGCTCGCCGGGCTCGGCATGCTCGGCCTGGTGCTCGGCATGGTCCGGGCCGGCGAGCGCGGCTGGACCGACGGCCAGATCGTCGCCAGCCTGGTCGCCGGCGTGCTGTTCTTCGCCGCCTTCGTCTGGTGGGAGGCGCGCACGCCCACCCCGATGCTGCCGCCGCGCTTCTTCCGCAGCGCCACCTTCACGGCGGCCAACCTGGCGTCGCTCTTCATGTACTTCGGCATGTTCGGCGTGATCTTCCTGATCACCCAGTACCTGCAGACCGTGCAGGGCGCCTCCCCGCTCGGCGCCGGCGTCAAGATGCTCACCTGGACCGGCATGACCCTGCTCGCCGCCCCGGCCAGCGGCATCCTGTCCGACAGGATCGGCGGCAAGCCGATCGTCGCGGCCGGCCTCTTCCTCCAGGCCGCCGGCATCCTCTACCTGGCCATGGTGGTCACCCCGACCGCGTCCTACGCCGTGCTGATCCCCGGCTTCATCGCCAACGGCCTCGGCATGGGCCTCTACTACGGCCCGGTCGCCAACCTGGTGCTCGGCTCGGTCGGCCGCGCCGAGGAGGGCATCGCCTCCGGCGCCAACAACGCGATCCGCGAGCTCGGCGGCGTCTTCGGCATCGCCGTGCTGGCCTCGATCTTCACCGCCGAGGGCGGCTACGGCAGCGCCCAGAGCTTCACCGACGGCCTGGCCCCGGCGCTCTGGATCGGCACCGCCGTGGTGCTGCTCGGCGGTGTCTCCGCCCTGTTCATCAAGAGCCGCCCGGCGGCGGAGGCCGCCGGGGCGCCGGCCGGTCCGGCCGTCGAGCCGGTCAAGGAGACGGCGGGCCGCCCCGGCGGCGCCGTCCTCACCGAGATCGAGATCTGACCCGTCCGCTTCCGGTACGACCCCCCGGGCCACCGCCCGGGGGGTCGCACCCACGACCGAGAGGTTCGGCCGCCGTGGCACGTCCGGTCATGCTGCTCGCCCTGGTCTGCACCGGCCTGTTCGCCGGGTTCTGCTTCTGTTACGCCTTCGCCGTGGTCCGCGGCCTGGCACGGCTCGACGACCGGGCCTACGTCGTCGCGATGCGGCACCTGAACGAGGCGGTGCCCAGTCCGCCGTTCCTGGTGGTGCTGGCCGGGACGGCGCTGCTGCCGTGGGCCGTCCTCGCGGGCGGTTTCGGCGACGGCGGTTCGCGCTCCTGGCTGCTGGGCGCGGCGGCGCTCTGCGCGGCCGCCGCGATCGCCGTCACCCTGCTCGGCAACGTCCCGCTGAACGCCCGGCTGGCCGCCGGCAGCCCGGTCACCGAGGCGGACTGGCACGCGCTGCGGCAGGGGTTCGAGGCGCGCTGGAACGCCCTGCACGCCGCGCGCACCGCGCTCGCGGCGGCCGCCTTCGGCCTGCTCGCGGCAGGTGGCCTGAAGTAGCCCTCGGACTAGGAGCGTCCGCGCAGTCCGCGCAGGTGCTCGGCGACCGGGGCCAGCGCCTCGTACATCGCGTCCAGCTGCTCCGGGGTGAACCGGTCGATGAAGTGCGCCCGGACGCTGCGGACGTGGTCCGGGGCGACTCGCTGCATGGTCGCCCAGCCCTGCTCGGTGAGGTGGGCGTAGAGGCCGCGGCGGTCGCCCGGACACTCCTGGCGCAGCACCAGGCCGGCGTTCTCCATCCGGGTGATCTGGTGCGAGAGCCGGCTCTTGGACTGGAGGGTCGCGGTGGCCAGGTCGGTCATCCGCATCCGCCGCTCGGGGGCCTCGGAGAGCACGACCAGGATCTCGTAGTCGTTGATCGCGAGGCTGTGCGGCTGGAGCTCCCGGCTGAGCTGGTAGTCGAGCAGCTTGGCGACCTCCAGGTGGGCGCGCCACAACCGCTGCTCCCGGGCGGTCAGCCAGGGGGTCTCCTCCGCGCGCGCCTCATCGGGGGCCGCGGACGGCGGGGCTGAGATGTCGGCCGGGTCGATCGTGTGCGTCTCCATGGACCCAGGATACCGCATTTAGTTCAATGTTGTACGACTTTCTCGGTGCCCGCGTCCGTCGGCCGCCGCGATCCGGCCACGGCGCGACGGGGCGTCCCGCCGCGCCGCGGCCGTGCGGTCAGAGCCCGAAGCGCCGTCCGAGGTTGCCCAGGTTACCGAGACCGGGCACGTTCACGTTCGGCAGTTGGGTGCCGTGTCCCGAGGGGTGCTGGGTCGGCACCCCGCCCATCGGCACCCCGGCCTCGGCGTGCACCTGGCCGACCGCCCGCTCCGCCATCAGCACCTCGGTCGACTGCAGCAGCACCTGGCCGGCGCCGATGAACTCGAACTGGTGCTCCTCGCCGGACGCCCCGCCCAGCCCGGTGAGCCGGCGCAGACCGCCGATCAGCCCGTGCATGTAGTCGTGGTCGTAGTGGTGGCACGGCGCCGGGCAGTCCGCCCAGCCGACCAGCGCCTGCGGGTCCACCCGGATCGGCGGCTCGACGAAGTGCACCGGCCCGTTCGAGGCGGCGACGAACTTGCCGGTGCCGATCAGGGTCAGGAAGCCCGGGATGATCGACTGCTTGAGCCGCAGGGTGGTCTCGAAGGCCAGCAGGTTCCCCGAGCGGACCGTCAGGTTCCCCTCCTCCAGGTCGTAGGAGTTGAGGTCGAAGGCCCGGTCGGCCAGCAGCAGCTTGCCGCGTCCCTCGGCGACCACCCAGTCCGCCGCGTGCATCGGCGAGTTGAAGTGCTGCCCGAGCATCCGGTCCACCGCGCCGGCGCCGACGCCCTTGAAGGAGATGTCGCCGTAGTAGGCGATCATCTTGCCCTTCTGCAGGAAGTAGGAGCCGTTGAGGTCCACCGAGAAGGCGTACGGGTTGACGTTGTCGTTGGACGGCAGGCTGTGCGCGTCGTGCACCACCGGGCCGGAGCCGTCCTGCGCCTTGGGCAGCGGGGCCTGCGCGCCGCCGAACTGCTCCTGGGCGTACTGCTGCGGCGGCTGGGGCGGGTAGCCCTGCGGCGGGGGCGGCGGGTAGCCGCCCTGCTGGGGGTAGCCCTGCGGCGGGTAGGGCTGCCCCTGCGGGGGGTACGGCTGGCCCTGCGGCGGGTAGCCGGGCGGCGGGGCGGCGGGGTAGCCGGGCTGGGTCGGCTGGCCGTACGGGTCGTGCGGCTGCCCGTACGGGGGCTGCGGAGGGTAGGACATCAGAGCTTCTCCTCGCTCGCCTGCACGAACACCGTGCCGTTGCCGGACAGCTCCAGCTGGAACGCCTCGCCGGAACCGCGGCCGATCATGTCGCGCCACCCGAGCGCGGTGGACAGCTTGTTCTGGACCTGGCCGCGGTGCGCGACATAGGCCTGCGGGTCGACGTGCACCGGCTGGTGCGGGGTGATCGGCAGCTCGAAGACGCCGCCGTGCGCCATCACCGCGATCGAGCCGTGGCCGTCCAGCTTGGTGGTGAACAGGCCCTGGCCGGTCACCTGGCCGCGGACCATGCCCATCACGCCGCCCTGCGAGCCCATGAACATGGTGGACTGCTGCAGCGTGCCCTCGAAGGCCAGCAGCCGGTCCGCCTCGACGTACAGGGTGTCGCCGGTCAGGTCGATCACGTGCACGTGGTGGCCGCCGTGGCCGAACAGCACGGTGCCCTGGCCCTCGACGGTCATCAGCGGGGTGTCCTCGTTGGCCACCCGGCGGCCGATCATCGACATCACGCCGCCCTGCCCGCCGGTGATGTTCGGTGTGAACCGCACCTCGCCGGTGTACGCGAGCATCGCGCCGCGCTGGCTGAACATCCGCTGGCCCGGGACGACCCGGGCCTCGATCATCTTGTTGTTGATCTTCGTGAACGCCATCAGACGTCGCCCCCGACGGTCAGCTTCTCGGAGGGCTGCACGTAGACCAGTCCCTCGCCGGTGAACTCCACCTGGACGGCCTCGCCGCCGCCCTCGCCGATGAAGGTGCTCCAGCCGGCGCCGGACTTGATGGAGCGGTTGAGGTTGCCGGTGTGGGCGACGTACGCGCCGGGGTCGACCCGCAGCGGCATGCCCTGGGAGACCCGCAGGATGATCGCCGGCCCCTGGGAGGTGACGGCGGCCCAGCCGTGGCCCTCGACCTTGGTGGTGAACAGGCCGTTGCCGGAGGAGACGCCGTTCAGGCCGGTGAAGGTGGTACCGGTCTTCAGCGTGCCCTCGGTGCAGAGCAGGTTGTCGGACTCGACGTAGAGCGTCTCGCCGTTCAGCCGCACCAGGTTGATCTCGGTCGCCTGGTCGGCGAAGTAGCAGGTGCCCTGTCCCTTCACCTCCATGACCGTCATCTGCTCACCGGTGAGCCGGCGGGTCACCATGCCGCGCAGGCCGTCACCGCCCCCGCTGAGCTTCTTGAAGTTCATCTGGCCGGTGTACGCGACCATTGAGCCGTTCTTGGCCTTCACGGAATCGCCGGTCATGTCGACGGCGAGCGTCTTTGACCCCTGGAGTCGAAACTGTGCCACGGGCGCAATCTAGCGGTCGGCGGGCGCGACGGGGGAGGGGGCGGCGGTGTTCTGGTACGCGTCTGCGACAAAGCGGGCGGCCGGGCTCCGGTACCACCCCCGGGGGAAGGTCCGCACATCTGCTCGGTGATAATGGAGCGGATGCTTGTGAGCCGGTTCACAAGCGATCTCCGAGCCCCCCGCGTATCGAGGTACCCATCGTGAACAGCAGCGCCGTCCACCGCCTGCGCCTGGTCTCCGGCCCCGAAGGGGTCTCCTTCCTGCTCCTGCTGCTCTGCTCGGTGCTGAAGCGCACCACCGACTTCAACGCCGTACCGGTGATGGGCATGATCCACGGGATCCTGTTCATCCTGTACGTCGTCTTCTGGATCATGGCCTGGCAGACGCAGAAGTGGGACGTCAAGCGCGGCGCCCTGCTGTTCATCCTCTCGGTGCTGCCCGGCGGCGGCTTCGTGGCCGAGCGGATGCTCGCCAAGGAGGAGCGCGGCGAGAGTGCGGTGCCGGCCACGGCCTGACCCCTCCCCTCGACGTGCCGGCAGGCTGCCGGGGCCTCCTCTCCCAGTGGGCCCCGGCAGCCTGCCGTTTTTTCGGGGGGTGGTCCGTCGGCGGCTAGTTGACGTTCACCGCGCTCCAGGCCGCCGCCACCGCGTTGTACTCGGGGGTGCCGAGGCCGTAGAGGTCCTTGGCGGCGGACAGGGTCCCGGTGCGGGCGGCCTTGTAGTTGGTGCTGGAGGTGAAGTACACGGTCAGCGCGCGGTACCAGATGGCGGCGGCCTTGTTCCGGCCGATGCCGGTGACGGTCGAGCCGTTGGAGGTCGGGCTGTTGTAGCTGACGCCGTTGATCACCTTGGCGCCGCTGCCCTCGGCCAGCAGGTAGAAGAAGTGGTTGGCCACGCCCGAGGAGTAGTGGACGTCGATGCCGCCGATCCCGGAGTACCAGGAGTCCTTGGACGAGCCGTCCTTGGAGGGCTTGTCCATGTAGCGCAGCGGCTGGCCGTTGCCGAAGATGTTGATCTTCTCGCCGATCAGGTAGTCCGGCACGTCGCCCGGCAGGTTGGCGTACCACTCGACCATGGTGCCGAAGATGTCCGAGGTGGCCTCGTTGAGGCCGCCGGACTCGCCGGAGTAGGTCAGGTTGGCGGTCGCCGAGGTGACGCCGTGGCTCATCTCGTGGCCGGCCACGTCGACGGCGGTCAGCGGGTTGACGTTGCCGGAGCCGTCGCCGTAGGTCATGCAGAAGCAGGAGTCCTGCCAGAAGGCGTTGACGTAGGCGTTGCCGTAGTGCACCCGGTTGCTGGCGCCGACGCCGTTGTTCTTGATGCCGTTGCGGCCGAAGGTGTTCTTGTAGTAGTCCCAGGTGGCGCCGGTGCCGAACTGCGCGTCCACGGCGGCGGACTGGGTGTCGGAGGCGGTGCCGTTGCCCCAGGTGTTGTCCGCGTCGGTGTACAGCGCGTTGCCGCTCTTGGCGTTCCCGGTCCACTGGTTGCCGCGGGACGGGTCCTTGAGCTGGTAGGTGGAGCCGCTCTGGGTGGTGGTCAGGGTGACCGTCCCGACGTGCACGCCCTTGCCGGTGCCGGTCGCGGTCTGCACCTCCTCGTGGGTGGAGAGCACCTGGCCGGTGGCGGCGTCGGTGACCAGCCGCTGGCTGCTCGGGGTGCCGTCGGCCCGCTCGCCGTGGACCACCGTCCGGTACGCCAGGCGCGGGCTGCCGTCGCCCGCCCAGACCACCAGGTCCGGGGTGCTCGCGCCGTCGACCCGGGTGACGGGGGAGGCGTCCGCGTCGGCCGGGGCGATGCCGACGGTGGCCCGGACCGAGTCGACGGCCTGGGTGGAGGCGGTGCCGGCGGAGAGCGCCGGGGTGAGGCTCGCCAGCGAGATCCGGCCCTCGAAGGCCCGGTCCACCGAGGCGATCGAGCCGTTGGCCTTCTGGTGGACGACCAGGTCGCCGCCGAGGACCGGCAGGCCGGCGTAGGTGCGGTCGTAGCGCAGGTGGCGCGTGCCGTTGGCGTCGACCACCACGTCCTTGACGACCAGCTGCTCCTGCCCGCCGAGGGCGAGCGCCTTCGCCACCGGCGCGGCCTGCTGCCCCGCCATCGCGATGAGCGACTCGCGCTGCTGGACGGGGGCGGCCTGGGCGGGGGCGGCGGCGACCTGGATGGCGCCGGCGAGCAGGGCGGAGGCGGAGAGTACGGCGCCGGCTGTCAGCTTTCGCTTCACGTGCGGGTTCCTTCCACGAAACCGCGGGTGCGCGGTCACGCCTCGTACCGGGGCGCCGGGTCGGCGCCAGGGGGCGGTAGGGCGCGGACGTGCTGCTCCCGTGCGGCCTGACGCGCCGTCGGCGGGTGGGGGCGACGGACGTCCGGACGGGGCTTTGGTCAGAAGCATGACAATGCAGGTCGTGAAAGGACAGGGCGCCGCCGGGGGTTGGCCAGGTTTCGCCAAGACCACTACGGATGGTGGTGGGTGCGACAGTTGCCGGGTATGCGCCGATTGATCCGCTGGCGGGATCCCGCCAGCGGCGGGGCTTGCCGGCCTCGGGCCGCGTTGCTACGCGGGCGAATGACCAGACGTCCGGGGCCTCCCTCCCTGAGGGCCCCGGACGCTCGGTGCGCGGACGTCAGTTGACGTTGACGCCGCTCCACGCGGCCGCCACCGCGTTGTACTCGGCGCTGCCGGCGCCGTAGAGGTCGGCCGCCGCGCTCAGGGTGCCGGTGCGGGCCGCCTTGTAGTTGGTGGTCGAGGTGAAGTAGACGGTCAGCGCGCGGTACCAGATCGCCGCGGCCTTGTCCCGGCCGATGCCGGTGACCGTGGAGCCGTTGGAGGTCGGGCTGTTGTAGCCGACGCCGTTGATGGTCTTGGCGCCGCTGCCCTCGGCCAGCAGGTAGAAGAAGTGGTTGCCCACGCCCGAGGAGTAGTGGACGTCCAGGCCGCCCACCGAGGAGGACCAGGAGTCGGCCGAGCCGCCGTCCTTGGAGGGCTTGTCCATGTAGCGCAGCGGGGTGCCGTCGCCGTTGATGTCGATCTCCTCGCCGATGAGGTAGTCCGGCGGGTCGGCGGGGAGGTTGGCGGACCACTCGACCATGGTGCCGAAGATGTCCGAGGTGGCCTCGTTGAGACCGCCGGACTCGCCCGAGTAGTTCAGGCCGGCGGTGGCCGAGGTGACGCCGTGGGTCATCTCGTGGCCCGCGACGTCCAGCGCGGTCAGCGGGTTGCTGTTGTTGGTGCCGTCGCCGTACGTCATGCAGAAGCAGGAGTCGTTCCAGAACGCGTTGACGTAGTTCCTGCCGTAGTGGACCCGGCTGGTGGCGCCGACGCCGTTGTTCTTGATGCCGTTGCGGCCGAAGGTGTTCTTGTAGTAGTCCCAGGTGGCCGCCGCGCCGAACTGGGCGTCCACCGCGGCCGACTGGCGGTTGGCGGCGGTGCCGTCGCCCCACACGTTGTCGGTGTCGGTGAGGAGGGTGCCGGAGCCGGAGGTCTTGCCCTTGAGGTCGCTGGTGGACTGGCCGCCGCGCGAGGCGTCCTTGAGCGAGTAGGACGAGCCGCTCTGGGTGGTGGTCAGCGGGACGGTGCCGACGAAGACGCCGGTGCCGGTCCCGGTGGCGGTCTGCACCTGCTCGTGGCTGGACAGCACCTGGCCGGTGGCGGCGTCGGTGACCAGCAGCCGGCTGCTGGGCGTGCCGTCGGCGCGGACGCCCTCCACGGTGGTCCGGTAGGCGAGTCGCGGATTGCCGTCGGCGGCCCAGACCACCAGCTGGGCGGCGCCGGCCTGGTGGACCTTGGTGACCGGGGACTCGTCCTTGTCGGCGGCGATGCCGACGGTGGACTGCACGGCGCCGGACGCCTGTGCGGCGGCCTGGTCGGCGGGGATCCCCGGCGTCAGGCTCGGCACCGTGATCCGCGCGGTGACCGCCTTGTCGACCGCCTTGACGGAGCCGTCGCCGGCCTGGTGCACGACCAGGTCGCCGCCGAGGACCGGCAGGCCGGCGTAGGTGCGCTCGAAGCGGAGGTGGCGCGTGCCGTCGGCGTCCACCACGGCGTCCTTGGCGACCAGCGCCTCCTGGCCGCCGAGTCCGAGGGCCTTGCTCAGCGGGCCGCCCTGACCGTTCGCCAGCGCGATCAGGTCGGCGCGGTGCTGTGCGGCCTGTGCCTGGACCGACGGGGTGGGGGTGGCCTGGGCGGCGGTGCTCACCTGGATGACGCCGGTGAGGAGGGCGGTGGCGGAGAGTACGGCGCCGGCTGCGAGCTTTCGCTTCACGTACAGGTCCTTCCGGGAAACCGCGTGTGCGCGGTCGCGCCGCGTTCCGGGGTGCCGGGGTTGGCACCTGAGGGGCGGAACGGGCGCTGACGTGCTGCTCCGTGCGGTCCACGGTGGTCACCGGCGAGTGGGGCGGTGGCCACCGGACGGGGCTGGCGGAAAGCATGACAATCCAACAAGTGAAATGACAGGTCTTGTTCAGGGATTGGCCAGGTCCCGCCAATGCGGCGGAAGGTGAACGGAGTGACAAAAGGGGCGAATCGCCCCGTCTTTCAGCGGGTTACCGTCCGAACCGACGCCTGATAGCGGGGCGGACGCCGTCCGGGGGGTCAACCACCCCGGCCGGCGGGGTGGTTGGCGCCCGTTCACACCCCCGCAACGTGCTGGTATGTACCTGACGAGTCGACTGGCGGGATCCCGCCACGTGTCGCGCTTGTCCACCATCAGGACGCCTGATAGCCCGCGCCGCGCCCGCCGGTACGGTAAGGAGGTGGCCAAGCCCCTCGCTCTCGACTTCGACCCGATCGCCCGCGCCGACGAACTGTGGACCCGCCACTGGGGGACCGTCCCCGCCATGGCGGCGATCACCTCGATCATGCGGGCCCACCAGATCCTGCTCTCCCGCGTGGACGCGGTCCTCAAGCCGTACGGGCTGACCTTCGCCCGCTACGAGGCGCTGGTGCTGCTCACCTTCAGCCGGACCGGCGAGCTGTCGCTCTCCAAGATCGGCGAGCGGCTGATGGTCCACCCGACCAGCGTCACCAACACCGTCGACCGCCTGGAGCGGGCCGGCCTGGTCGCCCGCCGCCCCAACCCGCTGGACGGCCGGGGCGTGCTCGCCGCGATCACCGACCGGGGCCGCGAGGTCGTCGAGGGCGCCACCCGGGAGCTCATGGCGATGGACTTCGGCCTGGAGGAGTACGGGGCCGACCGGTGCCGCGAGGTCTTCGAGCTGCTCCGCCCGCTGCGGGTGGCGGCGGGCGACTTCACCGAGGCGTCCGGTGAGGGGCCTGCACGGGCGGAGGCGTGAGGGCGGCTACCCTCGTGTGAGCGGTGCGCGGATCCGGACGTACCCCCCGATGCTGCCGAGCGAGGCGATGAAGACGATGAAGGCGACCCCCCTGCTGGGCTGGTACCGCGCCCTGGCCATTGCGACCGGTGTGGCACTGCTGGTGTTCTGCGGCTTCATGGTCGCGAAGTACGGCTTCGACGCGGCCGAGGACCTGACCACCTATGTCGCGATGCTGCACGGCTACCTCTACATCGGGTACTTCGTGGTGACCTTCATGCTCGGCCAGAAGCTCAAGTGGCCGCTGGGCCGGATGGTCTTCTTCCTGGCCGCCGGCTGCATCCCGTTCGCCTCCTTCGTCGCCGAGCGCAAGGTGGTCGCCGAGGCCGCCGTCAAGCTGCCCGCCGGTGACGCCGCCCGCCAGCCGGCCGGCGTCTGACCGAAGTCCCGAAGGGCGCCCTCCCCGCACGGGGAGGGCGCCCTTCCGCATGCACGTTCCGTAGCCGCCCGCCGTGGATATGCTCCCGGTGCTTCGACCGGGCGTCCGTCGACAAGTACTAGGACGTCCGAGTAAATTAGTAGGACGTCCTAACAGCTGTGCCGCCCGCTGGTGTGGCGGCCGTACGGAGCGGAGTTCGGGGTCATGGACGCCGAGGAGATCGAGCGCGGGCGGCAGCGCTGGCAGCAGCGGTACGACAGTGCCCGCAAGCGGGACGCGGACTTCACCACCCTCTCCGGGGACGAGGTCGAGCCGGTCTACGGTCCGGCCCCCGGGCAGGCCTACGAGGGCTTCGAGCGGATCGGCTGGCCCGGCGAGTACCCGTACACCCGCGGTCTGCACCCGACCGGCTACCGCGGGCGGACGTGGACCATCCGCCAGTTCGCCGGCTTCGGCAACGCCGAGCAGACCAACGAGCGGTACCGGATGATCCTGGAGGCGGGCGGCGGCGGCCTCTCGGTCGCCTTCGACATGCCCACCCTGATGGGCTACGACTCCGACGACCCGCGCTCGCTCGGCGAGGTGGGCCACTGCGGCGTGGCGATCGACTCGGCCGCCGACATGGAGGTGCTGTTCCGCGGCATCCCGCTCGGCGAGGTCACCACCTCGATGACGATCAGCGGCCCGGCGGTGCCGATCTTCTGCATGTACCTGGTCGCCGCCGAGCGGCAGGGCGTCGACCCGGCGGTGCTCAACGGCACCCTGCAGACCGACATCTTCAAGGAGTACATCGCCCAGAAGGAGTGGCTCTTCGCCCCCGAGCCGCATCTGCGCCTGATCGGCGACCTCATGGAGTACTGCGCGAACGGGATCCCGGCGTACAAGCCGCTCTCGGTCTCCGGCTACCACATCCGCGAGGCCGGGGCGACGGCCGCGCAGGAGCTGGCGTACACCCTGGCCGACGGCTTCGCCTACGTCGAGCTGGGCCTGTCCCGGGGCCTGGACGTGGATGTCTTCGCGCCGGGCCTGTCCTTCTTCTTCGACGCGCACCTCGACTTCTTCGAGGAGATCGCCAAGTTCCGCGCCGCCCGCCGGATCTGGGCCCGCTGGATGCGCGAGCGGTTCGGCGCGAAGACCGAGAAGGCCCAGTGGCTGCGGTTCCACACCCAGACCGCCGGTGTCTCGCTCACCGCCCAGCAGCCGTACAACAACGTGGTCCGCACCGCCGTCGAGGCGCTCTCGGCGGTGCTCGGCGGCACCAACTCGCTGCACACCAACGCCCTGGACGAGACCCTGGCGCTGCCCTCCGAGCAGGCCGCCGAGATCGCCCTGCGCACCCAGCAGGTGCTGATGGAGGAGACCGGCGTCACCAACGTGGCCGACCCGCTGGGCGGCTCCTGGTACGTCGAGGCGCTGACCGACCGGATCGAGCAGCAGGCCGAGGAGATCTTCCGGAAGATCCTCGACAAGGGCCGCGAGGACCACGCGATCGGCCCGATCACCTCCGGCATCCTGCGCGGGATCGAGGAGGGCTGGTTCACCGGCGAGATCGCCGAGGCCGCCTTCCAGTACCAGCAGGGGGTGGAGAAGGGCGAGAAGCGCGTCGTCGGCGTCAACTGCCACCCGCGCAGCGTCACCCCCGAACTGGAGATCCTGCGGGTCAGCCACGAGGTGGAGCGCGAGCAGGTCCGGGTGCTGGGCGCGCGCAGGACGGCCCGGGACGAGGCCGCGGTGCGGGCCGGGCTGGACGCCATGCTGGACGCCGCGCGGTCCGGCGCGTCGATGATCCCGCCGATGCTGGACGCGGTGCGGGCCGAGGCGACCCTGGGCGAGATCTGCAACGCGCTGCGCGACGAGTGGGGGATCTACCGGGAGACCGCCCGGTTCTGAGACCCGTTCCGGCCGCCCGGCACCCCTCGCGGGTGCCGGGCGGCCTTCGCGTGCCTTCAGCCGGCCGGCGGGATCGGGAAGGTCCCGAGCAGCAGGCCGGTGAAGCGCCGGGTCCACTCCGGGGTGATCGGCTCGCCGCTGACCAGCACCCGGTGCTCGACCGTCCCGGCGATGGTGTCGAAGATGATGTCGACCTCCTCGCGGGCGGTCGCCTCGTCGACGTCCGGGGCCAGCTCGCCGCGCGTCTGGGCGGCCGTGCGGCCCTGCCGGACCAGGCGCTTCTGCGGGTCGACGATCGCCTCCCGGATCCGCCGGCGCAGCTGCCGGTCGCGGGTGCCCTCGGCGAACAGCGCGAGCAGCGCCGCCTGGGTCTCCGGGCGGGCCAGCAGATCGGCGAACTGGGTCACCACCGCCTCGATGTCGGCCTGCAGACTGCCCAGGTCGGGCATCACCAGCTCGTCGAAGAGGCTGGCGACGGCGTCCACCACCAGCTCGTTCTTGGACGGCCAGCGGCGGTACAGGGTGGTCTTGGCGACGCCGGCCCGGGTCGCGACATGGCCCATGGTGAGCCCGCCCCAGCCGAGCTCGGCCAGGGTCTCGCGGGTGGCGTCCAGGATGGCGCGGTCGGCGGCGGCGCTGCGCGGGCGGCCCTTGGTTCGGGTGGCGGCGGTTTCCGGGCTCTCCGGGGCGGGTGGCTGGGGGGCCGGCACCGGGCCTCCTTGCGATTTACCGGTAAGTAACTTGGGTGGGGCTGGTAACGGTAGCGACTGTTGCGTGTCCAGGTCAGCCGGGCCGTGCGGGAAAGTGGCCCACCTCACGTCCGGCAGGGGCGGACAGGGCTTGCGGCGGGTGCCCCGGGTCCAGTTACGCTACGACTCGTAGCGAAAGCGACGACCAGGCGCCGTGTCCCCGTGGGACGGGAGCGGCGCGGGCGCGGATGGGGATCCGCGTCGAACGGTTCAGGCTATCGGGGAGTGGCTCCGCCACCCCGGGAATCGGGACCGCGCAGCCCGCGCGGGGCGTTTTCCGGGAGGTTGGTGCCCACCAGCGGTGCGGGCGGGGGAGGATGGTGCCATGCAGCCACGGAATTCTCGTCTCAACAGTGCCGCCCTGCGTGGTGCGGTCGACCTCGCCGCGGTGAAGGCAGCCGGCGAGGCTGCCCAGAAGGCCGAGCAGGCCAGGGCCGAGCGGGCCCGCCAGGCGGCCGCCGGCGAGGCGGCCGGGGACGCCCCGGTCGCGGCCGGGTACCCGCTCGTCGTCGATGTCACCGAGGACACCTTCGAGACCGAGGTGGTCCAGCGGTCCACCGAGGTGCCGGTGGTCGTCGATTTCTGGGCCGAGTGGTGCGGGCCCTGCAAGCAGCTCAGTCCGATCCTGGAGCGCCTGGCCGAGGAGTACGCCGGCCGGATCGTGCTCGCCAAGATCGACGTCGACGCCAACCAGCTGATCGCCCAGCAGTTCGGCATCCAGGGCATCCCGGCCGTGATGGCCGTGGTGGCCGGCCAGCTGGTGCCGCTGTTCCAGGGCGCCGAGAACGAGGCCAACGTCCGCAAGGTGCTGGACCAGCTGATCCTGGTCGCCGAGCAGCGCTTCGGCATCGTCGGCACCGGCGGCGCGCCCGCCGAGGGGGGCGCGGAGGGCGCCGCCCCGCGCCGGCCGGAGGACCCCGCGCTGGCCGCGGCCCACGACGCGCTCGACCAGGGGGACCTGGGCGGCGCGATCCGGGCCTACCAGAACGTGCTGGCCGACCAGCCGGGCAACGCCGAGGCCAAGGTCGGCCTGGCCCAGGCCCAGCTGCTCCAGCGGGTCGAGGGGCTGGACCTGCAGGCGGTCCGGGCGGCTGCCGCAGCCGACCCGAAGGATGTCGGGGCCCAGCTGCGGGCGGCCGATCTGGATCTGGTCGGCGGGCACGTCGAGGACGCCTTCGGCCGGCTGGTCACGACGGTCGGCAAGACCTTCGGCGAGGACCGGGACGCCGCCCGGCTGCGGCTGCTGGAGCTGTTCGAGGTGATCGGCCCGGAGGACCCCCGGGTCACCGCGGCGCGCCAGGCGTTGGCCCGGGTGCTGTTCTGAACTCCGGTCGGTGACACGGCTGATGACCTGCGGTGCCGCCTGGTGATTTGGCGACAATCCGGTCATCCTCTCTGAGGTTTACCAAATCTTGACAACACCCGTGGACGGTCACGACATGTGACCGTCCACGGGTGTTTCACTGATGTTTCCGAGGGATTTCGCCCTCACCAATCCTCCATTTCGTCACGCTGCGTGACTAGGGCGCTGATTCCATGATCATTTGCGCCCGTGTGGGATTACCCGTCAGTAATGCAACCCCTTGTGCTTCGCCCGGGATTCGAGCAGCATCGGCACGCCCGGTCCCCACACTTCGACCCCCGCCGGCAGCCGGTCGGCGGACCCGGAGGAGGGGATCCCCACCGGGCGGCCGGCGGCCCCGCCGCCGGCGAGAGGGCAGGGGGGTCATCCGCTCCCACGGCGGTTCCTGTCCTTCGTACGGCCGCGCTGCCCGCGCGGTCGCTGGTTGTCGCTCGGGGGGATCGCCCGTCCAGTCACGGCGCTCTCCGCTACCGAGGACGTAGCTCTCTCCCATCCCAGGCCCCCATCGGTGCGGGATCCGCCACCGGGGAGCCGGAGATGTACGTCCCAGAAGGAGGACACGCATGTCCAAGACCTACGGCAAGACCCGTTGGAAGCGCTTCGCCCTGGTGATGGTGCCGAGCCTCGCGGCCACCGCCGCGGTCGGCGTCGGCCTGGCGAACAGCGCGCTGGCCGCCTCGTTCAGCATCTCGGGCCAGCAGTTCAAGGTCTCCGCCAAGGAGCTGCACGGCACCAACTTCGCGCAGTTCGGCTCGATCGACGTCGAGACCAACAAGACGACCCACCCGGTCGCGGTCTCGGCCTTCGACACCGCCCGGATCAAGGGCCTGTGCCAGTCGCTGGTCACCGACCCCAATGTGATCCCGCTGCCCTTCAAGCTCCCGAAGGTCACCCTGCGCCTGGAGGCCGGTGACAGCGAGGACGCGACGCGTCAGGTCGATGCCAAGAACCTGCTGATCGACCTCGACTCCCTCGAGGCGGACGCCGAGTTCGGCAACATCAACATCGGCCAGGACGCCTCCACCCTCAAGGGCGAGGCGACCAAGAAGTGGACGTCCGCGCTCGGCTCCGGCCTGCCCAGCGGCAAGACCGGCTTCGCGCAGGCCGCTGAGACCGCGGACCTGTCCGGTGTGAAGCAGACCGCGTGGGCCACCTCGGCGGGCACCTTCAACCTCCGTGGCCTGAAGCTCAACCTCTACACCGACGACAGCCACGAGTGCTTCTGAGCCGGCTCCTCGGTTGACCGGCTGACCGCCTGACGGCGGGTCGGGGGCCGGGGGCGGTGGCCGGAGGGCCGCCGTCCCCGGGCTCCCCCTTTCTGTTTCACCTCGTCACACCATCGAGGAGCTGCTCCGTGTCCAGCACCCTTGCCGAGCCGCGGCCCGTCGAACGCGAGAACCCCCTGAGGTGGGGGCGCCGGGTGTTCCGCGACTTCCGCCGCTCCCGGCCGTTCTGGGGCGGGCTGCTGGCCATCTTCGCCGGCGTCCCGATCATGTACTTCCCGTACGCCAACCTGTCGTTGAACGGCATGACGATCGCCATGGCCACCACGGCCGGCGCGGGCTCGCTGATCATCGGGGTGCTGCTGATCGTGCTCGGGCTGACCGGTTGGTTCCAGCCGGTCGTCCGGGTCTTCGCGGGCATCGCCACCACCCTGCTCACCCTGGTCTCGATCCCGGTCTCCAACCTGGGCGGCTTCGGTCTGTCGATCCTGCCGGGCCTGATTGGCGGCGGTCTGATGATCGCCTGGGCACCGCTGCCGGCCGTCGACCCGGCCGAGGCCGAGGCCGCGGTCACCGAGCGCGTCGCCGAGCGCGTCGCCGAGGAGCCGGCCGCCGCGGCCGCCGCCGAGGTGCCCGTCGACGAGGCCGCCGCCCAGCAGCCCCCGGCCGCCGCCGGGGGGACCGTCCCGGCGCAGCAGGCCGGCGAGCCGAAGGAGATCCGGTGAGCGAGCCGCGCGAGGAGCTTCCGCAGGCCCCGGCGCAGCGCTCGCCCCGGCACGCGGCGCCCCGCACGCCCGTCCGGGTCCGGCTGCGCGGCCGGGCGCTGGCGATGGCCGCCGTGCCGACCGCGCTGCTGATGGCCGCCGCCTACACGCCGAACCCGGCGATCGCCGAGTCCACCGCCGGCAAGCCCTGCGCCACCGCCCCGGACACCGTGCCGCAGCCGCCCGCGGTGGCCGAGACGCCGGTGCCCAAGAGCGAGCTGCCGCCGCCGATCCCCGGCCCGTCGGTGCCGCTGCCCGAGGCCACGGCCACCGGGACGCCCGCGCCGACCGCCGCCCCGACGACGGGGCCGACGACCGCCCCGACGACGGTGCCGGAACCGACGGTGACGGCGACCACGCCCACGGCCGCCGGCGGCGGGGTCGTCCAGGCCGGTCTCATCGACGACATCGTCGGCGGCGTCACCGACCTGATCGTCCCGGGCGGCCCGGCGAGCCCCACCGCCACCGCGAGCCCGTCCGCCGGGGCGCGCGCCGTGGCCCCGGCCGCCGGGACCCAGGCCCCGACGCCCACCCCGACCGCCGAGCCCACCGGCACGCCGACCGGAACCGCCGAGCCCACGGGCACGCCCTCCGCCACCCCGGGGACGACCGCGCCGACCGTTGCGACCACGCCGACCGCCCCGACGACCCCGGCGAGCCCGAAGCCGTCCGGCACCCCGTCCGCCTCGGCGAAGCCGTCCGCCGCCGCCAAGCCGACCGCCTCCGGCAGCCCCTCGGCCACGCCGTCGAAGGACCCGAACTGCCTGGTCGACACCAAGGCGCTGGCCCCCGGCGGCAAGCCGGCCGACAATCCGATCCTGGTCCCGGACCAGAACTGGACCCTGCAGACCACCCGGCTCGCCCTGAACCACGCCGTGCTGCTCGGCGTGGTCAACGTCCAGACGCCCACCGGCACCAAGCGGGTGCTGAAGTTCGAGGTGGAGAGCGTCGACATCGAGAACCTGCACATGTCGACACTGGAGGGCAACGGCAAGACCTTCCACGTCAAGGGCGCGCCGGGCTCGGTCTCGACCATGCGCAAGGGCCCGGTCACCATGTACGTGGAGCGGCTCTCCGGCCACCTGTCCAAGGTGCTCGGCCTGCCGGTCCCGATCGACCTGGGCGAGCTCACCCTCACCCCGGACGGCCCGCTGCCGCAGTGGCTGTACGACCTGATCGGCCAGCTCCAGCTGCCGCTGTGGATCGAGCTGACCGGGGTGACCGCGATCCAGTCGGGCCAGTTCGGCGGCACCCTGAAGATCCCCGGGATGCAGCTCTACAACGACGACCTGCCCTACCCCGGGAACGCCTGAGCCGGGACCCCGCACGCCCGTGGGGCGGCCCCTCCCTCCGGAGGGACCGCCCCACGGGCGTGTTCCGCGCGGCCTCAGCCCTTGCGGGTGCCCAGGTGGTGCACCTGGACCATGTTGGTGTTGCCGGGGATGCCGGGCGGCGAGCCGGCGGTGACGATCACGGTGTCGCCCTCGCCCAGCTGGCTGATGCGCAGCAGCTCGCGGTCGACCTGCGCGACCATCTCGTCGGTGGTCTCCACCTGCTCGGTCACGTGCGCCTCGACGCCCCAGCTCAGCGAGAGCTGGTTGCGGGTGGCGTGGTCCGGCGTGAAGGCGATCACCGGGATCGGCGAGCGGTAGCGGGAGAGCCGGCGCGCGGTGTCCCCGGACTTGGTGAACGCGACCAGCGCCTTGCCGTTCAGGAAGTCGCCCAGCTCGCACGCGGCGCGGGCGATGGAGCCGCCCTGGGTGCGCGGCTTGCGGCCCGGGTTGAGCGGCTGGAGGCCCTGGGAGAGCAGCTCCTCCTCGGCCTTCTCGCAGATCCGGCTCATGGTGCGGACGGTCTCGACCGGGTACTTGCCGACGCTGGACTCGGCGGACAGCATGACCGCGTCGGTGCCGTCCAGGATGGCGTTGGCGACGTCGGAGACCTCGGCGCGGGTCGGGCGCGAGGCGTGGATCATCGACTCCATCATCTGGGTGGCGACGATGACCGGCTTGGCGTTCCGGCGGGCCAGGGTGATCAGCTGCTTCTGGACCAGCGGCACCCGCTCCAGCGGGTACTCGACGGCCAGGTCGCCGCGGGCCACCATGATCGCGTCGAAGGCGAGGACGATCTCCTCCATCGCCTCGACGGCCTGCGGCTTCTCGATCTTGGCGATGACCGGCACCCGGATGCCGACCTCGTCCATGACCTCGTGCACGTCCTTGATGTCCGCGGCGTTGCGGACGAAGGACAGGGCGACCATGTCGACGCCCAGACGCAGGGCGAAGCGCAGGTCCTCCTTGTCCTTCTCGGACAGGGCGGGCACGTTGACGGCCGCGCCGGGGAGGTTGATGCCCTTGTTGTTCGAGAGCACGCCGCCCTCGACGACCACGGTCCTCACCCGCGGGCCGTCGACGCTGACGACCTCCAGGGCGATGACGCCGTCGTTGATCAGGACCGGGTCACCGGGCTTGACGTCGCCCGGCAGGCCCTTGTAGGTGGTTCCGCAGATGTGCTGGTCACCGGGGACGTCCTCGGTGGTGATGGTGAACTCGTCGCCGTTGTCGACGGTCACCGGGCCGTTGGCGAAGGTCGCCAGACGGATCTTGGGGCCCTGGAGGTCGGCCAGAACGCCGATGGTCTTGCCGGTGTCCTCCGAGACCTGGCGGACCTTGCGGTACCGCTCCTCATGTTCCGCGTGGGTGCCGTGGCTCATGTTCAGTCGGGCGACGTTCATGCCCGCCTCGACGATGGCCTTGAGCTGTTCGTAGGAGTCCGTCGCGGGACCCAGGGTGCAGACAATTTTCGCTCGGCGCATATCGATCAGTCTATCCGTTCGTGTTATTGGTGCATTCGGCGCGAATGGAGCGGAATCGCCGGCCAGGAGTCCGCGGATCGAGACGACGGGGGGTCAGTTTTCGGACAACTGGTGCACCAGGGCGAAGGCCTGCCGGGCGATCTCCAACTCCTCGTCGGTGGGGACGACGGCGACCGCCACCCGCGCGCTGCCCCCCGAGGGGAGCAGGGCGGGGGAGATGATCCTCGGCTCGCGCGAGCGTACCGAGTTGAGCTCCGGGTCGACGGCGATGCCGAGCTCCTCGAGACCGGCCGTGGCGGCCGCCCGCACCGGTGCCGCGTTCTCCCCGACACCCGCGGTGAAGGCGATCGCGTCCACCCGGCCGAGCACCGCGTAGTACCCGCCGATGTACTTGCGCAGCCGGTGGACGTACGCGTCGAAGGCCAGCTTCGCGTCCGGGTCGCCCTCGTCGGCGCGGCGCATGATCTCGCGCATGTCGTTGTCGCCGCACAGGCCCAGCAGGCCGCTGCGGCGGTTGAGCAGGTCGTCGATGCCGTCGATCGACAGCCCGCCCACCCGGTGCAGGTGGAAGACCACGCCCGCGTCGATGTCACCCGAACGAGTGCCCATCACCAGGCCCTCCAGCGGGGTCAGGCCCATCGAGGTGTCGACGCAGTGCCCGCCGGCCACCGCCGAGGCGGAGGCGCCGTTGCCCAGGTGCAGCACGATCACGTTGACCTCGGCCGGGTCCTTGCCGAGCAGTCGCGCGGTGGCCCGCGAGACGTACTGGTGCGAGGTGCCGTGGAAGCCGTAGCGGCGCACCCGGTGCTCGTCGGCCACCGCCTTGTCGATCGCGTACCGGGCGGCGTACTCGGGCATCGAGGCGTGGAAGGCGGTGTCGAAGACGGCCACCTGCGGCAGGTCCGGGCGCAGCGCGCGGGCCACCTCGATGCCGGTGATGTTGGCCGGATTGTGCAGCGGCGCCACCGGGATCAGCCGGCGGATCTCCTTGAGCACGTCGTCGGTGATCACGGTCGGCTCGGTGAACCGCAGCCCGCCGTGCACCACCCGGTGGCCGATCGCGGCCAGCTCGGGCGAGTCCAGGCCCAGCCCGTCGGCGGCCAGCTCCTCGGCGACCGCCTTGAGGGCCGCGCCGTGGTCGGGGAAGGCCTGGACGGTCTCCCGCTCCGCCGCGCCGCGCGGGGTGTGCACCAGCCGGCCGCCGGCCTCGCCGATCCGCTCCACCAGGCCGGAGGCCAGCCGGTCGCCGTCCAGCATGTCGATCAGCTGGTACTTCACCGACGAGGAGCCGGCGTTCAGGACCAGGACCCGCGTGCCCGCGCTCATGACGCGCCCCCTTCACCGCGCGGCTGGGACCCGCGCTCCTGCGACTGGATGGCGGTGATCGCCACCGTGTTGACGATGTCCTGCACCAGCGCGCCGCGCGACAGGTCGTTGACCGGCTTGCGCAGCCCCTGGAGCACCGGGCCGACGGCGACCGCCCCGGCCGAGCGCTGGACCGCCTTGTAGGTGTTGTTGCCGGTGTTGAGGTCCGGGAAGATCAGCACGGTCGCCCGGCCGGCCACCGGCGAGCCCGGCAGCTTGGTCGCCGCGACGTGCGCGTCCACCGCGGCGTCGTACTGGATCGGCCCCTCGACCAGGATGTCCGGGCGCAGCTCGCGCACCAGTTCGGTGGCCTTGCGGACCTTGTCGACGTCCGCGCCGGAGCCGGAGGTGCCGGTCGAGTAGGAGAGCATCGCGACCCGCGGCTCGACGCCGAACTTGGCGGCGGTGGCGGCCGACTGGATGGCGATGTCGGCGAGCTGCTGGGCGTCCGGGTCCGGGTTGACTGCGCAGTCGCCGTACACCAGCACCTTGTCCGCCAGGCACATGAAGAAGACGCTGGAGACGATGGCCGCGCCCGGCGAGGTCTTGATCACCTCGAAGGCGGGCCGGATGGTGGCGGCGGTGGAGTGCACCGCGCCGGAGACCATGCCGTCGGCGATGCCCTCCTGGACCATCAGGGTGCCGAAGTAGGAGACGTCGGTGACCACGTCCAGGGCCAGCTCGACGGTCATGCCCTTGTGCGCCCGCAGCTTGGCGTACAGCTCGGCGAACTGGCGGCGCAGCGGGCTGGTGGCCGGGTCGACGATCCGCACCCGGGCGCGGTCGGTGGTCGGGCTCTCCGGCAGGTCGATGCCCAGCGCGGCGGCCTTGCGGCGCACCGCGTCGGCCTCGCCGAGCAGGGTGAGGTCGCAGATGTTGCGGCGCAGCAGGATCTCGGCGGCGCGCAGCACCCGCTCCTCGGTGCCCTCCGGCAGCACGACGTGCCGGCGGACCGCCCTGGCCTGCTCCAGCAGCTCGTGCTCGAACATCATCGGGGTCACCCGCTCGGACCGGCCGGTGTCGATCAGCTTGGTCAACTCATCGGTGTCCACGTGCAGTTCGAACAGGCCGAGGGCGATCTCGGCCTTCCGCGGGCTGGCCGCCGAGAGCTTGCCCTCCAGGTGGGTCAGCGCGGCGGCGGTGAGCCAGCTGCCCTCGGGGACGACCGCGACCGGGGTGCCGGGGGCGAGCCGGGCGGCCAGCGCCATCACATTGGGGCCGGGGTGCTGGCCGAGGGTGAGCAGCACGCCGGCGATCGGCGGGGCGCCGGCGGCGTGCGCGGCCAGCGCGCCGATCACCAGGTCGGCGCGGTCCCCGGGGGTGACCACCAGCGCGCCCTCGGTCAGCGCGTCCAGGAAGGTCGGCAGCATCGCGCCGCCGAAGACGAAGCCGCGGACGTCCCGGGCCAGGCCGGACGCGTCGCCGAGCAGCACCTCGGCGCCGGTCGCGTCCACCAGCTGGGCGACGGTCGGCGCGGCCAGCGCCGGCTCCTCGGGTATGACGTAGGCGGGGATCGGCAGCTTCTCGGTGAGCTTGCGCTGGACCGGCTGCTTGGCGGCCGGGGCGACCCGGTTGGCGATCATCGCCAGGGTCTCGCAGCCGAGGTCGGTGTAGGCGCGGTGGGCGTTGCGGACCTCGGCGATCACCGCGTCGGCGTCCTCGCCGTGCCCGCCGACCACCGGCAGCACCGCGGCGCCGAACTCGTTGGCCAGCCGGGCGTTGAAGGCCAGCTCGTCGGGGATGTTGGTGTCGGCGAAGTCGGTGCCCAGCACCAGGACCGCCTCGCAGCGCCGCTCCAGCGCGTGGAACCGGTCCACCAGGACCGAGACCAGCTCGTCCTGCCCCTGCGCGGCCTGCAGCGCGGCGGCCTCCTCGTAGCTGAGGCCGTAGAGCTCGGCGGCCGGCAGGTCCAGCCGGTACCGGGCGCGCAGCAGCTCGACCACGTGGTCCGAGCAGGGCTCTCCCGGCGTCCGGGCGTGCACCAGGGGGCGGAACACCCCGACCCGGTCCACCCGGCGGGTGAGCAGCTCCATGACCCCGAGCTCCACCGCCTGCCGGCCGTCCCCGCGGTCGATCCCGGTCACGTACACGCTGCGCGCCACGCGGCTCTCTCCGTCCCGTCGTCTCAGGAAGTGGTCATATCGACCATACCCTCGCACCGGGAACGCCCGTTCGCGAGCAGAGCGGCGCTCGGGGGGCAAGGGGCCGAAGGCCGCCCGGGGCGGCCGGAGGTCATCACGGGAAGCGGTCGGGGCCGGTGAGCCGGACGGCCACCGCGGCCGGCTGCTCGGTGAGGGTGAGCTGGGTGATCCGCTTGTCCAGCAGCCAGCCGTGCCGGTGGACCAGGCTGTCGTTCGGGCCCGGGGTCCAGCCGTCGGCGGCCAGCCGGGCGCGCAGCCGGCGGGCCGCCTCGGCGCCGGGCAGTCCCTCGGTGCTCGCCACCACGAGGTCGCGGCGGCAGGCGTGCAGGCCGCAGCTGTGGTCGGGTCCGCTGTCGTGCCGGACGACCAGGCCGGGCGGCAGCGAGAGCTCGGAGCGCTCCGGGGAGAACGGTTCGTGGACGGCGAGCTGGTAGAGCAGGCCGATGACGAGGCCGATCAGCGAGTGGGCGGCGATCACGATGGTCGCCCCGGCGGCCGGCTGGCCGGAGCCCCGGGCGGGCCGGGGTCCGCACCGCCGCCGTTCGGCCAGGGTGCCGAGCAGGACCACCAGCCCGGCGGCGAGCGGGTAGCCGGACTGGGACTCGGCGGTGGCCCGGCTGTGGAACCACTCGCGCTCCAGTCCGACCGGGACCACCGCCAGGGCGACCAGGACGGCGGCGACCACCGCGCCGACCGTCCGGGTGCGGGCCAGTGCGGCCCAACAGGCCAGTGGCAGCAGGACGTAGCCCCAGCCCAGCACCAAACCCACAGAAGGCCCCCCGCCCGCTGTCGACGTCTCAGGCGGGGAGCCTAGAACGTCACGCCGGGCGGAGCCAGAGGGTCGCGAGCGGGGGCAGCACCAGCTCGGCGCTGCGTGGGCGACCGTTCCAGGCGAGCGCTTCCGCCTTCACCGGACGGGAGTTGGCCGTTCCGCTGCCGCCGTACTCCACCGCGTCGGTGTTGAGGACCTCCTCCCAGAGCTGGTCGCGGCCGTCCAGCTCGGGCAGGCCGATCCGGTGGGCGTGCCGGACGACGGGGGAGAAGTTGCAGACGGCGACCAGCGGGGTGCCGTCGGCGGCGTACCGGACGAAGGAGAGCAGGTTGTCCTCGGCGGCGCCGCCGTCCAGCCACTGGAAACCGGCCGGGCTGTTGTCCTGCTCCCAGAGCGCCGGGGTGTCCAGGTAGCACCGGTTGAGGTCGCCGACCAGCCGGCGCACGCCCCGGTGCTCCCGGTGGGCCGGCCACTGCTCGTCGAGCACCCACCACTGCGGGCCCTGCTCGTGGTGCCACTCCGCACCCTGGGCGAACTCCTGTCCCATGAACAGCAGTTGCTTGCCGGGGTGGGCCCACATGAAGCCGAGGTAGGCGCGGTGGTTGGCGCGCTGCTGCCACCAGTCGCCGGGCATCTTGGCGACCAGCGCCTGCTTGCCGTGCACCACCTCGTCGTGCGAGATCGGCAGGATGTAGTTCTCCGAGTAGGCGTACACCATCGAGAAGGTGATCTCGTTGTGGTGGTACTTGCGGTGCACCGGGTCCTTGCTCATGTAGACCAGCGAGTCGTGCATCCAGCCCATGTTCCACTTGAGGCCGAAGCCGAGGCCGCCCTGGTCGGTGGGCCGGGTGACGCCGTCCCAGGCGGTGGACTCCTCGGCGACGGTGATCACGCCGGGGCAGCGCCGGTAGACGGTGGCGTTCATCTCCTGCAGGAAGGCGGCCGCGTCGAGGTTCTCCCGCCCGCCGAACCGGTTGGGGGTCCAGGCGCCGCTGTCGCGCGAGTAGTCGAGGTAGAGCATGGAGGCCACGGCGTCCACCCGCAGGCCGTCGACGTGGAACTCCTCGCACCAGTAGACCGCGTTGGCGACCAGGAAGTTGCGCACCTCGATCCGGCCGTAGTCGAACTCCAGGGTGCCCCAGTCCGGGTGCTCGGCGCGCTGCGGGTCGGCCGGCTCGTACAGCGGCTCGCCGTCGAAGCGGGCGAGCGCGAAGTCGTCCTTGGGGAAGTGCGCGGGCACCCAGTCGACGATGACGCCGATGCCGTGCTGGTGCAGGGTGTCGACCAGGAAGCGGAAGTCGTCCGGGCCGCCGAGCCGGGCGGTGGGCGCGTAGTAGCCGGACACCTGGTAGCCCCAGGAGCCGCCGAACGGGTGCTCCATGACCGGCATGAACTCCACATGGGTGAAGTTCAACTCCTTCAGGTACCCCGGGAGTTCGGCGGCGATGGCGCGGTACGTGGTGAGGTCGGGGCGCCAGGACGGCAGGTGCAGCTCGTACACCGACATCGGGGCGCGGTGGTGCGCGGTGCGCGCCCGGCGGGCCATCCACTCGCCGTCCTGCCAGCGGTGGGCGGAGGTGGTGACGACCGAGGCGGTGCCGGGCGGGACCTGCGCGGCGCGGGCCAGCGGGTCCGCCTTGTCCAGCACCCAGCCCTGCCGGGTGTGGATCTCGTACTTGTACTGGGTGCCCTCGCCGAGGCCCGGTACGAACAGCTCCCAGACGCCGGAGGAGCCGAGCGAGCGCATCGGGTGGCCGGTGCCGTCCCAGTGGTTGAAGTCGCCGATCAGCCGCACGCCGACGGCGTTCGGCGCCCAGACGGCGAACGCGGTGCCGGGCACGCCGTCCACGGTGCGAAGGTGCGAGCCGAGCGCCCGCCAGAGCTGCTCGTGCCGGCCCTCCGAGATGAGGTGCAGGTCGAGTTCGCCGAGGGTGGGCGGCGTGCGGTAGCCGTCGTCCTGGCGGAGCGGCTCGCCGCCGGGGTAGCTGACCAGCAGCCGGTAGTCGGGCGCCTCCGGGGCGGCGAGCAGGCCGGTGAACAGGCCGCCCTGCTGGTGGGTGAGCTCCACCGGGCCCTGCCCGGTCTCCACCACGACCCGTTCGGCGAACGGCCGGAGCACCCGGATCGCGGTGCCGCCGTGCACGGGGTGGGCGCCGAGCAGGGCGTGCGGGTCGTGGTGCTGGCCGCCGACCAGCCGGTCCACCTCGCCCGGCGGCAGCGGCGCCTCGGGCAGCCGCAGCGCCCCGGCGGGCACCGGCGCGGGGGCGTCGGCCGCGGGGGCGTCCGGTCCGGTGCGGTCCGGCTCGGTGCGGTCCGGCTCGGCCCGCCGGGCGGTCGCGGGCTCACGCTTCGGGGAGTCCGGGCCGGCCAGGAAGGTGGCCGGCACGGGGCGGGTGGTGCGGCCTGGCGGGTCGAGCGGCGTCACGGGGGGACCTCTCTGGGAGCGGGGCGGAGGGACGGGGGACGTCAGACGGTGAGCGCCAGCCGGTTGATCGCGGCCAGCGGGATCGGCAGCCAGCTCGGCCGGTGCCGGGCCTCGTACACCACCTCGTACACCGCCTTGTCGATCTCCAGCGCGCGCATCAGCTCCGGCGAGGCGGCCGGATCGGTGCCGCCGCCCGCGGTGTAGCCGGCGCAGAAGGCGGTCCGGTTGCGCTGCGCCCAGGCGGCCGCCAGATGCGCCAGCTCCGGGTCGGGCGGCCCGCCGGCCAGCAGGTGGGCGGCCGCGTAGTCGAAGGAGCGGAGCATCGCGGCGACGTCCCGCAGCGCGGTCTGCGGCTCGCGCCGTTCGGCGACCGACTTGGCCGGCTCGCCCTCGAAGTCCAGCAGCACCCAGCCGTGCGGGGTGCGCATCGCCTGGCCGAGGTGCAGGTCGCCGTGGATCCGCTGGACCGGCAGGCCGTCCGGGTGGGCGTCGGCCATCTGCTGGAAGGCCGAGCGCAGCGCGCCGCGGTAGCGCATCAGCCCGGGGACGGCGGCGACCGCGCTGTCCAGCCGGTCGGCCATCGCGGTGGCCAGCTGCCGGGTCTGGGTGCGGTCCAGCCGGGCGACCGGCATCGAGCGGGCGAGCACCCGGTGCACCTCGGCGGTGGCCCGCCCGAGCCGGTGCGCCTCGATCGCGAAGTTGCCCGGCGACGGGTCGCCCTTCAGCCGGCCGACCTGGTCGAGGGCGAGCTCCCAGCCGTCCTCGGCCTCGGGCAGGTAGCGCTGGAGCAGCCCGAGGGTGGCCGGCTCGGCGCGCTCCAGGCGGCTCTCGAACCAGGCGGCGACCCGGGGGATGCGGGTCGAGCCGGCCCGGGAGAGCGCGAGCGACAGTTCGAGGTCGGGGTTGGTGCCGGGGTGGACGCGGCGGAACAGCTTCAGGATGTACGAGGTGCCGTAGATGACCGAGCTGTTGGACTGCTCGGCGGTGGAGGCGCGGCCGGGCAGGTTGGTGGGGAGCCCGGAGCCCGGGGTGCGGCGGAAGGACAGCGAGCCGAACCGGTCGCCGGTGGCCAGGTGCTCCAGCAGCCGCCCGGTGAGCTCCGGGTCGTGCACCGCGTCGTAGAGCGCCGCCCCGTCGTACGGACCCTGGGTGAGCCGGCCGAGGACGGCGGCCGGCTCGATGCCGGCCGGGCCCTGCGAGCGGATGCCGAGCAGCAGTTGGTACAGGTCCCCGTGCGGCGCGCCGGCGGTGGCGGCGTGCTCGACCCGGAGCAGCAGGTGCAGCAGGGCGGGGTCGCCGACCTGCAGGGGGGTGCCGACCACGGGGGTGAGGCCGGTGATCGGCCGGCCCTTCCCGGCGTACCAGCGCTGGGTGGGGAGCCACTCGGCGATCAGCGGCAGCGCCGCCTGGACGAGTTCGCTGACCCCCAGGGCGGTCCTCCGGACCCCGGTGCCCCGCGGGGCGGCCGCCGCGGCGGGGCCGGCGGGGGCGTCACGGTGCAGGGGGGCTTGCGAACGGGAGGTTTCGGACATGACTCCCTTTCCCCGGAAAAGCTGGGCGGATCGCCCGACGGGTCTGGCCGGGTCCGTCAGTCTTCCGGATTGCGGCGGCGCGGCGGCTGCGGCACGCGAGCGGTGGGCCCGGGTGTCACGCCTTCGTGTGGGTGGCCGTTGGGCTGTTCTCCGTACGCGGTGGTGCAGAGACGACCGGGGGCGCGGGATGCGAACTCGCGCCCCCGGAGGCTTCGGTGGGGCCTGCGGCGGGCTGCCGGATCGTTACTTCGATCGCCTGGTTCCGCTCAGCCTGGGGGGCCGGCGGAGCTGGAACCAGTAGAAGCCGTGGCCGGCGAGGGTGAGCAGGTACGGCCACTCGCCGATCGAGGGGAAGCGCACCCCGCCGATCAGCTCGACCGGATACCGCCCGCCGTACTGCCTCAGGTCCAGTTCGGTCGGCTGCGCGAAGCGGGAGAAGTTGTTCACGCACATGACCAGGTCCCCCTCGTGCTCGCGCACGAAGGCCAGCACCGCGGGGTTGCTGGAGGGCAGTTCGGTGTAGCTGCCGAGGCCGAATGCCGGGTTGAGCTTGCGGATCTCGATCATGCGACGCGTCCAGTGCAGCAGCGAACTCGAACTGCTCTGCTGCGCCTCGACGTTGGTCACCTGATAGCCGTACACCGGATCCATGATGGGCGGCAGACTGAGCCTGCCCGGGTCGGCGGAGGAGAAACCCGCGTTGCGGTCCGGGGTCCACTGCATCGGGGTCCGGACGCCGTCCCGGTCGCCCAGCCAGATGTTGTCCCCCATGCCGATCTCGTCCCCGTAGTAGAGCACCGGCGAGCCCGGCAGCGAGAGCAGCAGGGCGGTGAAGAGCTCGATCTGGTTGCGGTCGTTCTCCAGCAGCGGGGCGAGCCGCCGGCGGATGCCCACGTTGGCGCGCATCCGCGGGTCCTTGGCGTACTCGGCGTACATGTAGTCGCGCTCCTCGTCGGTGACCATCTCCAGGGTCAGCTCGTCGTGGTTGCGCAGGAAGATGCCCCACTGGCAGCCGTGCGGGATGCCGGGCGTCTTGGCGAGGATCTCCGAGACGGGGTAGCGGGACTCCCGGCGGACCGCCATGAAGATCCTCGGCATCACCGGGAAGTGGAACGCCATGTGGCACTCGTCGCCGCCGGAGGCGAAGTCGCCGAAGTAGTCGACGACGTCCTCCGGCCACTGGTTGGCCTCGGCGAGCAGCACGGTGTCCGGGTAGTTGGCGTCGATCTCCTTGCGGACCCGCTGGAGGAACTCGTGGGTCTCCGGCAGGTTCTCGCAGTTGGTGCCCTCCCGGGCGAACAGGTACGGCACCGCGTCCAGCCGGAACCCGTCGATGCCGAGGTCCAGCCAGAACCGCAGGCCCGCGATCATCTCGTCCTGGACCCGGGGGTTGTCGTAGTTGAGGTCCGGCTGGTGGGAGAAGAACCGGTGCCAGAAGTACTGCTTGCGCACCGGGTCGTAGGTCCAGTTGGAGGTCTCGGTGTCGACGAAGATGATCCGGGCGTCGGGGTACTGCTTGTCGTCGTCGGCCCACATGTAGAAGTCGCCGTACGGGCCGTCCGGGTCCTCCCGGGAGGCCTGGAACCACGGGTGCTGGTCGCTGGTGTGGTTCATGACGAAATCGATGATCACCCGCATGCCGCGGGCGTGCGCGGCGTCCACGAACTCCATGAAGTCGGCGAGGTCGCCGAACTCCGGCAGCACCGCCTTGTAGTCGGAGACGTCGTACCCGCCGTCGCGCAGCGGCGAGGCGAAGAACGGCGGCAGCCAGAGGCAGTCGACGCCGAGCCACTGCAGGTAGTCGAGCTTGGACGTGAGCCCCTTGAGGTCCCCGACCCCGTCGCCGTTGCTGTCCTGGAAGGACCGCACCAGCACCTCGTAGAAGACCGCACGCTTGAACCACTCCGGGTCCAAGTTCTTCTCGGAGGTCTCGGGGAAGGTGTCGGGGACGGGCTCGTTCACTGTCACGCTGGGTTCCTCCGAACCGTGAGGAGGTGGGCCGGCTCGGCTGAGGGGTCGAGCCGGACGTAGTTGTGCCGGCCCCACGTGTAGGCGGCACCGGTGAGCTCGTCGTGGACCGCGAAGGGCCCGTCCCCGTCCAGGGTGACGGTGGCCTCCTGGGGGTGGTGGGGATCCAGGTTGACCACGGTGATGAGGTGGTCGGTGAGGCCGTCGGGTGTCAGGGCGGTCTTGGAGTAGGCGAGCACCTGGTCGTTGTCGGTGGGGTGGAAGCGCAGCGAACGCAACTGCTGGAGGGCCGGGTGACGGCGGCGCAGCCGGTTCAGGACGGTGAGCAGCGGGGCGAGGGTGTCGGTGCGGCTCCAGTCCCGGGGGCGCAGTTCGTACTTCTCCGAGTGCAGGTACTCCTCGGATCCGGGGTGGGCCGGCTCGTTCTCGTAGAGCTCGTAGCCGGCGTACACGCCGTAGCTGGGGGAGAGGGTGGCGGCCAGCACGGCGCGGATCGCGAAGGCGGCCGGGCCGCCGTGCTGGAGGTAGGCGTGCAGGATGTCCGGGGTGTTGGCGAAGAGGTTGGGCCGCATGTGGGCGGCCGCCTCGCCGGTCAGCTCGGTGAGGTACTCGGTGAGTTCCGCCTTGCTGTTGCGCCAGGTGAAGTACGTGTACGACTGGTGGAATCCGATCTTCCCCAGGGTGTGCATCATCGCGGGGCGGGTGAAGGCCTCGGCGAGGAAGAGCACGTCCGGGTCGGTGCGGGCGATGTCGGCGAGCACCCGCTCCCAGAAGACCACCGGTTTGGTGTGCGGGTTGTCGACCCGGAAGATCCGTACGCCGTGTGCCATCCAGAACCGGAGGACCCGGATCGTCTCCTTGACGATTCCGTCCATGTCCTGGTCGAAGTTGATCGGATAAATATCCTGATATTTTTTCGGCGGATTCTCGGCGTGGGCGATGGTGCCGTCCGCGCGGTGGCTGAACCATTCCGGGTGCTTGTTCACCCACGGGTGGTCCGGCGAGCACTGGAGCGCGAAGTCCAGCGCCACCTCCAGGTGCAGCGCGGCGGCCTCGGCCATGAAGTGGTCGAAGTCCTCGATGGTGCCGAGGTCCGGGTGGACGGCGTCGTGGCCCCCCTCCGGCGAGCCGATCGCCCACGGTGAGCCGACATCGTGCGGACCGGCCGTCAGGGTGTTGTCCGGGCCCTTGCGGAAGGCTCGCCCGATCGGGTGGACCGGCGGCAGGTAGACCACGTCGAAGCCCATCGCGGCGACCGCCGGAAGCCGCTCGGCGGCGGTCCGCAGGGTCCCCGAGCGGGGCGGCTCCACCCCGGCCGGGTCGACCACCGCGCCCTCCGAACGGGGGAAGAACTCGTACCAGGAGCCGAACAGCGCCCGCTGCCGGTCCACCTGGAGCGGGAGCGGCCGGGAGGCGCTCACCAGTTCGCGCAGCGGGAAGCGGACCAGCAGCTCCTGCACCTCGGGGGCCAGCGCGGCGGCCAGCCGGGACAGCGGCGGCAGGCCCGGGTCGCGCAGCGCCTCGGCGGCGGCCAGCACCACCGCCCGGCCGTCCTTCTTGGGCACCCCGGCGGCGGCGCGCTCCAGCAGCTGGGCGCCCTCCTCCAGGACGAGCGCCGTGTCGATCCCGGCCGGCAGCTTGATCGAGGCGGCCTTGCGCCAGGTGGCCACCGGGTCGGACCACGCCTCCACCAGGTACGACCAGCGGCCGGGGGCCGTCGGGGTGACGTGCGCGCCCCAGCGGTCGGTGCCCTCGGCCAGCTCGCGCATCGGCGTCCACGGGCCGCTGCGGCCGCGCGGGTCGCGCAGCACGACATTGGCGTTCACGGCGTCGTGGCCCTCGCGGAACACGGTCGCGCTGACCAGGAAGGTCTCGCCCACCACGGCCTTGGCCGGGCGGCGGCCGGCGTCTACCAGGGGGCTGACGTCCAGGACGGGGATGCGGCCGATCACGGTGTCGCTCTCTGTCGTCGTGCGGGCGGCGGTCTTGCGGGGGGCGGCGGACTTCGCGCGGGCGCGCCCGGCCGCGGGCCGTGCCGCGGGGTCGGCGGCGTTCGCGCTGCGGCGGGTGGTGGTGCGCTTGCGCGGGGCCTCGGCCCGGGTCGTCCCCGGTGCGGTCCGGCTCTCGTCGGCCCCGGGTTGCCGGGCCGGTTCGTCCGGTCGCTCCGTACGGATAGCCCCGGCGCCCCGGGGCCCCGGCATCGCCGCGTCTGTCCGAGTGTCAGAATCCATCCGTCCGGCGGATTCCGCGACCGCTGCGTCGAGGGTGTCGGCCACCGGTGTGGACTGGTCCCGCGTGTCGCCGTGCATGCCAAACTCCTGCCCGAGATCGGCGGCAGCTCCCGCGGGCCGGAGCGGCCAGGGGAGTACCGGGAGGACTGCTGGGTGGGGAGGACGTGCGACGGAAGCCTGCCCGCGCCGCCGTTCCGGGCAACCTGCCCCGCTCCTGCTCGGCCCGTGGCGGAGAGCCCGAGAGCCCGCGCGCGTTCCGGCGCACGCCTCTCCGGGCGCGCCTCCGGACGACCCAGCCCACCCGTGAACGAGCGGGGCCGGGGCCAGGACACGCGGCGGTCCGCGATGGGCGCCGAATGGACCAATCAGGATGAGGAACGGTCAACGCGAAAAGGATTCGGACGTGCTGCTTCGCGGGGGAACGCCACCCGTCTCCGCACACCCCGCAGCATCGACGACCGTGCTTCATCCTCGCACCGGTGACCCCGATTCCGCAGCGGTACGCCAGGAGTTCCAGCGACGATCGGGCGCGGGTCCGCCGGGGGAAATCGATCTGTTCCACGGCGTTCACGCATTGGTGGCGCGGCGCCGCGGAAAGTGCGCCTCGCGCGCCCCCCGTGCAGACCAATGCGCCGAATGCGATCTCATCAATAGGCCGAACGGATGCCGAATAGCCCAACTGACGCACCATCATGCCATCCGTCGAGGCTACGCTTCACGCCGTGAAGGCAATCCGCAGATTCACCGTCCGCACCGTCCTGCCCGAACAACTCCAGCCGTTGCACGAGCTGGCCCTCAACCTGCGCTGGTCCTGGCACCCCGAGACCCGGGACCTCTTCCGGTCCGTGGACCCGGACGTCTGGGCCGCGACGGGCGAGGACCCGGTGCGGCTGCTCGGGGAGGTCCCCGCCGCCCGGCTCACCGCGCTCGCCGCCGACCGCCGGTTCCTGCGCCGGCTCGGCGAC
This sequence comes from Kitasatospora sp. NPDC097605, assembly GCF_040302725.1. Lineage (NCBI taxonomy): Bacteria > Bacillati > Actinomycetota > Actinomycetes > Kitasatosporales > Streptomycetaceae > Kitasatospora > Kitasatospora sp. NPDC097605. The sequence goes on along the minus strand of NZ_JBEOSF010000027.1, from coordinate 66,392 downwards.
CTCGCCGACGACCTGCGGGAGTACCTGGCCGGCCCGCGCTGGTACCAGGGCGCCGGGCAGCAGGCCGCCGCCGCCCCGCTGCCCGCCGCCATCGCCTACTTCTCGCCCGAGTACGGCATCGCCGCCGCGCTGCCCCAGTACTCCGGCGGCCTCGGCATCCTGGCCGGCGACCACCTCAAGGCCGCCAGCGACCTGGGCGTCCCGGTCATCGGTGTCGGCCTCTTCTACCGGCACGGCTACTTCCGGCAGTCCCTCGACCGGGACGGCTGGCAGCAGGAGCGCTACCCCCTGCTGGACCCGGACGAGCTGGCCGTCACCCTGCTCCGCGAGGGCGACGGCACCCCCAGCCGGGTCGACCTCGCCCTCCCCGGCGGCCGCACCCTCGCCGCGCACATCTGGAAGGCCCAGGTCGGGCGCGTCCCGCTGCTGCTGCTCGACTCCGGCATCGAGGCCAACTCGCCCGCCGAGCGCGATGTCACCGACCGGCTCTACGGCGGCGGCAGCGAGCACCGGCTGCTCCAGGAGATGCTGCTCGGCATCGGCGGCGTCCGGGCGGTGCGCGCCTACCAGCGGCTCACCGGCCACCCCGCCCCCGAGGTCTTCCACACCAACGAAGGCCACGCCGGCTTCCTCGGCGTCGAGCGGATCCGCGAACTGGTCGCCGACACCGGCCTCGACTTCGCCGCCGCCCTGGAGGCGGTCCGGGCCGGCACCCTGTTCACCACCCACACGCCGGTCCCGGCCGGCATCGACCGCTTCGACCGCGAGCTGGTCGCCCGGCACTTCGGCGGCGACGCCGCGCTGCCCGGCGTCCCGGCCGACCAGGTGCTCGCGCTCGGCGCCGAGACCTGGCGCGGCGGCGACCCCAAGCTGTTCAACATGGCCGCCATGGGCCTGCGGCTCGCCCAGCGCGCCAACGGGGTCTCCACCCTGCACGGCGAGGTCAGCCGCTCGATGTTCAACGGCCTGTGGCCGGGCTTCGACGCCGCCGACGTCCCGATCACCTCCGTCACCAACGGCGTGCACGCCGCCACCTGGATCGACCCGGCCGTGGTGCGGCTCGGCGCCGCCGAACTCGGCGCCGACCGGGCCGAGGAGGCGATGACCACCGGCGAGACCCAGCGCTGGACGGGCCTGGAGAGGATCGGCAACAGCGAGGTCTGGGACCTGCGCCGGACCCTGCGGGCCCAGCTGGTCGAGGAGGTCCGCCACCGGCTGCGCGCCTCCTGGCGCCAGCGCGGGGCCGGCGAGGCCGAACTCGGCTGGGTCTCCTCGGTGCTCGACCCGGACGTGCTCACCATCGGCTTCGCCCGCCGGGTGCCGTCCTACAAGCGGCTCACCCTGATGCTCCGCGACCAGCAGCGGCTGCGCGCCCTGCTGCTGCACCCGACCCGGCCGGTGCAGATCGTGGTGGCCGGCAAGGCCCACCCGGCCGACGACGGCGGCAAGCGGCTGATCCAGCAGATGGTCGCCTTCGCCGACGACCCGGCCGTCCGGCACCGGATCGTCTTCCTGCCGGACTACGACATGGCGATGGCCCAGCACCTCTACCCGGGCTGCGACGTCTGGCTGAACAACCCGCTGCGGCCACTGGAGGCCTGCGGCACCTCCGGAATGAAGGCCGCGCTCAACGGCTGCCTCAACCTCTCGGTGCTGGACGGCTGGTGGGACGAGTGGTTCGACGGCCAGAACGGCTGGGCGATCCCCACCGCCGACACCGGTGACGGGGTGCTCGACCCGGACAGCCGGGAGGCCGAGCGGCGCGACGACATCGAGGCCGCCGCGCTCTACGACCTGATCGAGGAGCAGGTGGCCACCCGGTTCTACGACCGGGGCTCGGACGGCCTGCCGCACCGGTGGATCGCGATGGTCCGGCACACCCTGGTCACCCTCGGGCCCAAGGTGCTGGCCGGGCGGATGGTCCGCGAGTACGTCGAACGGCTCTACGCCCCGGCCGCGCTGGCCCAGCGCGAGCTGGCGGGGACGGGCGCGTTCCGGGCCGCGCACGAGCTGGCCGAGTGGAAGGCGAAGGTGCGCGAGGCCTGGCCGGTGGTCCGGGTGGAGCACGTCGAGGCGGACTGCCCGGACGAGGCGCAGGAGCTGGGCAGCGCGCTGGCGCTGCGGGTGCAGGTGGCGCTCGGGTCCCTGGAGCCGGCCGACGTCGAGGTGCAGGTGGTGTCCGGCCGGGTCGACGAGTCGGACCGGATCTCCGACGCCTGCCTGCTGGCCCTCAAGCCGGTCGGCGGGCCCGACCTCGACGGGCGGACCAGGTACGAGGGCTCGCTGGAGCTCGGCCGCACCGGGCCGTTCGGCTACACCGTCCGGGTGCTGCCGGCCCATCCCCGGCTGGCCTCGCCCGCCGAACCGGGCCTGGTCGCGCTGCCGGCGGAGGCGACCGGGATGGACGCCGGGCTGCTGCGCTGACCGGGGCGGGGGAGGGGCGCCGGCCCGGCGGCCGGCGCCCCTCCTGCTACCTCACGGCGGCGACCAGGGCGTCGGTGACCGAGCGCCAGGCCACCCCGGCCTCGGCGAAGCCGGCCTCACGCAGCCGCCCGACGTGCCAGCCGGTCGGGTGCGACCCGCCCTCGCCGTGCGTGCCGTACAGCCGGTTGCGGACGGCCACCTGCTCGGCGAGCAGCGGGTCGGCCGCGGCGGCGAGCCACCAGCCCTCCCAGTCGAGGACGCCCTCGCCCTTCTCCCGCTCCTGCCGCGCGTGCCGCAGGGCCCGTTCGGCGGTGTTGAGCAGCGGGACCTCCGGGTCGGGCATGTGGTCGGCGTTGAGGAACACCCCGCCGGGGCGGACCAGGCCGGCCAGCTCGCCGAAGAGCCGGACCAGGACGGTGCCGGGCAGCCAGTGCAGCGCGGTGGCGGTCACCACCGCGTCGAACGGGCCGGGCGGGAGGGCGTCGGCCCACCGCGGGTCCTTGAGGTCGGCGGTGACCAGGGTGAACCGCTCGTCGTCGCCGAGGACGCCGCGGGCGATGGTCATCAGCGCCGGGTCCTGGTCCACGCCGACACTGGTGGCGCCGGGCAGCCGGGCGAGCAGGCGCTCGGTGATGCTGCCGGTGCCGCAGGCGAGATCGAGGACGCGCGGGGCGGGCCCGGTCACCGCCTCGACGACGTCGAGCATCACCCGGAACCGCTCCTCGCGGTCGGGCAGGTACCACTCCTGCTGGCGGTCCCAACTGCGCTGCCACTGCTCCCAGTGGTGACGGTCGACCATGGCCGATCCCCTTCGTGAGCCTGAGTCGGTGAGCCCTCGAAAACGACCATAGGCCCTTTCGGTAATGGACGAAAGGGCCATGGGTCTCTTACCTGTCGGGTGTCGGGGTGCCGGGATCGCGGGTCAGACCAGGCTGTCCTGCCAGGCCCGGTGCAACCGGGCGAAGCGGCCGGCGCGCTCGATCAGCTCGCCCGGGGTGCCGTCCTCGACGATCTCGCCCTGGTCCATCACCAGCACCCGGTCCGCGATCTCCACGGTGGAGAGGCGGTGGGCGATGATCACGGCCGTCCGGCCGGCCAGCACCGTGCGCATCGCCTGCTGCACCGCCTGCTCGCCGGGCACGTCCAGCGAGCTGGTGGCCTCGTCCAGGATCAGCACCGCCGGGTCGGCCAGCAGCGCGCGGGCGAAGGCGACCAGCTGCCGCTGGCCGGCCGAGATCCGCCCGCCGCGCTTGCGCACGTCGGTGTCGTAGCCGTCCGGCAGCGCGGCGATGAAGTCGTGCGCGCCGATCGCCCGGGCGGCCTCCTCGATCTCGGCGCGGTCGGCGCCCGGACGGCCGATGGCGATGTTCTCGGCGACCGTGCCGGAGAACAGGAAGGACTCCTGGGTCACCATCACCACCCCGCGCCGCAGCTCCGGGCCGGTCAGGTCGCGCAGGTCCACCCCGTCCAGGGTGATCCGGCCCTCGGTCGGGTCGTAGAACCGGGCGAGCAGCTTGGCCACCGTCGACTTCCCGGCCCCGGTCGCGCCGACCACGGCGACGGTCTGCCCGGCCGGCAGCAGCAGGTCGAACGGCGGCAGCACCTCCTTGCCGGTCCGGTAGGCGAACCGGGTCTTCTCGAAGTGCACCTCCCGGCCCTTGATCGCCGAGGCCGGCAGCTCCTTGGGCCGCGCCGGCTCGGCCACGGTGGGCTCGTGGGCGAGCAGGCCGGAGATCTTCTCCAGCGCGGCGGCGGCCGACTGGTAGCTGTTCAGGAACATCGCCAGCTGGTCGATCGGCTCGAACAACCGGTGCAGGTAGAGCACGAAGGCGGTCAGCACGCCCAGCTCGGTCGAGCCGTCGGTGACCAGGTAGGCGCCGAGCACCACCACGCCGGTGGTCCAGATGTTGGCCGTCATCCGGGAGAGGCCCCCGTACCGGGCGACCTCCAGCAGGCTGTCCGCGGTGGCGGCGGCCGACTGCCGGTTCACCACGCCGAACGCGGCGTCGTTGGTGCGCTCGCGGCGGAACGCCTTCACCGGGCGGATGCCGTTCATGGTCTCGGTGAAGCGGACGATCAGCGAGGCCGCCGCGGTGCGCGAGCGCCGGTAGACCACGCGCGAGCGCTGCCGGAACGACTGGGTGATCAGCCACAGCGGCAGGAAGGCGAGCAGCGCGGCCAGGCCGAGCTGCCAGTCCAGCACCAGCAGGATCACCGAGATGGAGCAGACCGACAGGGTGACCGTCAGCAGCTCCTGGAGTCCTTCGGAGAGCAGTTCGCGCAGCGCCTCCACGTCGCTGGTGGCGCGCGAGATGATCCGGCCCGAGGTGTAGCGCTCGTGGAAGTCCAGGCTGAGCCGCTGGGCGTGCCGGAAGATCCGGCCGCGCAGGTCCATCAGGACGTCCTGGTTGATCCGGGCGCTGATCCTGATGAACGTCCACTGGAACAGCGTGCCGAGCAGCGCGCAGCCCAGGTAGCCGGCGATCACCGCGATCAGCGGGCCGGCGTCGTGGTCGCGCAGTGCCGGGATGCCGCGGTCCATCGCGAGGGCGACCAGCAGCGGTCCGGACTGCAGGGCGGCCTGCTGGAGCAGGATCACCGCCATCGCGGCGGCGATCCGGCCCCGGAGCGGGCCGAGCAGCGAGCGCAGCAGGGCGCCGGGCGCTCCGGGCGGGACGGGGATGTCCTCCTCGTCGGCCGGCGGGGGCGGCAGCTGGTCCTCGGGCGGACCGGCCGGTCCCGCGCCGAGGTCCTCCGTCCGGGTGTCGACGGGCTCGCAGGCGGTGGTCATCGGGCGGTGCTCCTCTCGGGGGCGAGGGCGGCCTCGCCCGACATGAGTGCGCGGTAGCGCGCCGAGCTCTGCAGCAGTTCCTGGTGGGTGCCGACCGTCTCGATCCGGCCGTCGGCGAGGACCGCGACCCGGTCGGCGAGCAGCACGGTGCTCGGGCGGTGGGCGACCACCAGGGCGGTGGTGGAGGCGAGGACCTCGCGCAGGGCGCGTTCGACCAGCGCTTCGGTGTGCACGTCCAGCGCGGAGAGCGGGTCGTCGAGCACCAGGAAGGCCGGGTCGCCGACCACGGCGCGGGCCAGCGCGAGCCGCTGGCGCTGGCCGCCGGACAGGCCCAGGCCCTGCTCGCCGACCTCGGTGTCGACGCCCTCGGACAGCTGGTCGACGAACCCGGCCTGGGCGGTGGCGAGGGCGGCGCGCAGCTGGTCGTCGCCCGCGCCGGGGGCGCCCATCAGCACGTTCTCCCGGATGGTGGTGGAGAACAGGATGGGGTCCTCGAAGGCGACCGCGACCAGTTCGCGCAGGTGTGTGCGGTCCAGCTCGCGGATGTCCCGGCCGTCCAGGGTGATGGTGCCGGCGGTGATCTCGTAGAGGCGGGGCAGCAGGGCGGTCAGCGTGGTCTTGCCGCTGCCGGTGGCGCCGACCAGGGCCATCGTCTCGCCGCTGCGGATGTGCAGGTCCACGCCGCGGAGCAGGTCGGGGGTGCCCGCGGGGGCGTCGGGGTAGCGGAAGCGGACGCCGGTGAGCCGGATGCCGTCGGGGGTGGTGGCGGTCTTCACGGCGGCGGTCGTGGTCGTGCGGACGGCTTCGGCCGGTTCGGCGTCGGGCTCGTCCAGCACCTCGAAGAAGCGGTCGGTCGCGGTGGCGGCCTCGTTGGAGTAGGCCATCAGCCAGCCGAGCGACTCGATCGGCCAGCGCACGGTGAGGGCGGTGGAGAGGAAGGCGACCAGGGCGCCGGCGCTCAGCTCGTCGTGCGCGACCAGGTAGGCGCCGACGGCGAGGGCGCAGCCGAGGGCGAGTTCGGGCAGGCCGATGACGATCGACCAGAGGTTGGCGAGCATGCCGGCCTTCTCCAGCTCGGTCCGGCGGAGCACGGCGGACTGCTGGTGGAACCGCTCCGCCATCGAGCGGTGGCGGCCGAAGGCCTTGAGGATCCGGATGCCGAGGACGGACTCCTCGACGAGGGTGGCGAGGTCGCCGTTCCGGTCCTGCGTCAGGCGGGTGGCCCGGGAGTAGCGGGACTCGAAGCGGCGGGTGAGCAGGAACAGCGGGACGGCCGGGCCGAGGGTGATGAGGGCGAGCCGCCAGTCCTGGGTGAACATCAGCGCGATGCCGGCCAGGAAGGTCAGCGTGTTGACGACGAGGAAGATCAGCGGGAACGACAGGAACGTCCGCATGACGTACAGGTCGGACATCGCGCGTGAGAGCAACTGGCCGGAGCCCCAACGGTCGTGGAAGGAGACCGGCAGTCGCTGCAGCTTGCCGAAGAGTTCGCCGCGCAGGGTCGTCTCGACGTCGGCCAGCGGCCTGGCGACCACGACCCGGCGGAGGTGGAAGAAGGCGGCCTCGGAGAGGCCGAGCAGGAGCAGGAGGGCCGCGAGGGGCCAGAGGGCTTCGAGGTCGTGCTCGGCGATCGGGCCGTCGACGATCCGGCCGAGGACGATCGGGACGAGCAGGGTGCTGAGGGAGGCGAGCAGCGCGGCGGTCACCGAGACGACCAGGCGCGTGCGGACCGGACGGACGTAGGGCCACAGCCGAAGGAGCGATCGCACTGTCGAACGGCGGGGCGCGGGAGGCGCGGTGCCGGGCACTGCGACGGAATCGGTGGCGGTGTCAAGGACTGGGTTCTTGGCCATCGCGGCGAGAATAGGCCGGATACTCCCTATTGCTCAGCCAGGTATCGAACGAACCGTCGATTACCGGCCAAGTGTTCGGCCGGATCAGGGCGTTGCCCGGAAAAGGCGCAGCGTGCGCCCGGTGAGCAGCACCGTGTCGTTCGGGAGGTGTAGACCGGTGGGCCCGGTGCCGTCCTCGGCGGAGGTGTCGACGACCGTCTCGTAGCGGGTGCTCTCGGCCGTCCAGGGGGCACCGGGCAGAATGAACGGAAGGGGGTGCGCACCCGCGTTGAGGAGCAGCAGGAAGCTGTCGTCGAGCAACGGACGACCCTGGGCGTCGCGTTCGGACATCGCGGTTCCCGACAGGAGCATGCCCAGTGACGCGGACGGCGCAAACCAGTCGGTCTCGGTCATGTCCCGGCCAAGCGGGGTGAACCAGAGCAGATCGGGCCGGCCGCCCGGTGTGGCGGCGCGGCCGGAGAAGAACGACCGCCGCCGCAGCACCGGATGACGGCGGCGGAGCCGGACCAGGGCGGCGGTGAACGCGTGCAGGCCGCGCCAGGCCGGGTCGTCCAGCAGCGACCAGTCCAGCCAGCTCACCTCGTTGTCCTGGCAGTAGGCGTTGTTGTTGCCGCCCTGGGTGCGGCCGAACTCGTCCCCGGCGGTGAGCATCGGGACGCCGGCGGAGAGCAGCAGGGTGGCGGTGAGGTTGCGCAGCTGGCGGCGGCGCAGGGCGGTGACGGCGGGGTCGGTGCTCTCGCCCTCGGCGCCGTGGTTCCAGGAGCGGTTGTCGTCGGTGCCGTCCCGGTTGGCCTCGCCGTTGGCCTCGTTGTGCTTGCGGTCGTAGGAGACCAGGTCGCGCAGGGTGAAGCCGTCGTGGGCGGTCACGTAGTTGACGGAGGCGTACGGGCGGCGGCCGGCGTGCTGGTAGAGGTCGGAGGAGCCGGAGAGGCGGTAGCCGAGCTCCCGGACGTCCGGGCGGGCGCCGCGCCAGAAGTCGCGCACGGTGTCGCGGTAGCGGTCGTTCCACTCGGCCCACGGGGGCGGGAAGCCGCCCACCCGGTAGCCGCCCGGGCCGACGTCCCACGGCTCGGCGATCAGCTTCACCCGGCTGAGCAGCGGGTCCTGGGCGATGGCGGCGAGCAGCGGGTGGTCCATGACGACCTCGTTGCCCGCGCCGCCGCGGGCGAGGGCGGCGGCGAGGTCGAAGCGGAAGCCGTCCACGCCCATCTCGTGCACCCAGTACCGCAGCGAGTCGGTGACCAGCCGGATCACCTGGGGGCGGCGGGTGTCCAGGGTGTTGCCGCAGCCGGTGTAGTCGGCGTAGCCGCGCGGGCGGTTGGGCGGCAGGCGGTAGTGGCCGGCGTTGTCGATGCCGCGCAGGGACAGCGAGGGGCCCAGCTCGGCGCCCTCGGCGGTGTGGTTGTAGACGACGTCGAGGATCACCTCGATGCCGGCGGCGTGCAGCGCGCGGACCATCCGCTTGAACTCGCCGACCTGGCCGCCGCGCGAGCCGGAGGCCGAGTAGCCGGCGTGCGGGGCGAAGTAGCCGACGGTGTTGTAGCCCCAGTAGTTGACCAGGCCGCGGGCCTGGAGGTGGTCCTCGCTGACGTGGTGGTGGACGGGCAGCAGTTCGACCGCGGTGACGCCGAGCCCGGTGAGGTGGGCGAGGGCGGCGGGGTGGGCGAGGCCGGCGTAGGTGCCGCGCAGGGCGGGCGGCACGTCGGGGTGGCGCAGGGTGAAGCCGCGGACGTGCAGCTCGTAGAGGACGGTCTCGGCCCAGGGCGTCTTCGGGCGGTGGTCGTCGGACCAGTCGTCGTCGTCCCGGACGACGACGGACCGGGGTACGTACGGGGCCGAGTCGCGGTTGTCCCGGACGGTGTCGGCGACGTCCGCCTCGGGCCAGCCGCGGACGGCGGCGCAGACGGCGTCGTGGGAGGTGTAGGCGCCGTCGACGGCCCGGGCGTAGGGGTCGAGCAGCAGCTTGGCGGGGTTCCACCGGGCGCCGGTCCACGGGTCCCAGCGGCCGTGCACGCGGTAGCCGTAGCGGGTGCCGGGCAGGACGCCGGGGACGAAGCCGTGCCAGGTCTGGGCGTCCTGCTCGGTGAGGCGCAGCCGGCTCTCGCGGCCGTCCTCGTCGAAGAGGCAGAGGTCGACGGCCTCGGCGCCGGCGGCCCAGAGCGCGAAGTTGGTGCCGGGGCGGCCGTCCGGGCCGGGGTGGAAGCGGGCGCCGAGCGGCTGCCGGCTGCCCGGCCACGGCACCGCGCCGCCGGGCTGCGCGCGTACGGCGGTCGCCGACTCCTGCCCTGACGCCATGGCGGTGCCCTCCCTGGCGGGGTGTCCCGGACCCCGTGCGGTCTCTCATTCCCTGTTCGCGCCGGACGGAAGCGGCTGAACACCGTCTTACCGGCAGATGGCGCCCGGGCGCACTCCCTCGGGGCCGGCCCCGTCCCGCTCCGCGTGGGGGAGGAGGAGCGTCCACCGGGGCCCGGGGCGGCGGCGTGTCCTGGGGGGAGCGGCCTCGTTGTGGGGGTATCGGACGGTGAGGGTGGGAGGCCCCGGATGTGGGTACGGCGGCTGGCGGCGCTGGGCTGCTGCCTGGCGGTGCTGGCCGGGTGCGCCGGCGGGGGCGGGGCGCCGGCGGGCGCGAGCGGGGACGCCGCCGGGGCGAGCGGCCCGGCCGCCCCGCCGCCCGCGTCCCGGGCGACGATCACCGCGCTGCCCGCCGACGACACCCAGAACCTCCCGCCCGAGGGCCCGGTCCGGGTGACGGTCGCCCAGGGCCGGCTGGTCTCCGTCCGGCTCGCCGACACCCGGGGCGGCGAGGTCCCCGGCTCGCTCGCCGCGGACGGCGCGGGCTGGACCCCGGACGGGCCGCTGCCGCTGGCCACCGCGTTCACCCTGGACGCCGTCGCCGAGGACGACCAGGGCCTGCGGGCGGCCCAGCACACCGAGTTCTCGACGATGGCCCCCTTGCACACCTTCGCCGCCTTCTTCACCCCCGAGGACGGCTCCACGGTCGGCGTCGGCATGCCGGTCTCGCTGCGGTTCAGCCGCCCGATCACCGACCGGGCCGCGGTGGAGCGCGCGATCGCGGTGACCGCCGACCCGCCGGTGGAGGTGGCCGCGCACTGGTTCGGCGGCCAGCGCCTGGACTTCCGCCCCCGGCAGTACTGGGCGGCGGGCACCAGGGTCACGGTGGCGCTGCGGCTCAAGGACGTGCAGGGCGCGCCGGGCGAGTTCGGCACCCAGCACAAGGACGTCCGGTTCACCGTCGGCCGGGCCCAGGTGTCCACCGTCGACCTCGACGCCCGCACCCTCACCGTCCGCGCCGGCCAGGGCGGCAAGGTGCTGCGCGCCCTCCAGGTGTCCGCCGGGGACGCCAAGCACCCGACGTACCGGGGCGTGCTCGTGGTGTCCGAGAAGTACAAGGTCACCCGGATGAACTCGCAGACCGTCGGGATGGGCGACGAGTACGACATCAAGGACGTGCCGCACGCGATGCGGCTGACCACCTCGGGCACCTTCGTGCACGGCAACTACTGGGCCGACCCGTCGGTGTTCGGCACCGCCAACACCAGCCACGGCTGCATCGGCCTGGCGGACGCCAAGGGCGGGGCGAGCGGCGAGACCCCGGCGGGCTGGCTGTTCGAGCACACGATCCCGGGGGACGTGTTCGAGGTGCGGGCCTCCACGGGGGACGTGGTGCCGGCGAACAACGGGCTGAACGGGTGGAACCTGTCCTGGGCGCAGTGGGAGGCCGGAAGCGCCCTCCGGGGCGGCGCGAGCCCCTCCGCCGCCCCGGCCGCCGGAGCGGTGGTGAGCCAGGCTCCCGCGCCCTCTCCGGCCCCCTCTCCGGCCCCCTCTCCGGCCCCCTCTCCGGCCCCGTTCCCGAGCCCGTCCGCGAGTCCGTCCCCGACGGCCGCCCCCTGACGACCATGTGCGGATGATCTTCACCGGCGTTCACCGGCAGCCTCCCCAGGATTCACCCGTTCGGCCCAGCTATCCTGCTTGCCGCGCCGAAGCCCGGCGCGAATGATCGCCGGTCCGGTGCAACCCGTCCGGGCGAACAGTGCGTCCATCAGGATGAACACCGGGAGGGGAGAAACCGTGAAGCCGGTTAGGGCGGCCGACGCCGCGATACGTACCACCGTCACCCGCCGCCGCGTGCGTCAGAGCGCGGTGGCGTTGGCGATGGGCGGGGTGCTGCTGCTCACCGCGGCCTGTGGCGGCGGCGACGACAAGAAGGACACCGGGGGCGGCGAGGCGGCCGCCACCGCCGGGGCCAACGGCACGGGGGACGCCGGCAACGGCGCCACGCCGGCCCCGAGCGCGACCACGCCGAAGACCTCGGCCGCCGTGCTCAACGTCGAGCCGAAGGACGGCGCCCAGGACGTCGCCCCGGACGGCGCGCTCAAGGTCGGCGTGACCAACGGCAAGCTCACCGCGGTCGAGGTGACCGACAAGGAGGGCAAGCCGGTCGCGGGCGCCATCAGCGCCGACGGCAGCGGCTGGAAGCCCGACGCCGCGCTGGCCGTCGGCATGGCGTACAAGGTGAACGCCCAGGCCACCGACACCGAGGGCCTGGTGGCCGCGTCCACCACCACGTTCACCACGCTGACGCCCGCGAAGAAGGTCTCCACCAACGACAACATCGCCGACAACGCCACCTACGGCGTCGGCATGATCGTCTCGGTGAAGTTCAGCAAGGCGGTCAAGAACAAGGACGCCGTCCTCCAGGGCATCACCTTCGAGACCAGCAACGGCACGACGGTGAAGGGCCACTGGTTCGGCTCGGACCGCCTGGACTTCCGCCCCGAGAAGTACTGGGAGCCCGGCACCAAGGTCACCATCAAGTACCGGCTGAAGAACGTCGAGGTCTCCCCGGGCATCTACGGCGACATCGACAAGGACGAGCCGTTCACCATCGGCCGCTCCCAGGTCTCGGTGGCCGACTCCGCCAGCCACCAGATGACGGTGACCAGGTCGGGCGCGAGCCACACCGTGCCGGTGACCCTCGGCGACGAGAAGAACCCCTCCTGGAACGGGACCATGGTGGTCATGTCCAAGGAGAAGGTCACCCGGATGAACTCGCAGACCGTCAACCTCGGCGAGGAGTACGACATCCCGGACGTGCCGCACGCGATGCGGCTGACCAACTCGGGCACCTTCGTGCACGGCAACTACTGGGCCAACCCGTTCGGCAAGACCAACGCCAGCCACGGCTGCATCTCGATGCAGGACGTGAAGGGCGGCAGCGACAGCTCGGTGGCGGGCAAGTTCTTCAACGACTCGATGATCGGCGACGTCGTCATCGTCAAGAACTCCAAGGAGAAGACCGTCGCCCCCGAGAACGGCCTGAGCGGCTGGAACCTCGGCTGGGCGAACTGGTAGACCCTACCCGCCGGTAGGCCCTCGCGGCCCCGGCGCGGCGACGACCGGCCCGATCCTCACTCGTTGGGGTCGGGCCGGTCGCGTTCTCCGCGCGGTCAGTGCTCCGAACAGCGCAACCTTTCCCGGGGGCGGTGCGTGTAACTGTCGGACACCGGAGACGAGGGAGGGAGTCGACGATGAGGTCGATACGCACGGTGGTGGCCGCCGGTCTGGTCGGGGGAGCGCTGCTGCTGACCAGCGCCTGCGGCGGTGGCGGCGGAGGGAGCGGGAGCGCCGCCAAGGCGGAGCTGGGCGCGGGCGGGGCCGCGGGGGCCTCGTCGGCGCCGTCCGCCCCGGGCACGGCCCCGGCGGCGCCGGGGGCGCCCGCTCCGGGTGCCACGAGCGCCGCGCCCGAGGTCTCGCAGGCCGTGGTGGACATCCAGCCGAAGTCCGGCACGGTGGACGTCGCCCCGGACGGCGCGCTCAAGGTCGCGGTCTCCGGGGGCAGGCTGACGACCGTCAAGGTGAGCGACAAGGCCGGCCGGGAGGTGGCCGGCACGATGGCCGCCGACGGTTCGAGCTGGACCCCGTCCGGCCCGCTGGCGGTCGGCACCGCCTATCAGGTGAGCGCGCTGGCGGCGGACGCCGGCGGCGTGGTCGCCTCGGCGGACAGCAGCTTCACCACGCTGACGCCCGAGCGCGAGGCGAAGGCGAGCGACAACATCGAGGACGGCGCCACCTACGGCGTCGGCATGATCGTCTCGGTCTCCTTCGACAAGGACGTGAAGAACAAGGAGGCGGTGGCGAAGGGCGTCACCTTCCGGACCAGCGACGGCACCGTGGTGAAGGGCCACTGGTTCGGCAACCGCCGGCTGGACTTCCGTCCCGAGAAGTACTGGACCCCGGGCACGCAGGTCACCGTCCAGTACCGGCTGAAGAGCGTGGAGATCGCGCCGGGCGTCTACGGGGGAGTCGACCGGGACGAGCCCTTCACTATCGGGCGATCCCAGATCTCGACGGTTGACGCCAGGACCCACCGGATGACGGTGGACCAGGACGGCCAGAGCTCGGTCGTGGAGATCACCTCCGGCTCGCCCGAGTACCCGACCTGGAACGGCACCATGGTCGTCATGTCCAAGGAGGGCGTGGTGCGGATGCGTTCCAGCACCCTGCCCGGGATGACCGGCGCCCCCTACGACCTCCAGGCCCCGCATTCCATGCGGCTCACCGACTCCGGCACCTATGTGCACGGCAACTACTGGGCCGACCCCCTGCCCTTCGGCAAGACCAACGTCAGCCACGGCTGCGTGGGCCTGAGGGACGTCGAGGGCGGCGGTCCGGGCACCTCGGCGGGCAAGTTCTACGACGGTTCGCTGATCGGGGACATCGTCACCGTGCAGAACTCCGACCGCGGCCGGGTCGCGCCGGACAACGGCCTCGGCGGCTGGAACCTCGACTGGAGCGCCTGGTAGCCGCCGGCCCGTCGCACGGCCCGGACCTGCCCGAACGCGGGTTCGGGTTGCATGCGGCATATGCCGAAACACCCAGTGATCGTTTGCTCATTGTCCGTACGCGGCCGCTTGCGTTCCGCAATGATGGTCCGCATGGCGGGTTGGGGCGAAACAGATCAGTCATCACTTCCGGGATCCAGCTTGGTCGCTGACGCGTCGTGGGCGCCGTTCCAGGACGCCCTCGTGGCACTGGAGCGGCTCAGCTCCGACGAGCTGGAGCAGTTGTACGTCGGGAGACTGTGCGACCGGGACGCGCCGCGGGAGGTGCGGTTGCCGTCCCGGCCCGCGACCGGCCCGCTGGCGCGCCGGCTGGTGCTCGCGGCCCTGGAGACCTGGGACCTGCACCAGCACCTGGAGGTCGGCGAGTTACTCACCAGCGAGCTCGTCGCCAACGCGGTGCGGCATGCCGCCGGTCGGACGATCGGACTGCACGTGGTGCGCAAGCCGGGCTGGGTCCGGGTGGAGGTGCGGGACTCCTCACGGGCGCTGCCGTGCATGGTCCTGGCGGACCCGTTGCCGGTCAACGAGCGCGGGCGCGGGCTCCAGGTGGTCGACGACCTGGCGGACCGCTGGGGCGCCGACCTGCTGCCGCGCGGCAAGGGCGTCTGGTTCGAGCTGAAGGTCCGCGAGCGGGTCTGAGCCGGGCCCGGGCCCCGTCCGGGGAAAACACGCGGGGCCCCCGGTATCACCGTGGTCCGGTGGCTGGGGGCCCCTGCAAGTCATCGCGCCGGCCAAGGGGGTGCGTGCCGCGCGATGGACGTCGGCCGTGCCAGGTCGGGCCGGCCGAAGTTTCTCCGTCGCCCACGGCGAGGCGCGCCAGTCGGTGGCGCCCGCCGTCGGACGCTTCGACTATCGCATGGATCTCAGCATGTGGGCAAACCAGGTGGCTTGGATTTCAAGGTTTGTAACCTAGTTCACCTTGGGAATTTGCATAGGTTCACGCCACAGCCTGAGATTATTCATGATCGGAACGATCTGTGACCGTCCGGAGCGCCGTCGCTTGACCTGAAGTCCGCTTCAATTCCTACCGTGATCCCCAGACCGCCGGTGAGTCGGCCGGCGGCGTCCACGGAGGGGGATCCCACCATGACCGGCACCGACGGCGTCGTTCCCGGGCGTTACCGGTACGCGGCCGTTCCGCACATCATGGTCGACGACGCCGGTGCGGCGATCGACTTCTACGTACGGGCGTTCGGGGCCCGGGAGGACATCCGGATCGACGGGCCCGGGGGCGGGGTGCTGCACGCGGAGGTCAGCATCGGGCGGTCCGTGCTGATGCTGGGGGACGCCGGGGACGGCGCGCCGTTCACCGCCCCGGCCGTGCTCGGGGGGACGAGCGTCGCCCTGCACGTCTACGTGCCGGACGTGGACGCCCTCGTCGAGCGGGCCGCGGCCGCCGGCGCGGAGGTGCTGCAGCCGCCGACGGACATGTTCCACGGCGACCGCACCGCCGTCCTCAAGGACCCCTCGGGCCATGTGTGGATCTTCCTGACCCACCTGGAGGACCTCACGCCGGACGAACTCCTGCGCCGGGTGTCCGCCGGCTGACCCGCCGGTCAGGTGCGCGGGGGGAGGACGTTCTGGGGGAACTGGCCGAGGACGTTGCCCGCCGGCCCGTAGTCGCAGACGATGTACGTCTCGTACCAGGTGCCGCCGCGGCCGAAGGCGCGGGCGCAGCCGAGGCGGGTGGAGGACTTCCAGACCACCTGGGTGAACAGGCCGGTGGAGGCGGAGTAGTCGGGCCGGTCGTAGTCGTAGTCCCTGTGCTGCGCGTACCAGGCGTCCACGGCCTGGCGGCAGCCGGCCCGGACCGCGGAGCCGTTCCCGAACCAGGACTGGTTCTCGCCGTACGCGGGGTCGAGGCCGTCGTGGCCGCCGGAGAGGCCCTCGGAGGTCGAGAGCCGGGCGACCCGGGCCCTGGCGTGCTCCTGGACGGCGGGGTCCGGGGTCAGCGCCGGGACGCCGTGACGGGCGCGGTACTCGTTGTGGGCGCGCAGGCAGTCGTCGGCGAAGGCCGCGTCGGTGGCGTCCGGCAACGCGGCGCGGGCCGCCGCCGGCCCGGCACCGGCCACGCCGACGGCGGTGGCCAGCAGCAGGGCGGTGAGGGCGCGGAGGCCGGTTCGGGTGTTCTTCATCCGTGCTCCGGGGGCTGGTGGGGGTGTCGGTCCGGCCACGATGGCAGGCGCCGGAACCCCGGACGGGCCGGATGCGGAATGGTTCACTCCTGCGAGTGAGCGCGCGGTCGGCGGGTCGACGCGCGGCTGATGGCCCGGGTCCGTCGACAGGGCCGCCCGCGCGGCGCCCACGACCTGATCACCGCGGCCACGGCGCCGGCGACCGCTCGGACGGTGGTGACCACCGACGCCTCGGCGGCCTTCGCCGACCTGCCGGCGTGCGGGCGATCGTTCTGGCCGGCTGGGCCCTGAAACGCCCGCGCCCCCGCCGGGAGGGCGGGGGCGCGGGCGTCGGCGGGGGCGGTGTCAGCACTCGATGACGTTGACGGCGAGGCCGCCGCGCGAGGTCTCCTTGTACTTGATCTTCATGTCGGCGCCGGTCTCCTTCATGGTCTTGATCGCCTTGTCGAGGGAGACGTGGTGGCGGCCGTCGCCGCGCAGGGCCATCCGGGCGGCCGTGACGGCCTTGACGGAGGCCATGCCGTTGCGCTCGATGCAGGGGATCTGGACCAGGCCGCCGACCGGGTCGCAGGTGAGGCCGAGGTTGTGCTCGATGCCGATCTCGGCGGCGTTCTCGACCTGCTCGGGGGAGCCGCCGAGGACCTCGGCGAGGCCGCCGGCGGCCATCGAGCAGGCGGAGCCGACCTCGCCCTGGCAGCCGACCTCGGCGCCGGAGATGGAGGCGTTCTCCTTGAAGAGCATGCCGATCGCGCCGGCCGCCAGGAGGAAGCGGACGATGCCGTCCTCGTCGGCGCCCGGGATGAAGTTCAGGTAGTAGTGCAGGACGGCGGGGATGATGCCGGCCGCGCCGTTGGTCGGGGCGGTGACCACCCGGCGGCCGGAGGCGTTCTCCTCGTTGACCGCCATCGCGTAGAGGGTCACCCACTCCATCGCGTTGGCCGGGCCGATGCCCTCGGCGCGCAGCGCGCGGGCGGCTGCGGCGGCGCGGCGGCGCACCTTGAGGCCGCCCGGGAGGATGCCCTCGCGGGACATGCCGGCCCGGACGCACTCCTGCATCACCCGCCAGATCTCCAGCAGTCCGGCGCGGATCTCCTCCTCGCTGCGCCAGGCCTTCTCGTTCTCCAGCATCAGGCCGGAGATGGACAGGCCGGTCTCCCGGGTGAGCCGCAGCAGCTCCTCGCCGGTGCGGAAGGGGTACTTCAGCACGGTGTCGTCGGGCTTGACCCGGTCCGCGCCGATGGCGTCCTCGTCGACGACGAAGCCGCCGCCGACCGAGTAGTAGGTCTTCTCCAGCACGGTGGAGCCGTCGGCCCGGAAGGCCCACAGGGTCATGCCGTTGGCGTGGTACGGCAGCGAGCGGCGCCGGTGCAGCACCAGCTGGCTGTCCGGGTCGAAGTCGATGGCGTGGACGCCGAGCAGGTTGATCCGCTTCTCGGCGGTGATCCGCTCGACGTCGCGGTCGGCCTGGTCGACGTCGACGGTGCGCGGGGAGGCGTTCTCCAGGCCCAGCAGCACCGCCTTGGGGGTGCCGTGGCCGTGGCCGGTGGCACCCAGCGAGCCGTACAGCTCGGCGCGGACGGCCGTCACCTCGGTCAGCAGGCCCTCCGACTTCAGGCGGCGGGCGAACATCCGGGCGGCGCGCATCGGGCCGACGGTGTGGGAACTCGACGGACCGATGCCGATGGAGAAGAGGTCGAAGACGCTGATGGCCACGGAGTGACGTCCTTGTCTGGTCTCGTGGGTGGTGCCGGCAGGGAGGGGAGGACGGCGGTGGCTGGACGGGTCGGTCGGGCGGCGACACGGGACGGGGCACCGCGCGCACTCTCCAGTGTGCGCGGTGCCCCGGAATCCCCGGTGTCCGGGCGGCGTGAGCCCGGTCACCGGAGGCCGAACGACAGGACTTACAGGTTCGGGTAGAGCGGGTACTTCTCGGCCAGGGCGGTGACCCGGGCCTTGAGCGCCTCGGCGGTGCCCTCGTCGAAGGCCGGCTTCAGGGCCTCGGCGATGATGTCGGCGACCTCGCGGAAGTCCTCGGCCTGGAAGCCGCGGGTGGCGAGCGCCGGGGTGCCGATCCGCAGGCCGGAGGTGACCATCGGCGGGCGCGGGTCGTTCGGGATGGCGTTGCGGTTGACCGTGATGCCGACCTCGTGCAGGCGGTCCTCGGCCTGCTGGCCGTCGAGCTCGCTGTTGCGCAGGTCGACCAGGACCAGGTGGACGTCGGTGCCGCCGGACAGCACGGAGACGCCGGCCTCGGTGACGTCGTCCTGGAGCAGGCGCTCGGCGAGGATCCGGGCGCCGTCCAGGGTGCGCTGCTGGCGCTCCTTGAAGTCCTCCGAGGCGGCGACCTTGAAGGCGACGGCCTTGCCGGCGATGACGTGCTCCAGCGGGCCGCCCTGCTGGCCGGGGAAGACCGCGGAGTTGATCTTCTTGGCGTGCTCGGCCTTGGAGAGGATGACGCCGCCGCGCGGGCCGCCCAGGGTCTTGTGGGTGGTGGTGGTGACCACGTCCGCGAACGGCACCGGGTTGGGGTGCAGGCCCGCGGCGACCAGGCCGGCGAAGTGGGCCATGTCGACCATCAGCAGCGCGCCGACCTCGTCGGCGATCCGGCGGAACTCGGCGAAGTCGAGCTGGCGCGGGTAGGCGGACCAGCCGGCGATGATCAGCTGCGGCTGGTGCTCCTTGGCGAGGCGCTCGACCTCCTCCATGTCGACCTGGCCGCTCTTGTCGTTCACGTGGTACGGCACCACGTTGTAGAGCTTGCCGGAGAAGTTGATCTTCATGCCGTGGGTCAGGTGACCGCCGTGGGCCAGGTTCAGGCCCAGGATGGTGTCGCCCGGCTTGATCAGCGCGAACATCGCGGCGGCGTTGGCCTGCGCGCCGGAGTGCGGCTGGACGTTGGCGTGCTCGGCGCCGAACAGGGCCTTGATCCGGTCGATCGCGATCTGCTCGACCACGTCGACGTGCTCGCAGCCGCCGTAGTAGCGGCGGCCGGGGTAGCCCTCGGCGTACTTGTTGGTCAGCACCGAGCCCTGGGCCTCCATGACCGCCACCGGGGCGAAGTTCTCGGAGGCGATCATCTCCAGGGTGGTCTGCTGGCGGTGCAGCTCGGCGTCGACCGCGGCGGCGATCTCCGGGTCGAGGGCGTGCAGGGACTGGTTCAGAACCGTCATGGTGGGGTCTTCCCGGGAGGAGAGGGGGAGGCTTGGCCAGGGGGCGGCCGCGGGTGCGGCGGCCGCCCCCGGCGGTGGCTCAGGCCGAGGGGTTGGTGAGCGCGGTGTACTCGTCGGCGCTCAGGAGCGGACCGGTCGACTCGACGCGGACCTTGAACAGCCAGCCACCCTCGAACGGCTCGCCGTTGACCAGGCTGTTGTCGTTCTTGACGTCCTCGTTGACCTCGGTGACCTCACCGGTCACCGGCGAGAACAGGTCGCTGACCGACTTGGTCGACTCCAGCTCGCCACAGGTCTCACCGGCGGTCACGGTGGCGCCCACCTCGGGGAGCTCCACGTAGACGATGTCACCGAGGGCGTCGGCGGCGTGCTGGGTGATGCCGATCGTGGACACACCGTCGGCGTCGGCGGCGGTCAGCCACTCGTGCTCCGCGGTGTACTGCAGGTGCTGGGGGTTGCTCATGGCGTCATTCTCCAGGATGGGAAGCGGGTACGACGAAGCGGCCCGGCGCGCGGACGTTCCTCGCGGGGAAACAGGTGGGGGACGGGTCAGCGGGCGCGCTTGTAGAACGGCAGCGCCACGACCTGGACCGGCTCGTGCTTGCCGCGCACGTCCACCGCGACGGTGGAGCCGGGGGCGGCGTGGGCGGCGTCCACGTAGGCCATCGCGATCGGCTTCTCCAGGGTGGGGGAGGGCGCGCCGGAGGTGATCCGGCCGATCGGCTCGCCGTCGGCGGAGACCACGGTGTACTCGGCGCGCGGCACCCGCTTGCCCTCGGAGACCAGGCCGACCAGCACCCGCGGCGGGTTGGCCTCGGCCTCGGCGGCGGCCCGCTCCAGGGCCTTGCGGCCGACGAAGGCGCCCTCGTTGGTGGTCTTGTCGAAGCGGACCACCCGGCCGAGGCCCGCGTCGAACGGGGTCAGGTCGGTGGACAGCTCGTGGCCGTACAGCGGCATGCCGGCCTCCAGGCGCAGCGTGTCGCGGCAGGACAGGCCGCAGGGGATCAGACCGCGGTCGGCGCCGGCCTCGGTCAGCGCCTGCCAGATCTGCTCGGCGTCGCCCGGGTTGCAGAAGATCTCGAAGCCGTCCTCGCCGGTGTAGCCGGTGCGGGCGAGCAGCACGTCGCGGCCGGCCACCTGGGCCGGGAGGATCGCGTAGTACTTCAGGCCGGGCAGGTCGGCCTCGGTGGTGCCGGCCAGGATCGCGGTGGACTCCGGGCCCTGGACGGCGATCAGCGCGTAGGCGTCGCGGTCGTCGGAGACGACGGCGTTGTAGCCCTTGGCACGGGCGATCAGCTCGTCCAGCACCAGCTGGGCGTTGGAGGCGTTGGCGACGACCAGGAAGGCGTCCTCGCGCAGGCGGTAGACGATCAGGTCGTCCAGGATGCCGCCGTCCTCGGCGCAGATCATGGTGTAGCGGGCGCGCAGCTCGCCGAGCGCGGAGACGAAGCCGACCAGGGCGTGGTCCAGCATCTCGCCGGCCTGCGGGCCGGTGATGGTGATCTCGCCCATGTGGGAGAGGTCGAACAGGCCCGCCTTGGTGCGGACGGCGAGGTGCTCCTCGCGCTCGCTGCCGTAGCGCAGCGGCATGTCCCAGCCGGCGAAGTCGGTCATGGTGGCGCCGAGGGCGCGGTGCAGCGCGTCGAGCGCGGTGAGGCGGAGGGACGACATGGCCAGGAACTCCTCGGTCGGGGCACTCAGGGGTGCGCGCGCCGGGACCGGCCCCGTTTCGAGGGCGGCGGACCCTGCACGCGGGCATGCGGCGGCTGGGTCTCCCCATCTGTCGTCGAACCTGAGAGCTTCACCGTCCACTGCCCTGTGAGGACAGCATGGCGGCTTGCACCGTGGGTGGGCGGACGGCAGGGCCGTTCGCCGCTTTCCAGATGTGCCTAACCCGTGCGGTAGGGGTGCCTGAGAGATTCCGGGGAGGACTTGCTCCTTCGGCGCCGGCTGCGCCTCCTGACGGGGGCGCTCCGGACTCTCCCGCGCGGGTTCGAGCGGCCGGTATGGAGTTGACGGGGCCTGGGTGGATGCCACCGCAGACGCGCACATCATGGCACGTCCACGGGAACAAGGGGAGGGGGCCCTCCATCACGCGGGCCTCTTTCTGCGCTCGGCTCGCTCGCCGGGTGCGCTCGGCTCGCCTCCGGGCCGCTCCGACCCGGCGCCGACGCTCCTCGCTCCGGCACTCCCTCCTCCGTCGCTCGCTTGTCGCTCCTCCCTTTCGGCACCGGCGCGGCCCTTCGGCTCGCTCGCCGGGTGCGCTCGGCTCGCCTGCGGGCCGCTCCGACCCGGCGCGGCCCGCAGGCTCGCTCGCCGGGTGCCGCCTCGCCCGTCGGGGGGAGGGGCCGAAACGCTAGGCTGCGGGCATCGGCGAGCAGAGGGCGGTACGGCGGCGCATGGGGTACCCGGTGGAGCAGCAGGGGTGGGGCGGGGCGGAAGCGATGCCGCCGGGCGGCGCGTGGCCGGCCAATGAGCTGGAGCAGGTGCTCACCGCCGCGCTCGGCGACCCGGGCGCCACCCCCCGGGTGATCGAGGTGCTGGCGCGCAGCCAGGTCTGGATCCCGCTGCCGTCGGGCGGCGACCCGCAGGGGCAGTCACTGGACCTGCCGATCATCGAACTGGCCGGCGACCCCTATGTCCCGGTGTTCTCCTCCCAGGAGGTCTTCCTCCAGCAGGCGCCGGGGATGCCGTTCGCGGTCGCCCCGGTGTGGGAGTTCGCCCGCGGCCTGCCGCTGGGCGTGGGGATCGCGGTGAACCCCGAGGCGGCGGTGGGCATCCCGGTGCCGCCGGAGGGCGTGGCCGAACTGCGCCGCGGGCCGCGCGAGGACCGCTGGGACGCCGCCCCGGACGCGCCGGAGGGCGGCGGCCGGGTGGCGCTGCGCGAGCCGGTGCCGGGGGAGGACCCGGAGGCGTTCCTGGCCGCCTGCCGCGGCGAACTCGCGGCGCTGCCGGGGGTGCTGACCGCGCGGCGGGCGCTGGCGAGCGTCGAGGGCGAGCCGACCGTGATGTTCGTGGGCGTCCAGCTGGACCCGGGGGCCCCGGCCGACCCGGCCGCGGTGAACGAGGCATTGGGGCGAGCGCTGGGAACCGCGCCGCTGCCCGGCGGCGTCCACCTCGTACTGCTCGACCTCGCGGACGATCCGGTGGTCGACTGGTTGGTGAACCGGGTCGCGCCGTTCTACGTGCGGGGCTGATCCGGCGGCGGTACGAACCCTGGCACGTCGGCGTGGCGGCGGTCGGCGGCCGCCCCATAGGGTGCGTGCTGACGGCCGCCGGGCCGCCGGTGACGGACGAGGAACGAAGAAGCGCAGCGAGGTGGGCGCATGAGTGCGGGATCGGTAGCTGGCGGTGCACCGGGGCCCTGGGGCCAGGCGCCCACCGGACGCCCGGATCCGGGCGCGCTGGAACGCGCGCTGCGCGAGGTGGCGCCGGAGCGCTACGAGGCCTACGAGACGATGCTGCACGCGCTCGCCGAGGGCCGGGTCTGGATGCTGCTCTGGCACGGCACGCCGGGCAGTCCGGACGCCCAGTACGGGAACATGGAGATCAGCGGTCACGGCTACGCGCCGGCCGTCACCTCGCCCGAGCAGCTGGCGGCGTCCGGCTGGGCGCGGGCGCACGAGGTGATCACCGGCCGGGAGATCGCGGCCTCGCTGTACCGGACCCGGTGGGGCCTGTGGCTGAACCCGCACGCCCCGGGCGGCGGGGTGGGCGTGCCGTGGGCGGACCTGCGGCGGGTCGCGGCGGGCCTGGACCGCCTGCCGGCCGGGCCGCTGAAGCTGAGCGAGCCGCAGGTGCCGGCGCAGCAGTTCTTCGCGCTGCTGGAGCGGCAGGCGGCCGAGGTGCGCGCGGTGAAGGCGCTGCGCCGGGCCTGGGTGCGCCCGTCGGTGGGCGAGCCGTACCTGGCCATCGGTCTGGACCTGTACGAGAGTTCGCCGCCCACGGTGGAGGCCGTGCGGGCGCTGATGCAGCGGGCGATCGCGGTCGCGCCGGAGGGCCTCGCGGTCTCGACGGTGGCGATGGCGGACGAGTACGACCCGGTGGCGCTGTGGATGCGGGCCAACGCGCGCCCGTTCTACGACCGGGAGGCGGCCGGGCACGGCCGGCCGCAGACGGGCCCGTACCCGCCGGTGCCCCCGCCGCCGTACGCCTCGCAGCAGGGCCCGGCCCAGGGTCAGGGCTTCGGCTACGGCACGCATCCGCCGGCACCGGGCTGGCCCGGGCAGCAGCCGCCGCCCCAGCAGCCGTGGCCCGGCTACCCCGGTCGCTGACCGGACGAACGCGCCAAACGCCGACCACCGGAACCGGCTTGACACCTTGTCAGGCCGGTTTCGGCGTTTTTCCGGACGATCTCGCCGAAGTGGGTGGCAGACATCTTGACATGGCTGTTACAGCTGTGTGAAGAGGGATATGCCGAAGATCGTGGAGGTGCATGCGGACAGATCACAGTTGGGCATCTGTCGGTTGTCAGGGCTGGCGTAAGCCAGTTCGGATGGCAGAGAGTTCTGCAACAGCCCACCGCGCGTGGTTGGCGCCTCACAAAGGCGGACGCGCTGACGGGCCGCATCATCCACGTGACGCCCATCCCGCGTGGCAGCAGTACTGAGCACGTCGTACCGCTGGGAACACCCCCGTACCTGCACTTCCGCATGTCCGCACCCAAGCACGTCCGCACCAGCCGAGCCGCCGATCCCGGCGTCCGGCACCCGTGGGCCGGCCACCGTCGGCGAGGGGACCGAACTGACCATGACCGCACCCATCAAGACCGCCGGCAACGCACCGGGGGCAGACGCCGCCGCGAGCCCGGCCAAGAAGATCGAGGGCCGCTCGCTCGGCCAGATCGCCTGGACCCGCTTCAAACGGGACAAGGCCGCCGTCGCCGGCGGCATCGTGGTGATCCTGCTGATCCTGCTCGCCGTGCTGGCCAAGCCGATCGAGTCGGTCTTCGGCCTGGACCCCGACGCCCTCCACCAGGACCTGCTGGACGCCGACCTCGGCGGACTGCCGATGGGCGACTGGGGCGGCATGAGCTGGGACCACCCGCTCGGCGTCGACCCGCTGCAGGGCCGCGACCTGCTCACCCGGGTCATCGAGGGCTCCTGGGTCTCCCTGCTGGTCGCCTTCGGCGCGACCGTGCTGTCCAACACCATCGGCACCGTGCTCGGCATCATGGCCGGCTACTACGGCGGCTGGGTGGACACCCTGATCAGCCGGGTGATGGACGTCTTCCTCGCCTTCCCGCTGCTGCTCTTCGCCATCGCGATCTCGACCTCGCTGCAGGGCGGCGCGTTCGGCCTGCACGGCCTCCCGCTGCACATCATGGTGCTGATCTTCGTGATCGGCTTCTTCAACTGGCCCTACATCGGCCGGATCGTGCGCGGACAGACCCTCTCCCTGCGCGAGCGCGAGTTCGTCTACGCGGCCCGCAGCCTGGGCGCCCGGGGGCCGTTCATCCTGTTCAAGGAACTGCTGCCCAACCTGGTCGGTCCGATCCTGGTCTACTCGACCCTGCTGATCCCGACCAACATCCTCTTCGAGGCCGGGCTGAGCTTCCTCGGCGTCGGCATCCAGCCTCCGCAGGCCTCCTGGGGCGGCATGCTCCAGGACGCGATCCGGTACTACCAGGTGGACCCCCAGTACATGGTGGTCCCCGGTCTGGCGATCTTCCTCACCGTGCTCGCCTTCAACCTGCTCGGCGACGGGCTGCGTGACGCCCTCGATCCCAAGAGCAACTGACCAAGCGTCAGGATCCCTCGTTCGGCCACCACTTCCTCAAGGGGTTGATCTCACCCATGCGTAGGTCCCGTACCGTCGCGCTGACCGCCCTCGCCGCCTCCGCGGTGCTGGTCGTCACCGGCTGCTCGTCGAGCTCGAAGAGCGACGACGCCAAGTCCACCGCCACCGGCGGCACCGAGGCCGGCGGCGGCTCCGGGGCCAACGCGGCCACCAAGAACATCGTCAACGCCTCGGACAAGAAGGGCGGGACGGTCACCTTCGAGATGAAGGGTGCCCCGGACTCGCTCGACCCGGGCAACACGTACTACGCGTACATCTACAACTTCTCGCGCCTGTACGGCCGTCCGCTCACCACCTTCCAGCCGGGCGCCGGCGAGGCGGGCAACAAGCTGGTCCCGGACCTCGCCGAGTCGCTCGGCCAGGTCAGCGCGGACGGCCTGACCTGGACGTACAAGCTGCGCAAGGGCCTGAAGTACGACGACGGCACCCCGATCACCTCGAAGGACGTCAAGTACGCCGTCGAGCGCTCCAACTTCGCGCCGGACGTCAACTCCAACGGCCCGACGTACTTCAAGGAGCTGCTGGTCGACAACCCGGACGCGCCGTACGCGGGTCCGTACAAGGACAAGACCGGCGACCTGAAGTCGATCGAGACGCCCGACGACCTCACCATCGTCTTCCACCTGAAGCACGCCTTCGCCGACTTCGACTACCTGGTCAGCGCCCCGCAGACGGCCCCGGTCCCGCAGGCCAAGGACACCGGCGCCGAGTACGTCAAGAAGATCGCCTCCTCCGGCTCCTTCAAGTTCGAGTCCTACGAGGACGGCAAGCAGGCCGTCCTGGTCCCGAACACCAACTGGGACCCGGCCACCGACCCGATCCGCAAGCAGCTGCCGGACAAGATCGTGCTGCGGATGAACATCGACCAGGCCACCATCGACAAGGACCTGCTGGCCGGCAACGCCCAGGTCGACCTGGTGGGCGGCGGTGTCGACCCGCAGACCCAGGCGCAGATCCTGCAGAACCCGAAGCTGAAGGCCAACACCGACAACGCCTACGGCGGCCGCCTGGTCTACATGGCGATCAACACCGATGTGGCGCCGTTCGACAACATCGAGTGCCGCAAGGCCGTCCAGTACGCGGTCGACAAGGTCTCGGTGCAGACCGCGCTCGGCGGCCCGGTCCGCGGCCAGGTCGCCAACACCGTGCTCCCGCCGGACATCCCGGGCCACCAGGACTTCAACGTCTGGGAGACCAAGGACAACAAGGGTGACGAGGCCAAGGCCAAGGAGGCCCTGAAGGCCTGCGGCAAGGACAGCATCAACACCGTGCTCTCCGCCCGCACCGAGCGCGCCACCGAGGTCGCCGCCGCCACCTCGATCCAGGCCGCGCTGAAGAAGGTCGGCATCAACGCCGAGATCCAGCAGTTCCCGCAGGGCAAGTACCTGGCCGACAGCGCCGGTGCTCCGGCGTTCGCCAAGGAGCACAACATCGGCCTGATGATGATGCAGTGGGGCGCCGACTGGCCGACCGGCTACGGCTTCCTGCAGCAGATCGTCGACGGCCGCGCGATCAAGGCCTCCGGCAACAGCAACCTGGCGTCGCTGAACGACCCCACGATCAACAAGCTGCTCGACGAGGCCGCCACCAACCCGGACCGGGCGGCCCGCGAGAAGATCTACGGCGACATCGACAAGAAGGTCATGGAGCAGGCGGTCTACGTCCCGCTGACCGACTTCAAGGTCTTCCTGTACCGCCCGGAGAACGCCACCAACCTCGTGTCCACGCCGGCCTTCTCGGGTGAGTACGACTACCTGAACATCGGCACCACCAA
The DNA here is from genome assembly GCF_040302725.1 of Kitasatospora sp. NPDC097605. Classification (NCBI taxonomy): domain Bacteria; kingdom Bacillati; phylum Actinomycetota; class Actinomycetes; order Kitasatosporales; family Streptomycetaceae; genus Kitasatospora; species Kitasatospora sp. NPDC097605. Next base: position 39,583 of record NZ_JBEOSF010000027.1, on the reverse strand, counting down.
GTAAGAGCCTGGCTCCGCATCCCTGAAGGCAGGTGAAGGCAGCGGCGCCCGCCGCCGTCCGGAGGACCCCGGACGGCGGCGGGCGGCCGGAGCCGACCAACTGTGTTTGCCTACATCATCCGCAGGATCCTCGCGGCCGCGGTGCTGCTGCTGGTCGTCAGCGCGGTCACCTTCGCGATCTTCTTCCTGCTCCCGCGCCTCGCCGGCGAGACGGTCGACCAGCTGGCCACCCAGTACATCGGGAAGAACCCGTCTCCCGAGGCGATCCAGGCGGTCAAGCAGAACCTCGGCCTCGACCAGCCGCTGTACACCCAGTACTGGAACTTCCTCAAGGCCCTGGTCACCGGCGCCGAGTACAAGTTCGGCCCGGAACCGGCCACCTGCCACGTGCCCTGCTTCGGCTACTCCTTCAAGAACCACCTGGAGGTCTGGCCCGAGCTGACCAAGCGGATCCCGGTCACCATCTCGCTGGCCATCGGCGCCGCGGTGGTCTGGCTGACCTCCGGCGTCACCACCGGTGTGATCTCGGCGCTCAAGCCGCGCTCGATCTTCGACCGGCTCTCGATGGGCATCGCGCTCGCCGGCGTCTCGCTGCCGGTCTTCTTCACCGGCGCGCTGCTGCTCACCGTGTTCAGCTACGAGTGGCCGATCCTGGACAACCTCCAGTACGTCGACTTCACCGACAACCCGCTGATGTGGGCCCGCAACCTGATCCTCCCGTGGATCTCGCTGGCCTTCCTCTACTCCGCGCTCTACGCCCGGCTCACCCGGGCCGGAATGCTGGAGACGATGAGCGAGGACTACATCCGCACCGCCCGGGCCAAGGGCCTGGCCGAGTCCAAGGTCGTCACCCGGCACGGGCTGCGCGCCGCGCTCACCCCGATCGTCACCATCTTCGGCATGGACCTCGGCCTGCTGCTCGGCGGCGCGCTGATCACCGAGCAGGTCTTCTCGCTCCAGGGCGTCGGCCAGTTCGCCGTCCAGGCGATCTCCGACAACGACCTGCCGAAGATCCTCGGCGTCACCCTGCTCGCCGCCTTCTTCATCGTCCTCTGCAACCTCGTGGTTGACCTCCTGTACGCCGCTGTCGACCCCCGGGTGAGGCTGTCGTGACCGAGCTCCAGAAGACCCCGGCCCGCGCGGCCGCCCCGGGCGGCCAGGAGGCCTTCCTCTCGGTGCGGGACCTGCGGATCCACTTCGACACCGACGACGGCCTGGTCCGCTCCGTCGACGGGGTCAGCTTCGACCTCGCCAAGGGCCGCACCCTCGGCATCGTCGGCGAGTCCGGCTCCGGCAAGTCCGTCACCTCGCTCGGCATCATGGGCCTGCACCGCTCCAAGCGGGCCCGGATCACCGGCGAGATCCGGCTCGACGGCGAGGAACTGATCTCGGCGGGGCCGGACCGGGTCCGCGAGCTGCGCGGCCGGCAGATGGCGATGATCTTCCAGGACCCGCTCACCGCGATGCACCCCTACTACACGGTGGGGCAGCAGATCGTCGAGGCCTACCGGGTCCACCACCCGCAGGCGAGCAAGAAGCAGGCCCGCGCCCGCGCCGTCGAGATGCTGGACCGGGTCGGCATTCCACAGCCCGACCGCCGGGTCGACGACTACCCGCACCAGTTCTCCGGCGGCATGCGCCAGCGCGCGATGATCGCCATGGCGCTGGTCAACGACCCCTCGCTGCTGATCGCCGACGAGCCCACCACCGCCCTGGACGTCACCGTCCAGGCGCAGATCCTGGACCTCATCCGGGACCTCCAGGAGGAGTTCGGCTCGGCCGTCATCATCATCACCCACGACCTCGGGGTGGTCGCCGAGCTCGCCGACGACATCCTCGTCATGTACGGCGGCAAGTGCGTCGAGCGCGGCCCGGCCGAGACCCTCTTCGACGCGCCCGAGCACCCCTACACCTGGGGCCTGCTGGGCTCGATGCCGCGCCTCGACCGTGAGCTGCAGGACCGCCTCGTCCCGGTCAAGGGCACCCCGCCCAGCCTGATCAACGTGCCGTCCGGCTGTGCCTTCCACCCGCGCTGCCCCTACGCCGGGCTGACCGGCGGGCGCTCCACCGAGGAGACCCCGGGTCTCACCGAGGTCGCGCCCGGACACCACGCCGCCTGCCACCTCGCGCTCGCCGAGCGGCACCGCATCTTCGCCGAAGAGATCGCGCCCCGGCTGTGAGCCCGGCCTCGTACCACCTTTCTGGAGAGAACCGATGACGGACACTCAGGCGGCGGGCATTCCTGCGCAGACGCCCGCCTCGGACCGGCGGCCGCTGCTCAAGGTGACCGGTCTGACCCGGCACTTCCCCATCCACAGCGGCCTGCTGCGGCGCCAGACCGGCGCCGTCCGGGCGGTCGACGGCATCGACTTCACCGTCCACGCCGGCGAGACCCTGGGCGTCGTCGGCGAGTCCGGCTGCGGCAAGTCGACGATGGGCCGGCTGGTCACCCGGCTCGACGAACCCACTGGCGGGACGGTCGAGTTCGAGGGGACCGACATCACCCACCTGGGCGTCGGGGCGATGCGGCCGCTGCGCCGCGACATCCAGATGATCTTCCAGGACCCGTACTCCTCGCTGAACCCCCGGCACACCGTCGGCACCATCGTCGGCGCGCCGTTCCGGCTGCAGAAGGCCGAGCCCGAGGGCGGGATCAAGAAGGCCGTCCAGGAGCTGCTGGAGCTGTGCGGGCTCAGCCCCGAGCACTACAACCGCTACCCGCACGAGTTCTCCGGCGGCCAGCGCCAGCGCATCGGCATCGCCCGGGCGCTCGCCCTGCGGCCCAAGATGATCGTCGCGGACGAGCCGGTCTCGGCGCTCGACGTCTCCATCCAGGCCCAGGTGGTCAACCTGCTCGACGACCTCCAGCGGGAGCTCGGCCTGACCTACCTGATCATCGCGCACGACCTCTCGGTGGTCCGGCACGTCTCCGACCGGGTCGCGGTGATGTACCTCGGCAAGATCGTCGAAATCGCCGACCGGGACTCGCTCTACCGCAGCCCGATGCACCCGTACACCACCGCGCTGATGTCCGCCGTGCCGGTGCCCGACCCGCGCCGCCGGCAGCGCGCCGGGCGCGAGCGGATCCTGCTCAAGGGCGACGTGCCCTCGCCGATCAACCCGCCCAGCGGCTGCCGCTTCCGCACCCGCTGCTGGAAGGCCCAGGAGATCTGCGCGAGCCAGGAGCCGCCGCTCGCCGCCGCCGCGGCGGGGCACCAGGTGGCCTGCCACTTCCCGGAGAACGCCGCCGCGGGGGGCAAGACGCTCGCCTCCGCCTGACCGCCCGATCGGAGGGGAGGCTCGGCCGGGTCACACTGGTGCGGTGACCTCGCAGATCTTCCCCTCCGACGTGCAGCAGTCGCTGGACCTCGTCGGCATCTTCGTCTTCGCCCTCTCCGGAGGGCTGCTCGCCGTCCGCAAGAACATGGACATCTTCGGCATCTGTGTGCTCGCCGAGGTCACCGCGCTCGGCGGCGGTGTGATGCGCGACCTCGTCATCGGGGCCACCCCGGTCGCCGCCTTCACCAACCTCGGCTACTTCGTCGACCCGCTGATCGCCGCCCTGGTCGTCTTCTTCCTGCACCCCGAGGTCGAACGGATCAACCGCGCCGTGCAGACCCTGGACGCGCTCGGCCTCGGCCTGTTCTGCGTCACCGGCACCGCCAAGGCCCACGACTTCGGCCTCGGTGCCGTCTCCGCCGTCGCCCTCGGCATGGTCACCGCCGCCGGCGGCGGTGTGATGCGCGACGTCCTGGCCGGCGAGATCCCCTCGCTGCTCCGCTGGGACCGCGAGATCTACGCGGTGCCCGCGCTGGTCGGCGCCGCCCTGGTCGCCGTCCTGATCGCGCTCGACAGCCTCACCGCCGCCACCGGCACCGCCGCCGCGCTCACCGCGTTCGTCCTGCGGATGCTCGCCCTCAAGTACGGCTGGCGCGCACCACGGGCCTGGCACCGCAACGGTTCTCGCACCAGCGAGGAGTAGGCGAGCCGCCGTACGCCAGCGAGATCGCCTCCGCCGTGCAGAGCAGCTCCGGCACCAGCCGTACCAGCTCGGCCGGCGACACCCGGTCCGCCGGCGCCGAGAGCGCGCACGCCGCGACCGCCCGCCGGTCGCTGCCCGCCACCGGCGCCGCCACGCTGGTCACCGCCTCCAGGTGCCCGGCCGACTCCGCCGCCCAGCCCCGCCGGCGCACCGCCGCCAGATCGTCCGGCAGCTCCTCCTCCGCCCGGCCGTCCTGCGGCAGCCCGGCCAGCAGCACCCGGCCGATCGCCGTCCCGGCGGCCGGCGCCCGCCGTCCGATCCGGGTCGGCAGACCGGCCGCGGTGCTCCACCGCCCGGTCAGCTCGTCCAGGTACAGCACCTCGTCGTCCTGCAGCACCGCCAGCTGCACCGTGCAGCCGAAGCGCTCGTGCAGCGCCGCCAGGTACGGCGCGGCGACCTGCCGCACGTCGATCTCCTGCAGGGCCCGCTGCGCCAGCGACAGCACCCGGCCGCCGAGCCGGTAGCGGCGGTCGGAGAGCCGGTGGACGAACCCGTGCTCCTCCAGCGTGCGCAGCAGGCGCAGCGCGGTGGACTTGTGCACGCCGATCGAGGTGGCGGCCTGCCCCAGGGTGACCGGGCCGTCGCCGAGCGAGCCGAGCAGGGTCAGGGCGCGATCGAGGGACTGCGACATTCCGCCCCCAACTCCCTGGTTCCGGTCCGGCCGCGTGGTGGTGGCCGTCAGGCTAACCGCTGGTGGACCGGGCCCCGTACCGGGGTTGCCCGGACGGGCAGCGGCGCGGTGCGCGGCGTCCGGTGGCCGGATCGGTTCGGTGCGGCTCGATGTGGTCGGCCGCGGCCCGATGCGGCGGACCGCGTCCGTCCGTGCCGGTCCGGTGTCGGCCGGGGGGCCTCTACAATCGGATGGTTATGCCATACCTGGACCATGCGGCGACCACGCCGATGCTGCCCGAGGCGATCGCCGCGATGACGGCGCACCTGGGGGTCGTCGGCAACGCCTCCTCCCTGCACGCGTCCGGTCGCCGGGCCCGCCGCGTGGTCGAGGAGGCCCGCGAGTCGCTGGCCGAGTCGCTCGGCGCCCGGCCCAGCGAGATCGTCCTCACCGGCGGCGGCACGGAGTCCGACAACCTGGCCGTCAAGGGCCTGTACTGGGCCCGCCGCGGCGCCGACCCGGCCCGCACCCGGGTGCTGTGCAGTCCGGTCGAGCACCACGCGGTGCTGGACGCGGTGCACTGGCTCGCCGAGCACGAGGGCGCGACCGTCGACTACCTGCCGGTGGACGCGTACGGCCGGGTCCACCCGGCGGCGCTGCGCGAGGCGATCGAGCGGGACCCGGCCTCGGTCGCGCTGGTCACCGTCATGTGGGCGAACAACGAGGTCGGCACCGTCCAGCCGGTCGCCGAACTCGCGGCCGTGGCCGCCGAGTACGGCATCCCGGTGCACGCCGACGCGGTGCAGGCGCTCGGCCAGGTCCCGGTCTCCTTCGCCGGCTCCGGGCTCACCGCGCTCACCGTCACCGGCCACAAGATCGGCGGCCCGTTCGGCATCGGCGCGCTGCTGCTGTCGCGCGGCGCGACGCCCGTCCCGCTGCTGCACGGCGGCGGCCAGGAGCGCGACGTCCGCTCCGGCACCCTGGACGCGCCCGGCGCGGCCGGCTTCGCCGCGGCGGCGGCCGTCGCCGTCGAGCGGCGCGCGGAGCACGCCGTCACGCTGGGAGCGCTCCGCGACGAGCTGGTCGCCTCGGTGCTGGCCGCCGTCCCGGACGCGGTGCTCAACGGCGACCCGGCGGCCGAGGGGCGGCTGCCCGCCAACGCGCACTTCTCCTTCCCCGGCTGCGAGGGCGACGCGCTGCTGATGCTGCTCGACGCCCAGGGCATCGAGTGCTCCACCGGCTCGGCCTGCTCGGCCGGCGTCCCGCAGCCCAGCCATGTGCTGCTGGCGATGGGCGTCGACCCGCTGCTGGCCCGTGCCTCGCTGCGCTTCTCGCTCGGCCACACGTCGGTCAGGGAGGACGTCACCACCCTCGCGGAGGCGATCGCCCCGGCCGTCCAGCGCGCCCGCAACGCGGGCCTGGCGGCCGTCCGGCGGTAGGTTTTTCCGAGGGCGGGCGCTCGCCGGGACCACGTACTCTTGGTGGCATCATGACTGACTTCCCGGGTGCCCCGACCGCTCCGTCCGCCACTGGCCGCCTGCGCGTGCTCGCGGCGATGTCCGGCGGGGTGGACTCCGCCGTCGCCGCCGCCCGAGCCGTCGAAGCCGGGCACGAGGTGACCGGCGTGCACCTGGCGCTCTCCAGCAACCCGCAGTCCTTCCGGACCGGCGCGCGCGGCTGCTGCACCATCGAGGACTCCCGGGACGCGCGCCGCGCCGCCGATGTGATCGGCATCCCGTTCTACGTCTGGGACCTCGCCGAGCGCTTCCGCGAGGACGTCATCGACGACTTCGTCGCCGAGTACGCGGCCGGGCGCACCCCCAACCCGTGCCTGCGCTGCAACGAGAAGATCAAGTTCGCCGCGCTGCTGGACAAGGCGATCGCCCTCGGCTTCGACGCCGTCTGCACCGGCCACTACGCCCGGATCGTCGACCTCCCGGACGGCTCGCGCGAGCTGCACCGGGCCGTCGACGCGGCCAAGGACCAGTCCTACGTGCTCGGTGTGCTCGACGCCGACCAGCTCGCCCACTCGCTCTTCCCGCTCGGCGACACCACCAAGGACGTCATCCGCGAGGAGGCCGAGCGGCGCGGCCTGGCCGTCGCCAAGAAGCCGGACTCGCACGACATCTGCTTCATCGCGGACGGCGACACCCAGGGCTTCCTGGCCAAGCACCTCGGCACCGCCACCGGCGACATCCTGGACGTCGACGGCACCAAGCTCGGCGAGCACGACGGCGCGTACGGCTTCACCATCGGCCAGCGCAAGGGCCTGCGGATCGGCCGCCCGGCCGCCGACGGCAAGCCGCGCTACGTCCTCGACATCTCCCCGGTGCACAACACCGTCACGGTCGGCCCGGTGGAGGGCCTGGACGTCACCGGCCTCACCGCCATCCGCCCCCGCTGGTGCGGCACCGAGCCGCCGGCCGACGGCCGTTACACCGCCCAGCTCCGCGCCCACGGCGAGGAGGTCCCCGTCACCGCCTCGGTCGTCGACGACACCCTCCACGTCACCCTCGACACCCCCGCCCGCGGCATCGCCCCCGGCCAGGCCGTCGTCCTCTACGACGGCCCCCGTGTCATCGGCTCCGCCACCATCGCCACCACCCACCGCCCCGCGGTCCCCGCCTGACCGCGGGCTCGCCCGGTCCGGCGGCGAGATCCCGGTTCCCGGGCCCTTCGGGTTCATGCTGGGCTTGGCGCCGCCCGTCCCGTACGGCTCCTGACCCTCGGCGTGGACGCAGACCCAGCCGTCGTCACAGCCGAGCCGGCTGCCCGTCAATTGGGTAGTGGGCGAATCGGCCGTCGTGATAGACCGATAGCACTATGGATATCTGTGTCTTCTGCTCCGCCGCCTCGCTCGACGACCGCTACTCCGCTCCCGCCGACGAGTTCGCCCGGCTCCTCGGGGAGGGTGGGCACACCCTGGTGTGGGGTGGTTCGAACGCCGGCCTGATGGGGACGCTGGCGGACGGCGTGAAGGCGGCCGGCGGGCGGCTGGTCGGGATCTCCGTCGAGTTCCTGAAGCACAAGGCGTACCAGGGGGCCGACGAGCTGGTCACCACCGCCGACCTCGCGGAGCGCAAGGCGATGCTGCTGTCCCGGGCGGACGCGGTGGTCGTGCTGGTCGGCGGGCTGGGCACGCTGGACGAGGTCACCGAGGTGCTGGAGCTCAAGAAGCACGCGCTGCACGACAAGCCGGTGGTCGTGCTGGACACCGAGGGCTTCTACGCGGGCCTGCGCACCCAGCTGGAGCGGATGGACGCCGAGGGCTTCCTGCCCCGCCCGCTCGCCGAGCTGGTCACCTTCGCCGACACCCCGGCCCAGGTCTTCGAGCAGCTGAAGGCCTGAGAGGATCGGGACCATGGCCTCTCATCTGATCACCGGCGCCGGCTCCGGCATCGGCGCCGTCCTCGCCGAACGTCTCGCCGAACGCGGCGACGAGCTCTGGCTGCTGGCCCGTGACGCCCGCCGCGCCGCCGAACTGCGCGAGCGGTTCCCCGGCGCGAGGACCCTGGTCGGCGACCTCGCCGACCCGGGCAAGCTGTCCTGGGCCTTCGGGCACCAGACGCTGCCGGTCGAGCTGGACTCGCTGCTGCACGTGGCCGGCATGGTCGAGCTGGGCCCGGTCGGCGACCTGCCGGTCAAGGCCTGGCAGGACACCCTGAACGTCAACCTGGTCGCCCCCGCCGAGCTGACCCGGCTGCTGCTGCCCTCGGTGCGGCTGGTGAAGGGGCACGTCGTCTTCGTGAACTCCGGCGCCGGCCTGCGCGCGAGCGCCGAGTGGTCGGCGTACGCGGCGAGCAAGCACGGGCTGAAGGCCCTCGCCGACGCGCTGCGGCTGGAGGAGCACGGCCACGGCGTGCGGGTCGCCTCGGTCTACCCGGGCCGCACCGCCACCGCGATGCAGGCCAAGGTGCACCAGCAGGAGGGCAAGGCGTACGACGCCGGCCAGTGGATCGAGCCCGAGTCGGTGGCCAAGGCGGTCCTGGCGGCGCTGGACGCCTCCCGGGACGCGGAGATCACCGACATCACGGTCCGCCCGGGACGCTGAGCGGAGCCGGCCGGCGGCGCGCACTAGGCTCGGGCGGGTGAGCAACGGACACCCCTTCCCCGACCTGGTCGGCGCCGCCACCGGCGTCGGCTCGCTGCCCGGCACCGACGCCCGGGAGGCCGCCAAGACGTCCACCGGTGCGCTGGAGCACCTGCCGTTCCTCCCGGAGCTGCCCGACCGCGGACCGGGCGCCGACATGATCGGCCGCTCCGCCGGCCTGCTGGTCGAGCTGTTCGCGCAGACCGAGCCGAGCGGCTGGCGCTTCACCGACCGCCCCGGCCGGGACACCCGGCGCGCCCACTCCTGGCTCGGCGAGGACCTGGACGCGCTGGAGGAGTTCACCCAGGGCTACCGGGGCGCGCTGAAGGTGCAGGCGGTCGGCCCGTGGACGCTGGCGGCGTCCGTCGAGCTCAAGCACGGCGAGAAGGCGCTCGCCGACCCCGGCGCCTGCCGGGACGTCGCCGGCTCGCTCACCGAGGGCCTGCGCCGCCACCTCGCCGACGTCCGCAAGCGGATCCCCGGCGCGGAGGTGGTGCTCCAGCTGGACGAGCCCTCGCTGCCCGCCGTGCTGGCCGGCGAGGTGAAGACCGCCAGCGGCTTCCAGCGGCTGCGCGCCGTCGACCGGCAGGTGGCGGAGGAGGCGCTGCGCGAGCTGATCCGCGGGCTCGACGCGCCCGTGGTGGTGCACTGCTGCGCACCCCGGGTGCCGCTGCCGCTGCTGCGCCGGGCCGGGGTGGCCGGGGTCTCGCTGGACTTCTCGTTGCTGACCGAGCGTGAGGACGACGACCTCGGCGAGGCGGTCGAGGCGGGCACCGCGATCCTCGCGGGTGTCGTCCCCTCCACTGACCGGGCACTGTCAGACCCGGCCGGTAGTGTCCAGGGTGTCAGGACGTTGTGGCGCAGGCTCGGGTTCGCCCCGGAGCTGCTGGGCCGCCGGGTGCTGGTGACACCGACCTGCGGGCTGGCCGGGGCCTCCCCGGCTTATGCGCGCACCGCGTTGTCACTCAGCGTGAAGGCGGCCCAGAGCCTGGTGGACAACCCGGAATGAGAGATTGACGGAGGGCTTGCGGTGGTGGCTGTCGAGGGCTGGGAGGACGTCCCGGCGGAGGTGCGCAAGCGGCACGCCGAGCTGGCGGCCGAGATCACGGACCACCGGGCCCGCTACTACGAGCAGGACGCGCCGATCGTCAGCGACGCCGAGTTCGACGCGCTGATGCGCGAGCTGGAGGGGTTGGAGGCCGAGCACCCGGCGCTGATCACCCCGGAGTCGCCCTCGCAGAAGGTCGGCGGCGCGCCGACCCTGCTGTTCGCCCCGGTCGAGCACCGGGAGCGGCTGCTCAGCCTGGACAACGCGATGGACGACGAGGAGCTGGCCGCCTGGGCCGAGCGGGTCGCCACCGAGCTGTCCGGCATCGAGTACCACTACCTGTGCGAGCTCAAGGTGGACGGCCTGGCCGTCAACCTCACCTACGAGAACGGCCAGTTGGTGCAGGCGGCGACCCGCGGCGACGGCCGGGTCGGCGAGGACATCACCGCCAACGTCCGCACCATCAAGGAGATCCCGCACCGGCTCCAGGGCGACAACGTCCCGGCGCTGGTGGAGATCCGCGGCGAGGTCTACTTCCCGACCGAGGCCTTCGAAGCGCTCAACGCCTCCTTCGCGGAGGAGAACGAGCGCCGCCGGGTGGAGAACGAGGAGCGCGCCAAGGAGGGCAAGCGGCCCCGGGCGATGATCCGGCTCTTCATGAACCCGCGGAACGCCGCCGCCGGTTCGCTGCGCCAGAAGGACCCGCTGGTCACCGCCTCCCGCCCGCTGCACATGGTGGTGCACGGCATCGGCGCGCGCTCCGGCTTCGACATCGACTGCCAGTCGCACGCCTACGACCTGCTGCGCGAGTGGGGCCTGCCGACCGCCCGGCACAACAAGGTGGTCGGCACGCTGGAGGAGGTGCGCGCGTTCATCAAGCACTTCGGCGAGCAGCGGCACTCGGTCGAGCACGAGATCGACGGCGTGGTCGTCAAGGTGGACGAGATCGCCCTGCAGGGCCGGCTCGGCTCCACCTCGAAGTCCCCGCGCTGGGCGATCGCCTGGAAGTACCCGCCGGAGGAGGTCACCGGGAAGCTGGCCGCGATCAAGGTCGGCATCGGCCGCACCGGCCGGGCCACTCCGTACGCGGTGCTCGCCGAGCCGGTGAAGGTGGCCGGCTCGATGGTGCAGTACGCGACCCTGCACAACCAGGAGGTCGTCAAGGCCAAGGACGTCCTGCTCGGCGACACCGTGGTGCTGCGCAAGGCCGGCGACGTGATCCCGGAGATCCTCGGCCCGGTGTACGACCTGCGGGACGGCACCGAGCAGGCGTTCGTGATGCCCTCGCACTGCCCCGAGTGCGGCAGCGAGCTGCGGGCGATGGCCGAGGGGGACATCGACCTGCGCTGTCCCAACGCCCGGTTCTGCCCGGCCCAGATCCGCGAGCGGATCGCCTTCCTCGGCGGGCGCTCGGCGCTGGACATCGAGGGCCTCGGCTATGTCGCGGCCACCGCGCTGACCCAGCCGCTGGAGCCGGCCGAGGCGCCGGTGGGCAACGAGGGCGACATCTTCGGCCTGACGGTCGAGCAGCTGCTCCCGATCAAGGTGCTGGTGCGCGACCAGAAGACCGGTATGCCCAAGCTCGACGACGAGACCGGCGAGGAGAAGGAGGTGTTCTTCTTCGCCACCACCGCCGGCGCGCCGAAGAAGAACACCGGGCTGATGCTGGAGAACATCGAGAAGGCCAAGGACCGTCCGCTCTGGCGGTTCCTCAACGGCCTCTCGATCCGGCACGTCGGCCCGGTGGCCGCCCAGGACCTCGCCCGGGAGTTCCGCGACCTGGACGCGATCTTCGCGGCGAGCGAGGAGCGGCTGGCCGCCACCGAGGGCGTCGGCGCGGGCACCGCCCGGTCGATCATCGAGTGGTACCAGGTGGACTGGCACCGGGAGATCGTCGAGAAGTGGCGCGCCGCCGGCGTCCGCTTCACCGAGGAGGCGACCGAGGAGGAGGGCGAGCGCCCGCTGGAGGGGCTGACGGTCGTCGTCACCGGCACGCTGGCCGGGCACACCCGGGACGGCGCCAAGGAGGCGCTGACCTCGCGGGGTGCGAAGGTGACCGGGTCGGTGTCCAAGAAGACCCACTTCGTGGTCGCCGGCGACAACCCGGGGTCCAAGTACGACAAGGCCGTCCAGCTGGGGCTGCCGGTCCTCGACGACGACGGCTTCGCGATCCTGCTGGAGCAGGGGTCGGCCGCCGCCCGGGTGCACCTGGGGCTGCCGGCCGAGCCGCCGGAGGAGCCGGTGAAGAAGGCGCCCGCGAAGAAGAAGGCCGCCGCCGCGAAGGAGGCCGAGGGGGAGACGCAGCCCACCGGGGAGCCCGCCGCCGAGCCCGCCGGGGACTGACCCCGCGCGCGGAAGCGCCGAATCCGGCTTGTTATCGTCCTGATGCAACGTCATCGGGTGCCGCACAGTGTTTACGGGCATCGTGTCACTGTGCGGCACCGGGGCGCGGTGGCGTATGTCCGGTTGTCCGAAAGTCTGCCCGTCGGGTGAGGCCGCGCATACCCTGGAGCGCAACAGAGTGTCAGCAGGGGTGGGGGTACCGGCTGAGCCGGACTCCGGGGGCCGCTCCATGCCCGGCAGGCTGCCGGTACCGGTACGGTGCCTCACCGCTAGGCGGCCTGACGGGGCGGGCCCGACGGAGGACAGGGCTTATGGATCGTACGACCGGCGGCGCTCCCACACGCCCGCCGCACGGGGTGGCGGGGGCCGTCCTGCTGCTCGGCGTGCTGCTGGCCGGCGCGGCGCCGCTCATCCCGCTGGCCGTGCTGGTCTACCGCTACGAGGCGGAACTGCTGCCGCTGTTCGCGGTGCCGCTGGCCGTCCTGGTCGCCGCCTGGCGGATCGCCCGTGACCGGGCGCGCGACCAGCTCACCGACCCGCTGACCGACCTGCCCAACCGCCAGGCGTTACTCCTCGCCGCCCAGGAGTCGATCGCCGAGCACTCCGAGGGCTACAGCGTCGGTCTGATCCTGCTCGACCTCGACCGCTTCCGATCGCTCAACGACACCCTCGGCCACACCGCCGGCGACCGGCTGCTGGTCCACATCGCCCGCCGGCTGCACCGGGCCCTGCGCTCCGGCGGGGCGGCCGGCAGCGCCACCCGCGAGTCCATCGACGACGTCTTCGCCGGCCTGCCCCGGCACTACCGGGGCCGCCCGATGGTGGCCCGGATGGGCGGCGACGAGTTCGCCGTGCTGCTGCCCGGCATCGGCTGCCCGGACTCGCTGGAGAAGGTGGCCAAGGCGCTGATCGCCGAACTGGCCGCGCCGATCCGGCTGGACGGCCTGCTGCTCGTCCTGGAGGCCAGCGCCGGCGTCTGCGTCTTCCCGCAGCACGCCCAGGACGCCGAGTCGCTGCTGCGCCGCGCCGACGTCGCGATGGGCCACGCGCAGCGCGGCCGCACCTCGGTCGAGCAGTACGACGAGGCGCAGGACGCCGACACCCCGTACCGGATCGGCCTGCTGGGCGACCTGCGGCGGGCCCTGGAGACCGGCGAGGTGCAGCTGCACTACCAGCCCAAGGTGGCCTTCGACGGCCGGGTGGTCGGGCTGGAGGCGCTGCTGCGCTGGGAGCGCCCCGGCCAGGGCCGGGTCTCGCCGGACGAGTTCGTCGGCCTCGCCGAGTCCAGCGGGCTGATGCCCAGGCTCACCGACTACGTGCTGGAGGCCGCCGTCGGCCAGCTCGCCCACTGGCGCGAGCAGGGCCTCCAGGTGCAGGTCGCGGTGAACGTCTCGCCGCGCGACGTGCTCAACCCCGGCTTCGCCCAGCGGGTCGCCGGCCACCTCGTGCGCCACCAGGTGCCGGCCCACGCGCTCCAGCTGGAGATCACCGAGCGGCTGCTGCTGGACGACTCCCGGCGGGCCGCCGACACCCTCGCCGAGCTGCGCGGCTACGGCGTCGGGATGTCCCTGGACGACTTCGGCACCGGCCACTCCTCGCTGGTGCGGCTGCGCAGCCTGCCGGTCGGCGAGCTGAAGATCGACCGCTCCTTCGTCTCCCGGATGGTCGCCGACGACCACGACGCGGCGGTGGTCCGCTGCTCGGTCGAGCTGGCCCACTCGCTCGGCCTGACCGTGGTCGCCGAGGGCGTCGAGGACGACGAGACCTGGGAGCGGCTGAACTGCATGGGCGTGGACGCCGTGCAGGGCTGGCTGGTGTCGGCGGCGCTGCCGGCCGAGCAGGCCACCGCCTGGCTGCGGGTGCACCGCACCGGCGCCCCGCCGGTGGAGCGGCTCGCCGCGGCCTCCGCCGACCGGCTGCCGCCGGTGATCAAGCCCGCGCTGCCGCCGGTGATCCAGGCGGTACAGGCCGCCGCGCTGGAGATCCAGGCGCCCAAGCAGCAGAGTTGGGCGCCGACCCGCCCGCAGTGAGCGGCGGTGCGCGGCGGCGCGCGGCGGTGGTGACCCGGGCCCACCGCTGGTCGTTGGCCGGTGGCCGGGCCGCGCCCCATAGGATGGTCACCACAGACCACGAGGACGGGAGCGCCGGACCGGCCGCTCCCGGCCCGGGCCCGGTGCCGCCGGAAGGCGGATCCGGGCCTCACCAGAACTCACCCTGAGGATCGCTGCATGCCTGGCATCACGCGCGAGGAGGTCGCCCACCTCGCTCGGCTGTCGCGTCTTGAGTTGCAGGCCGAAGAGCTGGACCACTTCGCCGAGCAGCTCGACGTGATCATCGGCGCGGTCGCCCGCGTTTCCGAGGTCGCCGGACAGGACGTCCCGCCCACCTCCCACCCGCTGCCGCTGACCAACGTCATGCGCGCGGACGAGGTCCGGCCGTCGCTCACCCCGGAGCAGGCGCTGGCCGGCGCCCCGGCCGCCGAGGAGCAGCGTTTCCGTGTGCCGCAGATCCTCGGGGAGGACTGACCGAGATGACCGACCTGATCCGTTACACGGCCGCCGACACGGCCGCCGCCATCGCCAAGGGCGAGGTCTCCGCCGTCGAGGTCGCGCAGGCGCACCTGGACCGCATCGAGGCCGTCGACCAGAAGGTCAACGCCTTCCTGCACGTCGACACCGAGGGCGCGCTGAGCGCGGCCCGGGTCGTCGACGAGAAGCGCGCCAAGGGCGAGGAGCTGGGCCCGCTGGCCGGTGTCCCGCTGGCGCTGAAGGACGTCTTCACCACCAAGGGCGTGCCGACCACCTGCGGTTCGAAGATCCTCGAGGGCTGGATCCCGCCGTACGACGCCACCCTGACCTCGCGGCTCAAGGACGCCGGCGTCGTCATCCTCGGCAAGACCAACATGGACGAGTTCGCGATGGGCTCCTCCACCGAGAACTCCGCCTACGGCACCACCGGCAACCCGTGGGACCTCTCCCGGATCCCCGGCGGCTCCGGCGGCGGCTCGGCGGCCGCGCTGGCCGCCTTCGAGGCCCCGCTGGCGATCGGCACCGACACCGGCGGCTCGATCCGCCAGCCCGGCGCCGTCACCGGCACCGTCGGCGTGAAGCCGACCTACGGCTCGGTCTCCCGCTACGGCCTGGTGGCCTTCTCCAGCAGCCTGGACCAGGGCGGCCCGTGCGCCCGCACCGTGCTGGACGCGGCGCTGCTGCACGAGGCCATCGCCGGCCACGACCCGCTGGACTCCACCTCGATCGACGCGCCGGTCCCGGCCGTGGTCGAGGCCGCCCGGAGGCGCGACGTCCGCGGCATGCGGATCGGCGTGGTCAAGGAGTTCGCCGGCGAGGGCTACCAGGCCGGCGTGATGCAGCGCTTCAACGAGTCGGTGGAGCTGCTGCGCGAGCTGGGCGCCGAGGTCGTCGAGGTCTCCTGCCCGTCGTTCACCCTGGCGCTGCCCGCGTACTACCTGATCGCGCCCAGCGAGGCCTCGTCCAACCTGGCCCGCTTCGACGCGATGCGCTACGGCCTGCGGGTCGGCGACGACGGCACCCGCTCCGCCGAGGACGTCACCGCCCTGACCCGCGAGGCCGGCTTCGGCCCCGAGGTCAAGCGCCGCATCATCCTCGGCACCTACGCGCTCTCCTCGGGCTACTACGACGCCTACTACGGCTCGGCCCAGAAGGTGCGCACGCTGATCTCCCGCGACTTCGACGCGGCCTTCGCCGGCGTGGACGTCCTGGTCTCGCCGACCACCCCGACCACCGCCTTCCCGATCGGCGAGCGCGCCGACGACCCGATGGCGATGTATCTGGCCGACCTCTGCACGATTCCGTCCAACCTGGCGGGCAACGCGGCGATGTCGCTGCCCTGCGGCCTGGCTCCGGAGGACAATCTCCCGGTCGGCCTGCAGATCATCGCACCCGCGATGGCGGACGACCGCCTGTACCGCGTGGGCGGCGCCGTCGAGGCCGCACTCAACGACAAGTGGGGGCACCCCCTGCTGGAGGAGGCACCGGCACTGTGAGCAAGATCGAGAAGGCCAAGGGCTTCAAGCACTCGAAGCCCGGGCTGTGGCTGTCGATCGGGACCAGCGCGTTCGGCGCGATCTCCATCGTCAAGGACGTCCGCAGGGCCCGCGACGAGAGCGACACCCTGAAGCTGGTCAACGCCCTGGTCGGCGCCGCCGCCCTGGTCACCGGCACCGCCCTGCTGGTGCGCGAGCTGCGCCGCCTCGGCGACGACGACGTCCTGCTGGGCTGACCGAGCCCCTGAGGCCCCGGCCGGTACCCCGCTGTTCAAGGGGTACGGGCCGGGCCCGCACCACCGAAGACTTTTGAGTGAAGGGGACGCTGTGAGCGTCAAGAACCTGGTCTCCTACGAGGACGCTCTCGCGTCGTACGACCCGGTGATGGGCCTGGAGGTCCACGTCGAGCTGGGTACCAAGACCAAGATGTTCTGCGGTTGTTCGACCGAGCTGGGTGCCGAGCCGAACAGCCAGGTCTGCCCGACCTGCCTGGGGCTGCCGGGCTCGCTGCCGGTGGTCAACGCGGTGGGCGTGGAGTCGGCCGTCAAGATCGGCCTGGCGCTGAACTGCGAGATCGCCGAGTGGTGCCGGTTCGCGCGGAAGAACTACTTCTACCCGGACATGCCGAAGAACTTCCAGACCTCGCAGTACGACGAGCCGATCGCCTTCAACGGCTACCTCGACGTGCAGCTGGAGGACGGCTCGACCTTCCGGGTGGAGATCGAGCGCGCCCACATGGAGGAGGACACCGGCAAGTCCAGCCACGTCGGTGGCGCGACCGGCCGCATCCACGGTGCGACCCACTCGCTGCTGGACTACAACCGGGCCGGCATCCCGCTGATCGAGATCGTCACCAAGCCGATCACCGGCGCCGGCGAGCGGGCCCCCGAGGTCGCCCGCGCGTACGTCGCCGAGCTGCGCGAGGTGATCCGCTCGCTGGGCGTCTCCGAGGCCCGGATGGACAAGGGCCAGATGCGCTGCGACGTCAATCTGTCGCTGCGCCCGAACGGCACCGAGACCTTCGGCACCCGCTCGGAGACCAAGAACGTCAACTCGCTGCGCAGCGTCGAGCGGGCCGCCCGGTTCGAGATCCAGCGGCACGCCACGGTGCTGGTCGACGGCGGCACGATCGTCCAGGAGACCCGGCACTTCCACGAGGAGGACGGCTCCACCACCAGCGGCCGGATCAAGGACAACGCCGAGGACTACCGGTACTTCCCGGAGCCGGACCTGGTGCCGATCGCGCCCTCCCGCGCGTGGGTCGAGGAGCTGCGCGCCGCGCTGCCCGAGCTGCCCCGGGTCCGCCGGGCGCGGCTGCAGGCCGAGTGGGGCCTGTCGGACAAGGACATGCAGTCGGTGCTGAACGCCGGCGCCGTCGAGCCGATCCAGGAGACCATCGCCGCCGGCGCCCCGGCCGACCAGGCCCGCAAGTGGTGGATGGGCGAGCTGGCCCGCCGCGCCAACGAGACCGGCACCGAGCTGGCCGAGCAGCCGATCACCCCGGCGCAGGTCGCCCGGGTCACCGCGCTGGTCGCCGAGGGCAAGCTGAACGACAAGCTGGCCCGCCAGGTCATCGAGGGCGTGCTGGCCGGCGAGGGCGAGCCGGACGAGATCGTCGAGAAGCGCGGCCTGGCCGTCGTCTCGGACGACTCCGCGCTGGGCGCCGCGGTCGACCAGGCCATCGCCGAGAACGAGGCGATCGCCGCCAAGATCCGCGACGGCAAGGTCGCCGCGGTCGGCGCGCTGGTCGGCGCGGTCATGAAGGCCACCCGGGGCCAGGCCGACGCGGCTCGCGTCAAGGACCTGATCCTGGAGCGGCTCGCCGTGGAAGGACAGTAGGCGCAGTCCGGAGAAGCTGGGCGTCTCCGCCTGAGTTTCCAAGGCGTCTAAGGCGATCTAAGGCCTACTTAGCCGCCTGAGGCCCGGTCTTACCCCCTGCAAGGGGTGAGGCCGGGCCTTCGTCGTTCCCCGGGCCGGGCTCCTAAGGCGATCGGGCCCCGGAAGATCCGGAAGCCTGCCGATGCCCGGCACCCCCCTGGGAGAGGAGTCTCTACTCAGCGAACGGAACCGACGAAGAACCCATGAGGGGAACCACCGTGATCGAGTACGAGCTCATCAAGCAGCAGGAGCGGGAACTCCAGGCCGTGGCCGAGCACCAGCGACTGGTCCGCGCGGCGAAGACCGCCAAGCGCACCGGGTGGCGGCCGAACGTGGGACTGCGCACCCAGCGGCGCACCGTCCGCGCCGGCGAATGCTGACGGACCGGCACCGAGGTGCCGAGCGGGTCATGGAGGGGGAGGCGCTGCGGGGGAGCGCCTCCCCCTCCGGGCGTTCGCCGGGCGCGATAACCCCTCGGAGCGCGCGGGGCCTCTATGGCATGCTCGCCTCCATGCAGCAGATCTCGGTGAGTCCCGTCTTCGTAGGCCGCGATCCGGAACTCACCGACCTGACGGACGCGCTGCACCGGGCCGGGCGCGGCGAGCCGCAGACCGTGCTGATCGGCGGCGAGGCGGGTGTCGGCAAGACCCGGCTGCTGGAGGAGTTCCTGCGGCTGGCGGACGACCGGGGCGCGCTCACCACCGACGGCGGCTGCCTGGAGGTCGGCGCCGAGGGGCTGCCGTACGCGCCGCTGGCCACCGCGCTGCGCCGGCTGCACCGCTGCCTGGGCACCGAACTGGAGAGCGCCGCCGCCGGGATGGAGGGCCATCTCGCCCGGCTGCTGCCCGACTTCGGCGAGGCCGACGGCGAACCCAACGACGAGTACGGCCGGGCCCGGCTGTTCGAGCACACCGCGAGGCTGTTCGAACGGCTCGGCGCGGACCGTACTTTCGTCCTCGCCGTCGAGGACCTGCACTGGTCCGACCGCTCCACCCGGGAGCTCTTCGCCTACCTGGTCCGCACCCTGCACCGGGCCCGCGTCCTGCTGGTCGCCACCTACCGCAGCGACGACCTGCACCGCCGCCACCCGCTGCGGCCCTTCCTGGCCGAGCTGGAGCGGCTGCGCACCGTGCGCCGGCTGGAGCTGGAGCGCTTCGGCCCCGGCGAGGTGGCCGCCCAGCTGGCCGGCATCCTCGGCACCGCCGCGCCCGACCGGCAGCTGGTCGAGCGCATCCACCGCCGCTCCGAGGGCAACCCGTTCTTCGTCGAGGAGCTGGCCACCGCCGTGCGGGAGGGCTGCTCGGCCGGGCTCACCGACTCGCTGCGGGACATCCTGCTGGTCCGGGTCGAGGCGCTGGACGAAGAGACCCAGCGGGTGCTGCGGATCGCCGCCGAGGGCGGCTCCACCGTCGAGCACGCCCTGCTCGCCGCCGTCCTGGAGGACGAGGAGCGGCTGATCGGCTCGCTGCGCGCGGCGGTCGGCGCCAACATCCTGCGCCCGGACCCGGACGGCGACGGCTACCGGTTCCGGCACGCGCTGGTCCGCGAGGCCGTCTCGGACGACCTGCTGCCCGGCGAGCGGCACCGGATCAACCGCCGGTTCGCCGAGGCCCTGGAGGCCGAGCCGCAGCTGGTCGGCGCCGACGTCCGGCCGGCCCGGCTGGCCAACTACTGGTACCACGCGCACGACCCGGCCCGGGCCCTGCCGACCGCGCTGGACGCGGCCCGCGCCGCCCGCCGCCGCAACGCCTTCGCCGAGCAGCTGCGCATGCTGGAGCGGGCCCTGGAGCTGTGGGACGAGGTGCCCACCGAACTGCTGGCCGGCACCCTGCGCCCGTACGACTGGGCCGAGACCTATCCGCCCTGCTCCTGCGACGCCGACCGGCACGACGAGGACTGCGACCGGCTCTGCCTGATCGACGTGCTGGCCGAGGCGGTGGTCGCGGCCCGCCGCAGCGGCGACCGGGAGCGCGGGCTGAGCCTGGCCAAGCGGGCGCTGCAGCTCGTCGACGAGACCGAGCACCCGGCCCGCGCCGCCTGGTTCCGGATCAACCGCGCCCGGATGCTCGGCCACCTGCGCCGCTCCGGCGACGAGGCGGAGATCGCCTACGCGCACCGGCTGGTCGAGCACCTGCCGCCGTCCGCCGTCCAGGCCGAGGTGTTCGCCCTCGGGGCCGGCGCCGGGATGCTCTCCAACCCCCGCGCCGAGCTGGTGGTGCTCGCCGAGCGGGCCGCCCGGATCGCCCGCGAGGTGGGCGCGCACACCGTCGAGCAGCACGCCCTGATGACGCTCGGCGGGCTGCGCAACGACCTGGACGCCGACCCGGAGGCCGCAGTGGCCCAGCTGACCGCGGCGGTCGAGGCCACCCGCCGGCTCGGCGCCCCGGACCTGCTGCTGCGCGGCCTCAACAACCTCTCCTCGCTGCAGCGCGGCCTCGGCCGGGCCGAGCAGGCCGCGGCGCTGGCCCGCGAGGGGCTGGACGCGGCCCGCCGCAACGGCCTGCAGCGCAACATCGGCACCATCCTGAGCGGGAACCTGGCCGAGGCGCTGATGGACCTCGGGCGGATCGACGAGGCCGAACTGGTGCTCGCCGAGGGCGACCTGACCAGCCCGACCGGCACCCACGCCGAGTTCCTGGACCGGCTGCGCGGGGAGCTGGCGCTGCTCCGCGGCGACCTCGCCGGCGCCGCCGCGCTGCTCGCCCAGGCCCGGTCGGCCAACCGGGTCGGCCAGATCCAGCACTCGGTGCCGATCAGCCGGCTCGCGGTGCGCACCGCCGCCCTGGCGGGCCGCCCGCTGGAGGCCCGCGCCGAGCTCATGGCCGCCCTGGCGGAGGACTTCCCCTGCGGATACCTGGCCGACTTCTTCCCGCTGCTGGTCGACGGCGCCGGCGTCGAGGCGGACAGCCGGGGCCTGCCGGAGGCCGAGCAGGGCCGGGCCGGGGTGCTGGCCCGGATCGCCGAGGTGGCGGCCGGGCTGACCCCGACGGCGCCGCTGCACCACGGCTGGGCCCGGCTGCTGGAGGGCGAACTGGCCCGCGCCGAGGGGGCGGACACCGCGGAGCACTGGGCCGCCGCCGTCGAGTGGCTGCGCCCGACCGGGCTGCCGTACCCGCTGGCGCTCGCCCTGCTGCGGGCCGGCGAGGCCGAGGTGCTGGCCGGACGCCGCGAGGCCGGGGCCGGGTTGCTGCGCGAGGCACGGGAACTGGCGTCCGCCCGGGGCGACGCCGGGCTGCGCGCCGAGGTCGACGCGCTGGCCGATCGGGCCGGTCTGACATCGGTCACGGGCCGCCCGGCATCGGCCGGGGCGCCGCCGGCGGGGGAGTCCTTCGGTCTCACCCCCCGTGAGCGGGACGTGCTCCGATTGCTCGCGCGGGGGCGCACCAACCGGCAGATCGCCGAGGAGCTGTACATCTCGCCGAAGACGGCGAGCGTGCACGTCTCCAACATCCTCGGCAAGCTCGCGGTGGCCGGCCGGGGCGAAGCCGCCGCGCTGGCCCACCGGTTGCGGCTGTTCCCGGAGGATCTGGCCCCGGCCGCCCGCTGACCGCCGGCCGTCCGCCCACCACCCCCGCGGCCGCCGGACCGCGGCCGCCCCGCCGCCCGTCCGGCCGCTGCCGGGCAGGCGCCGCCCCGTGCTCCCGTGCGCGCCGCGTGAGCCCCCGTCCGTGCGCCCCCGCCAACCGGCCCGTTCCGGTGGAATCGGGCGCAATTCCCCACTCCAGGGCCATTACTCTAAGTTGAGTGTGCGTGTCATTGAGTGACCGAAGTGGTGTAGGGTCCCGGACGGGAACATCGGTGTGGCGGGACGGCCGGCAGGCCCCCCGCCCCCTGGGCCACCGCCCCGGTGACGGGGCGCCAGGTCACCGCGTACGGCCACCAGGCGCGCGGCCGGTGGTCCGTGACCGGGGCGCGAGGTCCCGGGCCGGAGGGGGAGAGGCCGAGTGAGCTCCACCGACGCGGTGCTGCCCGGAGCCGGACGGCCGGAGGCACCGGACGCCGCCCTGCTCGCGGACGGACCGCCGCCCTTGACCGGTGCGCCCGCCGGCGTCCGGCCCCCGCCGGGCCCGTCCCCGCGCGGCGTGTCCCGGTACGCCGTCCGCGCGGCCGCCGCGCCGGCGCCCGGGGGCGGCAGACCGCCTGCAGGCGGCGGATCGGGGCCGCTCCGCTGGGCGCTGTGCAGCCGCAAGCTGCCCGGAGCCGTCCTCGGCGTGCTCTGCGCCGCCTACGCCCTCGGCGCGGCCCTCGGCTGGGGCTCGCGCCAGATCGCCGTCTTCATGGGCGACTTCGGCCTGGCCGCCGCCGCCCTCGCCGCCGCGCTCTCCTGTCTCGCGTACGGCTGCACGGTCGGCGGCCACGCCCGCCCGGCCTGGCTGCTGTTCGGCCTCTCCTCGCTCATGGTCGCCTTCGGCAACGGCACCTGGGGCTGGTACGAGCTGGTCGAACGCACCCCGCTGCCGCCGAACTCGCTCGCCGAGTACGCCTTCCTGCTGTTCGCCCCGCTCGCCATCACCGGCGTCCTGGTGCTCGCCCAGCGCCCGCGCACCGCCGCCGGCTGGCTCTGTCTGCTGCTCGACGGCTGGCTGGTGGCCGGCTCGCTGTTCACCCTCAGCTGGAGCCTCGCGCTCGGCCGCACCGCCGCCGGTGAGGCCGGCTCCCCGCTGCGGCTGGCCCTCAACCTGGCCTACCCGGTGCTGGACATCCTGCTCGTCTCGCTGGTCGTCGGCCTGCGCTTCGGCGGCCGCGACGGCAACCGGGCCGCCGTCCACACCGCCATGGTCGGCCTCGCCGTCACCGTGCTCTGCGACGCCCTGTTCACCTCGCCCGAGCTGCGCAGCAGCTACCACTCCGGCGAACTGCTGGACGCCGGCTGGTTCGCCGGCAGCCTTCTGCTCGCCTGGGCGCCGTGGTCCCCGCGCTGGCGCCGGCCGCTGCGCGAGCACCCCGCGCTCGGCGGCCTGCCGCGCCGCCGGGTCGCCACCACCTTCAGCGCGCTCACCCCGTACGCGGCCGCCGCCGTCTGCACCGCCGGGATCCTCTACAACGCCCTCGGCGGGCGCTCGCTGGACCGGGTGGTGGCCTCGGCCGCCTGCACCGTCGGCCTCGCGCTGATCCTGCGGCAGGGCATCATGCTGCTCGACAACCTCTCGCTGGCCCAGGAACTCGCCCACAAGGAGGCGCACTTCCGCTCCTTGGTGCAGGGCTCCAGCGACGTCATCATGATCGCCGGCGCCAACGGCGTGCTCTCCTACGTCTCCCCGGCCGCGCTCGGCGTCTACGGGCGCGATCCGGAGGGACTGGTCGGCGGCAACCTGCTGGACCTCATCCACCCCGAGGACGTCGACCGGGTGCTGCTGGAGGTCCGCCGCTTCCTGGCCCGCGGCCGCCTCGCCGCCCACCGCGACCCGGGCGCCGAACCGCTGCCCGCCGCCCGGGTGGAGTGCCGGATCGGCTCCGGCGCCGGGGAGTGGCTGCACGTCGAGTCGACCGTCGACCGGTACCGCGACGGCCTGATCCTGAACAGTCGCGACGTCACCGAACGGGTCATGCTCCAGGCCCAGTTGCAGCACAACGCCTTCCACGACCCGCTCACCGACCTGCCCAACCGGGCGCTGTTCACCCAGCGGCTGCGCACCGCGCTGGCCGCCCGCGGCCCGCAGGACGAGGCCGGCGCCGGGGTCGCCGTGCTCTTCCTCGACCTGGACGGCTTCAAGGCGGTCAACGACACCGCCGGCCACCAGGTCGGCGACGAGCTGCTCGTCCAGGCCGCCCGCCGGCTCCAGGGCGCCGTGCGCTGCGGGGACACCGTCGCCCGGTTCGGCGGCGACGAGTTCGCCGCCCTGGTCTGCGGCCCGCTCGGCCGTCTCCAGGTCCAGGAGCTCGCCGACCGGCTGCGCACCGCGCTCTCCGAGCCGTACTGGATCGGCGGCAGCGAACTCAGCGTCGCCGCCAGCATCGGCATCGCCTTCGGCAGCCCCGAGCGCGGCCCGGCCGCCGACCCGCGGGCCGGCGCCGACGAGCTGATGCGCAACGCCGACCTCGCGATGTACCGCGCCAAGTCCGAGGGCAAGGGCCGGGTGATGCTCTACAGTCCGGCCATGCGCGCCGACCTGGAGCGCCGCACCGAACTCGACGAGCGGCTCCGGGCGGCCGTCCGGGAGGGCGGCTTCGCACTGCTCCACCAGCCCGTGGTGGACCTCGTGAGCGGCGCGGTCACCGCCGTCGAGGCGCAGGCCCGCTGGCGCTCCGTGCGGGGGCTGCTGCTCACCCCCGCCGAGTTCCTGCGTTCCATCGAACACGGCGACGCCGCCGCCCGGTTCTCCCGCTGGCTGGTCCGCGAGGCGGTCGCCGCCGCCGCGCTGCGCCGAGGCCTGTCGGTCCGCGGCCGCCCCGACCTGCCGCCGGTCCCGGTCTCGGTCCGGCTCTCCGCCGAACGGCTCTGCGCGCCCGGCCTGTACGAGACGGTGGCCGCCGCGCTGCGTGACAGCGGACTGCCCGGCGGCCAGCTGATCGTCGAGGTGTCCCGGACGGGGCCGGACGAACTGGCCGACGAACTCGGCCGCCGGCTCGCCGCGCTGCGCCGGCTGGGCGTCTCCACCGCGCTGGCCGGCTTCGGGGCCGGCGGCGGCTCGCTCGGCGCGCTCGCCCGGCTGCCCCTCGACGGCCTCAAGCTGGACCGCACGCTGGTCCACGACCTCGGCGACTCCGCGCTCGCCCGCACGCTCGCCGGGCACGCCCTGCGGCTCGGCCGCGACCTCGGTCTGGTCACCGGCGCCGAGGGCGTCGACCTGCCCCGCCAGGTGGGCGTGCTGCAGGAGTTGGGCTGCCGCCAGGTGCAGGGCTCGGCCTTCTCGGCGCCGCTGGACGAGGCCAGACTGCGGGGCGCGCTGGCCCGCCGCGCCTACCCGGTGCCGCGGCCGCCCGGCCCGCCGTCGGCCCGGCGGGCCCATCCGGCCGCGGACCCTCGGACGAGTGGACGCGCGGAGGGTGTCCAGGGACGTGTCGTAGCTCACCACAGCCCCTCCGACCTGCCCGAACACCAGGCCGTCCGGGGTCCGGGAGCGGGTCCGCATGGCGAGACTGCCGTCCCACCTGCTTGACAGTCGGGCCTTGACGGGAGGAAGGTCATTGCCATGCGCACCCGAATTCTCGTACTTGGCGGGCGCGTCGGCTGAGCGGGCCATGCCCCGCTCGTGACAGACCGACGCGCCACCCCTCGCATGCCCTTGGGCACGAGGGGTTTTTTGTTGCACCGACGCCGTTCCACCACTGCAAGACCCCTGGCCCCGTGGCCCCGCGAAAGGGACGATTGGGGCAGAGCCGGCGATCGGCCCGCAAGCGGGACCCCATCCCTCGACCCCCGGGGCCCGCAACCACCGGGCCGGCCAGAACCGAGAAGAGACAGGCAGATGACTGAGCACGCCGCAGCCCCCCGCCGCGGGGACACCCCGGCCGCCCACGCTCCCGCTCCGCAGCACGTCGTCGAGACCATGACCGGCGCCCAGTCGCTCATCCGCTCGCTGGAGGCCGTCGGGGCGGACACCGTCTTCGGCATCCCCGGCGGGGCCATCCTTCCCGCGTACGACCCGCTGATGGACTCGACCAAGGTCCGCCACATCCTCGTCCGCCACGAGCAGGGCGCCGGCCACGCCGCCACCGGGTACGCGCAGGCCACCGGCCGGGTCGGCGTCTGCATGGCGACCTCCGGCCCGGGCGCGACCAACCTGGTCACCCCGATCGCCGACGCCTACATGGACTCGGTGCCGATCGTCGCGATCACCGGCCAGGTCTCCTCCCAGGCGATCGGCACGGACGCCTTCCAGGAGGCGGACATCTGCGGCATCACCATGCCGATCACCAAGCACAACTACCTGGTCACCGACCCGGCCGAGATCCCCCGGGTGATCGCCGAGGCGTTCCACATCGCCGCCACCGGCCGCCCCGGTCCGGTCCTGGTCGACATCGCCAAGGACGCCCTGCAGGCCACCACCACCTTCCGCTGGCCGGTCGAGACCTCGCTGCCCGGCTACCGCCCGGTGACCAAGCCGCACGCCAAGCAGATCCGCGAGGCCGCGAAGATGCTGGTCACCGCCAAGCGGCCGGTGCTGTACGTCGGCGGCGGCGTCATCAAGGCGGGTGCCACGGCCGAGCTGCGGATCCTCGCCGAGCTGACCGGCGCCCCGGTGGTCACCACCCTGATGGCGCTCGGCGCCTTCCCGGACAGCCACCCGCAGCACCTGGGCATGCCCGGCATGCACGGCTCCGTCCCGGCGGTCACCGCGCTGCAGAAGGCGGACCTGCTCTTCACCCTCGGCGCCCGCTTCGACGACCGGGTCACCGGCAAGCTGGACAGCTTCGCGCCGTACGCCAAGGTCGTCCACGCGGACATCGACCCGGCCGAGATCGGCAAGAACCGCCCGGCCGACGTGCCGATCGTCGGCGACGCCCGCGAGGTGCTGGCCGACCTCATCGTCGCCGTCCAGGCCGAGTTCGACGCCGGCCACAAGGGCGACTACGGCGACTGGTGGGAGCGGCTCGACGAGTGGAAGCGGACCTACCCGCTGGGCTACGAGCCCCCGGCGGGCGGCCAGCTCTCCCCGCAGCAGGTCATCGAGCGGATCGGCCGGCTGGTCGGCCCGGACGCCATCTACGCGGCGGGCGTCGGCCAGCACCAGATGTGGAGCTCGCAGTTCATCCGGTTCGAGAAGCCGGGCACCTGGCTCAACTCCGGCGGCGCCGGGACGATGGGCTACGCCGTGCCGGCCGCGATGGGCGCCAAGGCGGGCCGCCCGGAGACCGCGGTCTGGGCGATCGACGGCGACGGCTGCTTCCAGATGACCAACCAGGAGCTGGTGACCTGCGCCCTGAACGGCATCCCGATCAAGGTCGCGGTCATCAACAACGGTTCGCTGGGCATGGTCCGGCAGTGGCAGACGCTGTTCTACAACCAGCGCTACTCCAACACCGTGCTGCACGCCGGCCCCGGCCACGACGGCATCGAGCCGCCCGCCCAGGGCACCCGGATCCCCGACTTCGTCCTGCTCGCCGAGGCGATGGGCTGCGTCGGCCTGCGCTGCGAGCGCCCCGAGGACCTCGACGCGGTGATCAAGCAGGCGATGGAGATCGACGACCGCCCGGTGGTCATCGACTTCATCGTCCACCAGGACGCCATGGTCTGGCCGATGGTCGCGGCCGGCACCAGCAACGACGAGATCCAGTTCGCCCGCGGGGTGCGCCCCGACTTCGGCGACGACCTCGACTGAGCCCCTTCCGGAACGACCAAGGGAACCCACGACCCATGTCCAAGCACACCCTGTCCGTCCTGGTCGAGAACAAGCCCGGCGTGCTCGCCCGGATCGCCGCGCTGTTCTCCCGTCGGGGCTTCAACATCGACTCCCTCGCCGTCGGACCCACCGAGCATCCGGACGTGTCCCGGATGACCATCGTGGTCAACGTCGAGGACCTCCCGCTGGAACAGGTCACCAAGCAGCTCAACAAGCTCGTCAACGTGATAAAGATCGTCGAACTCGACCAGTCCGCTGCGATCCAGCGGGAACTGGTCCTGGTGAAGGTCCGCGCCGACAACGAGACCCGGTCGCAGATCGTCGAGATCGTCCAGCTGTTCCGCGCCAAGACGGTCGACGTGTCCCCGGACGCGGTGACCATCGAGGCCACCGGAAGCTCGGACAAGCTGGAGGCCATGCTCCGGATGCTGGAGCCTTACGGCATCAAGGAGTTGGTCCAGTCCGGCCTGGTCGCCATCGGACGCGGCGCCCGTTCGATCACGGACCGCTCGCTGCGCGCCCTCGACCGCAGCGCCTGACGCGCCGCGGTCCTGTCCCACCCGCCCGTCGCCCACCACCGCCCCTCCAACGGCGCGCTGGCGCACGGCACCCCCTGAAGCACCGCCCCATCACCGGGTCCGCATACGGTAGGAACCGACGCAGACCCAGGCAAACCACTCGCAAGGAGATGTGCCCCCGTGGCCGAGCTGTTCTACGAAGACGACGCCGACCTGTCCATCATCCAGGGCCGCAAGGTCGCGGTCATCGGCTACGGCAGCCAGGGCCACGCCCACGCGCTGTCCCTGCGCGACTCGGGCGCGGACGTCCGGGTCGGCCTGAAGCCGGAGTCCAAGTCCCGCCAGAAGGCCGAGGAGGCCGGTCTGCGCGTGGTCACCCCCGCCGAGGCCGCGGCCGAGGCCGACGTCATCATGATCCTGGTCCCGGACCCGATCCAGGCCGACGTCTACGAGGCGGACATCGCCCCGCACCTGAAGGCCGGGGACGCCCTGTTCTTCGGCCACGGCCTGAACATCCGCTTCGGCTTCATCAAGCCGCCGGCCGACGTCGACGTCTGCATGGTCGCCCCGAAGGGCCCGGGCCACCTGGTCCGCCGCCAGTACGAGGAGGGCCGCGGCGTCCCGGCGATCGTCGCCGTCGAGCAGGACGCCTCCGGCAAGGCCTTCGACCTGGCGCTGTCCTACGCCAAGGGCCTGGGCGCCACCAAGGCCGGCGTCATCAAGACCACCTTCACCGAGGAGACCGAGACCGACCTGTTCGGTGAGCAGGCCGTCCTCTGCGGTGGCACCGCCGCCCTGGTGAAGGCCGGTTTCGAGACCCTGGTCGAGGCCGGCTACCAGCCGGAGATCGCCTACTTCGAGTGCCTGCACGAGCTGAAGCTCATCGTCGACCTGATGTACGAGGGCGGCCTGGAGAAGATGCGCTGGTCGGTCTCCGAGACCGCCGAGTGGGGCGACTACGTCACCGGCCCGCGGATCATCACCGACGCCACCAAGGCCGAGATGAAGAAGGTCCTCGCCGAGATCCAGGACGGCACCTTCGCCAACACCTGGATCGCCGAGTACAAGGCCGGTCTGCCCAAGTACAACGAGTACAAGAAGGCCGACGAGGACCACCTGCTGGAGACCACCGGCAAGAAGCTGCGCAAGCTGATGAGCTGGGTCAAGGAAGAGGCCTGAGCGACCCCCGGGGCGCACTGAATCGGACCCTCTCGATTTTGTAACGCCCTTGTACAACTAGGCTGCTCCCGTCCGGGTGATTTCGCCGGACGGGAGCAGCCGGACATCCAGCCCGTCGATACACTTCCGAGTGCGCGTCAGGCCCACAGCGTCGTGCGTCTACCTACGCGGCATGCCACCTTCCCCCGCCCTCCACGCCACCTTCGTGCTCGGGGGAACCGGACAGTTAAGGACACACTGTCGTGAGCAAATCCGTAGTTCTGATCGCCGAAGAGCTCTCGCCCGCCACGGTCGACGCCCTTGGCCCCGACTTCGAGATCCGCCACTGCAACGGCGCGGACCGCACCGAGCTGCTGACCGCCATCGCGGACGTCGACGCCGTCCTGATCCGCTCCGCCACCAAGGTCGACGCCGAGGCGCTGGCCGCCGCGCGCAAGCTCAAGGTCGTCGCCCGGGCCGGCGTCGGCCTCGACAACGTGGACGTCTCCGCCGCCACCAAGGCCGGCGTCATGGTCGTGAACGCGCCGACCTCCAACATCGTCACCGCCGCCGAGCTCGCCTGCGGCCTGCTGATCTCCGTCGCCCGCAACATCGCGCCGGCCAACGCCGCGCTCAAGGGCGGCGAGTGGAAGCGCAACAAGTACACCGGCGTGGAGCTGAGCGAGAAGGTCCTCGGCGTCGTCGGCCTCGGCCGGATCGGCGTGCTGGTCGCCCAGCGGATGTCCGCGTTCGGCATGAAGATCGTCGCGTACGACCCCTACATCCAGGCCGCCCGCGCCGCGCAGATGGGCGTCAAGCTGGTCTCGCTGGAGGAGCTGCTGGAGGTCTCGGACTTCATCACCGTCCACCTCCCGAAGACCCCGGAGACCATCGGCCTGATCGGCGACGAGGCGCTGCACAAGGTCAAGCCGACCGTCCGGATCGTCAACGCCGCCCGCGGCGGCATCGTGGACGAGGACGCGCTGCTCAGCGCCCTGCGCGACGGCCGGGTGGCCGGCGCCGGCCTGGACGTGTACGCCAAGGAGCCGTGCACCGACTCCCCGCTGTTCGCGCTCGACAATGTGGTGGCCACCCCGCACCTGGGCGCCTCGACCGACGAGGCCCAGGAGAAGGCCGGCATCGCGGTCGCCCGCTCGGTGCGCCTGGCGCTGGCCGGCGAGCTGGTGCCGGACGCGGTCAACGTCCAGGGCGGCGTGATCGCCGAGGACGTCCGCCCGGGCCTGCCGCTGGCCGAGAAGCTCGGCCGGATCTTCACCGCGCTGGCCGGCGAGGTGGCCGTCCGGCTCG
The DNA here is from genome assembly GCF_040302725.1 of Kitasatospora sp. NPDC097605. Lineage (NCBI taxonomy): Bacteria > Bacillati > Actinomycetota > Actinomycetes > Kitasatosporales > Streptomycetaceae > Kitasatospora > Kitasatospora sp. NPDC097605. The sequence goes on along the minus strand of NZ_JBEOSF010000027.1, from coordinate 9,280 downwards.
ACGTCGAGGTGCGCGGCGAGATCACCCAGCACGACGTCAAGGTGCTCGAACTGTCCGCCCTCAAGGGCGTGTTCGAGGATGTCGTGGCGGAGACGGTGTCCTACGTCAACGCTCCGCTGTTCGCCCAGGAGCGCGGCGTGGAGGTGCGGCTGACCACCTCCAGCGAGAGCCCCGAGCACCGCAACGTCATCACCGTGCGCGGCACCCTCGCCAACGGTGAGGAGATCGCCATCTCCGGCACGCTGGCCGGCCCCAAGCAGGTCCAGAAGATCGTCGGCGTGGACGCCTTCGACGTGGACGTGGCGCTCACCGACCACATGGCCTTCTTCAAGTACGAGGACCGCCCGGGCGTGGTCGGCGTCCTCGGCCGCCACCTCGGCGACGCCGGCATCAACATCGCCGGCATGCAGGTCGCCCGTGAGGGCAGCGGCGCGCTGGCCTCCCTCACCGTGGACAGCGAGATCCCGCAGGAGGTGCTGGCGGCCATCGCGGCCGAGATCGGCGCCCGCTTCGCCCGCTCGGTCGACCTGGGCGCCTGAGCCCCGCGAAGCCCCGCAGACCGTCCCTGACCAGGGCCCGGACCGCCGCACGTACGGCGGTCCGGGCCCTGGTGCGTTCCTCCGGGTGACCGTCGTCTCAGATAGTAGGAAATCCAAGTATTCGTGCAGACACCGCCGGACCGGGGCCTTACGGTGGTGGAAGCCGTACGGTGTGCCGCCCCTGTAGCCAGGATGCGCGGCCCGTGCGCGCCCGTACGCCCGATGGGCAGGCGACCCCCGCCCGGTGTACCTCCCCCCTCCTCCCCACCGCCGCGTCCGTTCCCACGGCGCGTATCGAACCAAGGAGCCCCGGCATGCCCCCGACCGCCGACCGCCACGCCGCTTCCGCCCCCGCCGCCCCGCAGACCCGCGTCCCGCGCCGCCGCCGGGCCGCCGAGCGGAACCCCTTCGCCGCCGCCGCGCTCCAGCGCGCGCTGGACCGCCGGGACAACGGCGGCGTGACCGGCCACCACTGAGCCCCCTTCGGTCCATGGTGGCGTTCATCCGCCGATTGGGCCGGACGGGCTGACGGAGTGTCACTCCAAGGGATGCAACTTGCCACCGTTCGGGGGAGGTTGCTCGCCCCGACCGGCGCGATATTCCTAATTTGGGACCCCCGGAAGGGTGATCGACGGCCGCGCGGGCGGGCGTCAGCGGCACCGGATGCGGATCAGTTCCCCCGGCCGGGGGAGAGGACCCCATGCGTCGTCCCACCGTCCGCCGGCCGCTCGCCCGGATCGGCCTCGCGCTGGCCCTGCTGGCCGGTCCGGCGCTGCTCACCGGCGCCGCCCCGGCCGCCGGCGCCCCGCCGGCGACCCCCGCGGCCGAGCCGCCCGTTCCCGTCCTGCTGGAACTCGCCACCGAGCCCGTCGCCCCCGTCTGGCGGCGGGCCGGCGACGAGGCCCGGCGGCAGCGGCGCTCCCCGGAGGCCGTCCGCCGGGAGGCCGCCCGGGCCGGCGCCGAGCAGCGGGCCCGTGCCTCCACCGCGCTGGACCGGCTGGCCGACGCCGTGCACGGCGCGGTGCCCGGCGCCCGCGAGCTCTACCGCACCCGCACCCTGGTCACCGGCCTCGCGGTGAGCGCGCCGGCCGGCCGGCTGCCCGCGCTGCGCGCCCTGCCCGGGGTCGCGGCCGTGCACCCGATCGTCCGCAAGCGGCGCGACAACGCCCACTCGGTGCCGGTGACCGGCGCGCCCGCGGTCTGGGCGTCCGGCTCGGCCGACGCCGGGGCCTCCGGCACCACCGGGCAGGGCGTGCGGATCGGCGTCGCCGACAGCGGCATCGACTACACCCACGCCGACTTCGGCGGCCCCGGCACCGAGGAGGCGTTCCGGTCGGTCGACGGCGCGCGGCCCGCGCCCGCCGGGCTCTTCCCCAGCGCCAAGGTGATCGGCGGCCGCGACCTGGTCGGCGACGACTACCAGCCCGACCCGGACGCCCCGCAGTACCAGCCCGACCCGCGCCCCGACGACAACCCGATCGACTGCGACCGCAACGGCCACGGCACCCATGTGGCCGGCACCGCCGCCGGCCTCGGCGTCACCGCCGACGGGCAGCCCTACCGCGGCCCCTACCGGCCCGGACTGGACCCGGCCGGCTTCAAGGTCGGCCCCGGCGCCGCGCCCGGCGCCCAGCTGTACGCGATCCGGGTCTTCGGCTGCGACGGCTCCACCGACCAGCTCGGCCACGCCCTCGACCTGGCCGCCGACCCGGACGGCGACGGCGACCCGAGCGACCGCCTCGACGTCCTCAACCTCTCGCTCGGCAGCCGCTTCGGCTCCACCGACGACGCCGACGCGCTCGCCGTCGACCGGCTCGCCGCCCTCGGCACCGTGGTGGTCGCCGCCGCGGGCAACGAGGGCGACGTGTACGGCATCGGCGGCAGCCCCGGCACCGCCGCCCGGGCCGTCGCCGTCGCCGCCTCCGTCGACCCGCACGGCGACGCCGACGGCATCACCGTGCTCGACCCGCCGCCGCTCGCCGGTGTCCTCCCGGCCCACTGGAGCGCCCGCTACCGGGACTGGTCCACCGCCGACGTGGCCGGCGAACTCGCGCTGCCCGCCGACCAGCCGGACGGCTGCACGGCCTTCTCCGAGGCCGACCGGCAGCGGCTCGCCGGGCGGATCGCGGTGCTCGCCTGGAAGACCCGCGAGTCCGAGCGCGCCTGCGGCTCGGGCCCGCGCGCCGACCATGTCGCCGAGACGGGCGCGATCGGCGCCCTGCTGGCGGCCGACGACGACCACCTCGCGGAGATCTCCGGCAACGACCGGGTGCCGCTCGCCCTGCTCGGCCGCGCCGACGGCGAACGGCTGCGCGCGGCCGCCGCCGCCGGTACGGTCCGGGTCCGCCTCGCCGCGCCCGGCAACCCGCTGCACGGCACCGCCGCCCAGGACCAGCCGCAGCGGCTCGACACCCTCACCGACTTCACCTCGCGCGGCATCGGCGTGCCCGGTGTCGTCAAACCGGACCTGGCCGCCCCCGGCGAGACCATCTGGTCCGCCCTGGTCGCCAGCGGCACCGGCGGGCAGCGCGAGGACGGCACCTCGATGGCCACCCCGCACGTCGCCGGGCTGGCCGCGCTGGTCCGCGCGGTCCATCCGGACTGGACCGTGGAGCAGGTCAAGGCCGCGCTGATGAACACCGCCGGGGACACCTGGCTCGGCGACGGCGGCACCGGCCCCGTCTACGGGCCCGAGCGCACCGGCGCCGGCCGGGCCGCCGTGGACCGCGCCGTGCGCACCCCGGCCGTCGCCTACGCGGCGGGGGAGGGCGCGGTCGAGGGCGCGGTCGGCGTCTCCTTCGGCCCGGTCGCCGTCACCGGCCCGCTCGCCCCGGTCCGCGAGGTCGAGGTGCGCAACCTCTCCGCCGCCCCGGTCGCCTACCGGACCGGCTACGCGGCCGCCACCGAGGTGCCCGGCGCCCGCTTCGAGCTCGCGCCCGACCGGGTCGAGATCCCGCCCGGCGGCGCCGCGCGGGTGCGGGTCACCCTCCGGGTGCCCGGCGCGCTCGGCCGCGTCCCCGACCCGACGACCGCCACCCTCCAGGGCGGCCGGGCCCGCAGCTACCGCGCCGAGCTCTCCGGCCGGCTGCTGCTCACCCCGGACGACCCGGCCGCGCCCGGGCTGCGGGTACCGCTGTTCGCCGCCCCGCGGGCCGCCTCCGAGCTGGCCGCCACCGCCCCGGTCCGCACCACCCGCACCGGCGCGCTGGCCGTCCTCACCGGCTCCGACGCCCCCGGCGGCGGGCCCGGCCTGGTCAGCGCCTTCGCGCTCGGCGGGGAGGGCGCCCGCTGGGCCGACTGCCCGCCGGACAGCGGGGCGGCGGTCGGACCCGGCGCGGGCATCGTCCCGGAGGGGAGCACCGGGGAGGCGGAGCACCTCCAGGACCTCTGCGTCGAGCACGCCGGTGACCGGGCCGCCGACCTGCGGGCCGTCGGCGCCGCCAGCGACGCGCCCGCCGTCGCCGGCGACCCGCTCGCCGAGGGCCGGCTCTACCTCGGCGCCCGGGTGTGGGCGCCGGCCGCCACCCCGGTCGGGCTGTTCGCCGTCCGGGCCGCGCTGGACACCGACGGGGACGGCGCCACCGATGTGATCGTCAAGGCCGACCGGCTGCGCGGCAGCGACGTCCTGGTGGCCCGCGCCCTGGACGCCCGCACCGGCGCCGAGCTGGACGTCCAGCCGCTGAACGCCCGGTGGGGCGACACCGACACCGCCCTGTTGGACTCCGACGCGGTGGTCCTGCCGGTCCGCCTGGCCGTGCTGCCGGGCATCGGCCCCGGGCACAGCACCGTCCGCTACGCCCTGTGGACCGGCCTCACCGGCTCCGGCGCCCCCGACCCGGCCGAGGCCTTCTCCGCGATCGGCCTGCAGGGCATCCGGCCCACCCTCCCGTTCGACGTCCTCCACCCCGCCGTCGACATCCGCACCGGCCCCGGCGGCCCCACCGCCGTCGCCGCCCCCGTCCACCCCGCCACCGTCCTCGACATCCGCCACCCCGAGGGTGACCGCTCCCGTCTGCTCCTCCTCCACCACCTCAACCCGGAGGCCGACCGCAGCCAGGTGCTGCCCCTGCCGTAGTGCCTGCTGAGGGGCGTGCGCCGATCTGCGCACGCCCCTCACGTGACCGAGTGGCCGGTTTGTCCGAATGGCGGACGGCGGATGTCAGGCTGTGGGACACCGGAGTAGCCTCCGAGCATGTCTCGCACGATTCGTCTCGCAGTCGTCCCCGGTGACGGTATCGGCCAGGAAGTGGTGGCCGAGGGTCTCAAGGTCCTGGGGGCCGTGCTTCCCGCCGATGTGAAGCTGGAGACCACCGAGTTCGACCTCGGGGCCCGGCGCTACCACCGCACCGGTGAGACGCTCCCGGACAGCGTCCTGGCGGAGCTCAAGGCCCACGACGCGATCCTGCTCGGCGCCATCGGCGACCCGAGCGTGCCGTCCGGCGTGCTGGAGCGGGGGCTGCTGCTCAAGCTGCGGTTCGCCTTCGACCACCACATCAACCTCCGTCCGGGGCGGCTCTTCCCCGGGGTGAAGTCCCCGCTGGCCGGTGACCCGCGGATCGACTTCGTGGTCGTCCGCGAGGGCACCGAGGGCCCGTACGTCGGCAACGGCGGCACGCTGCGCACCGGGACCGAGCACGAGGTGGCCACCGAGGTCAGCCTCAACACCGCGTACGGCATCGAGCGCGTGGTGCGCGACGCCTACCGCCGGGCCCAGGCGCGTCCGCGCAAGAAGCTGACCCTGGTGCACAAGAACAACGTGCTGGTGCACGCCGGCCACCTGTGGACCCGGATCTTCGAGCAGGTCGGCCGGGAGTTCCCCGAGGTCACCACCGACTACCTGCACGTCGACGCGGCGACCATCTTCTTCGTCACCCAGCCCGAGCGGTTCGACGTCATCGTGACCGACAACCTGTTCGGCGACATCCTGACCGACCTGGCCGCCGCCGTCACCGGCGGGATCGGCCTGGCCGCCAGCGGCAACATCAACCCGAGCGGCGCCTTCCCGTCGATGTTCGAGCCCGTGCACGGCTCGGCGCCGGACATCGCCGGCCAGGGCAAGGCCGACCCGACCGCCACCGTGCTGTCGGTCGCCATGCTGCTCGACCACCTCGGCTACCCCGCCGAGGCCGCCCGGATCGAGGACGCGGTCGCCGCGGACCTCACCGAGCGCACCGGGACCCGTACCACCACCCAGGTCGGCGACGCGCTGGCCGCCCGAGTATCCGCCTAGGAGGCCGGAACCCGACAGACGGTGTTCCGGCCCCCACCGGGCCGGACCCCATAACGGCAGCTTGCGGATCTCCAAGGAGTCCGCGGCTGTTCGGCACGGCCCTCTGGATGCGAGTATCGACAGTGGGCCGTGCCGTCGTGCGTCCGTTCCACCCGCGAGGGGAGGAACGTTCACCCGGCGGAGCGGCCCGGACCAACCCCACGGTGAAGGACACACAGCCATGAGCACGCCCACCCAGGCGCCCATCACGTTCGACCTCAAGCCCTCCGCCCACCCGCTCTCCCCGGCGGAGCGCGAGGCCCGGCTGGCCAACCCGGGCTTCGGGCGCGTGTTCACCGACCACATGGTCACCATCCGCTGGACGGAGGGCGTGGGCTGGCACGACGCCCAGCTGGCGCCCTACGCGCCGATCGAGATGGACCCGGCCAACATGACCCTCCACTACGGCCAGTCGATCTTCGAGGGCCTCAAGGCCTACCGCCAGGCCGACGGCTCGATCGCGACCTTCCGCCCGGAGGCCAACGCCGCCCGCTTCCAGGCCTCCGCCCGCCGCCTGGCCATGCCCGAGCTGCCGGTCGAGACCTTCGTCGAGGCGGTCGAGCTGCTCGTCCAGCAGGAGCAGGCCTGGGTCCCGAACGAGCCGGAGCAGAGCCTCTACCTGCGCCCGTTCATGTTCGCCACCGAGGTCGGGCTGGGCGTCCGCCCGGCCAACTCCTACCTCTTCATGATCATCGCCTCGCCGGCCGGCGCCTACTTCCCCGGCGGCGTCAAGCCGGTCTCGGTCTGGCTCTCCGAGGACTACGTCCGCGCCGCCCCCGGTGGCACCGGCGCCGCCAAGTGCGCCGGCAACTACGCCGCCTCCCTGGTCGCCCAGGCCGAGGCCGCCGCCAAGGGCTGCGACCAGGTGGTCTGGCTCGACGCCGCCGAGCACCGGTGGATCGAGGAGATGGGCGGCATGAACCTCTACTTCGTCTTCGGCGAGGGCGAGAACGCCCGGATCGTCACCCCCGAGCTGTCCGGCGCGCTGCTGCCCGGCATCACCCGCGACTCGCTGCTGCAGCTTGCCGGGGACCTCGGCCACGCCGTCGAGGAGCGCCGGATCTCCACCGACGAGTGGAAGCGGGGCAACGCCGACGGCACCCTCACCGAGGTCTTCGCCTGCGGCACCGCCGCCGTCATCACCCCGGTCGGCTCGGTGAAGTCCAACGGCGGCGACTGGACCGTCGGCGCCGGCGAGCCCGGCCCGGTCACCATGGAGCTGCGCCGCGCCCTGCTCGCCATCCAGGGCGGCCAGGCCCCCGACACCCACGGCTGGCTGCACAAGATCGTCTGACTCCGCCGCCACGGCCCGCCCGTCCCGGATCGCGAGACGGGCGGGCCGCGGTACGGATGATGTGCCTACACTGCGAGCGTGTCCTCGCTGTCGCTGATTATTAGCAGCAGGCGCGCCGGTCCGCAGTGACCGCCACCGCACCACCCGATGCGGGGCGACCACCAGCGTCCAGACCCGCGCGCAGACCTCTCGCACCCGCGAGGGGTCTTTTTGTTTCCCCGGACCGGCCACAGGCCCCCACAAGGGGCCCAGGGACACCGGGCGCGCGCGGGATGCTGGACAGTGGAGCCGGATCAGCACCGGCAGAGCAGTAACCGACCTCCCGGAACGGAGAACCCAGGGTCATGACCCAGGCGACCAACCTCCCCGACGACGCCTTCCACGTCTTCGACACCACCCTGCGCGACGGCGCCCAACGCGAGGGCATCAACCTCACGGTGGCCGACAAGCTGGCCATCGCCCGGTACCTGGACGAGTTCGGCGTCGGCTTCATCGAGGGCGGCTGGCCCGGCGCGAACCCCCGGGACACCGAGTTCTTCGCCCGCGCCGCCGAGGAGCTGGAGCTCAAGCACGCGCAGCTGGTCGCCTTCGGTGCCACCCGGCGGGCCGGCGGCAGCGCCGCCGACGACCCGCAGCTGGCCGCGCTGGTGAACTCCGGCGCCCCCGTGATCACCCTGGTCGCCAAGTCCCACGACCGGCACGTCGAGCTCGCGCTGCGCACCACCCTCGACGAGAACCTGGAGATGGTCCGCGACAGCGTCGCCTACCTGCGCTCCCGGGGCCGCCGGGTCTTCATCGACTGCGAGCACTTCTTCGACGGCTACCGGGCCAACCGGGAGTACGCGCTCTCGGTGGTCCGCGCCGCCCACGAGGCCGGCGCCGACGTGGTGGTGCTCTGCGACACCAACGGCGGGATGCTGCCCTCCGGCGTGCGCGAGATCGTCGCCGACGTCCTGGCCGACTGCGCCACCTACAAGCCGGGCGCCCGGATCGGTGTCCACGCCCAGGACGACACCGGCTGCGCCGTCGCCAACACCCTGGCCGCGGTCGACGCCGGCGCCACCCACGTCCAGTGCACCGCCAACGGCTACGGCGAGCGGGTCGGCAACGCCAACCTCTTCCCGGTGGCCGGCGCCCTGGAACTCAAGTACGACCGCCGGGTGCTGCCGCCCGGCAGCCTCGCCGAGATGACCCGGATCTCGCACGCGATCGCCGAGCTGGTGAACCTCACCCCCTCCACCCATCAGCCCTACGTCGGCTTCTCCGCCTTCGCCCACAAGGCCGGCCTGCACGCCTCGGCGATCAAGGTCGACCCGGACCTGTACCAGCACATCGACCCGGAGACGGTCGGCAACACCATGCGGATGCTGGTCTCCGACATGGCCGGCCGCGCCTCCGTCGAGCTCAAGGGCAAGGAGCTCGGCTACGACCTCTCCACCGACCGGGACCTCGCCGGCCGGGTGGTCGCCAAGGTCAAGGAGCAGGAGAGCCTCGGCTACACCTACGAGTCCGCCGACGCCTCCTTCGAGCTGCTGCTCCGCGACGAGGTGCGCGGCCGCCGCGAGCGCTTCTTCACCCTGGAGTCGTGGCGGACCATCAGCGAGCAGGGCCCGGGCGGCACCACCGGCAACGAGGCGACGGTCAAGCTCTGGGCCAAGGGCGAGCGGATGATCGCCACCGGCGAGGGCAACGGCCCGGTCGACGCGCTGGACCGGGCGCTGCGCACCGCGCTGGAGCGGATCTACCCGCAGCTGGCCGCACTGGAGCTGGTGGACTACAAGGTCCGCATCCTGGAGGGCCAGCACGGCACCGGCTCCAAGACCCGGGTGCTGATCGACACCGCCGACGGCACCGCGACCTGGTCCACCGTCGGGGTGGCCGACAACGTGGTGGCCGCCTCCTGGCTGGCGCTGGAGGACGCCTACACCCACGGCCTGCTGCGGGCCGGCCTGGAGCCGGACGCCGTGTAGCACCGGGCGGGGACGGCGCGGCGCGGCCCGTGGACCGGAGGGTCCGCGGGCCGCGCCGCGCGGCCGTGCGTGGTGGGGTGGTGCGTCGTCGGGCGGCGCCCCCGGTTCACCGAAGGCGGGCGAGGAGGGCGTGTTCGACGAGGGTGATGAGGGCGCTCTTGGCGCTGTCGCGGCGTCGGGCGTCCAGGGTGATGACGGGGGTGTCGCT
>NZ_JBEOSF010000026.1:0-109260 GCF_040302725.1 Kitasatospora sp. NPDC097605 | reverse complement strand
GGGAGTACCTCTCGGTGCTGCTGGCCTCCGAGGCCGTGATCTACCGCAGGTTCGGCTACGGGCCCGCGACCTACACGGGGCGGCTGCCGAGGTCGCGGCCGGTGGGTGCGGCGCGGCAGGCGAGCGGGCGGCCCCGCACAACGGACCCGGTCCGCCCTTCGGTGGCCGCCCGGCCGGAGGCTCCCTCCGGCCGGCGCGGCGTCGCATGCGGGGCGCATCAATTCCGGAATGCCGCCACATATGCGACCAAAAAGGGCAATGCAAGCCCCTTCGGGTCAATGGATTGGTATCGACACGAAGTAAACGTCCGAAATCCATTGGCGACCCTTTCTGGCGATCTATTAGTTCGCATAGAGTCCACTCGTCGCTTCCACATGGGTCGACAAGGGAAATCCGGAAGTATGGAGGGGTCAATGCTTCAGGTCACCAAGAAGGCGCTCAAGGCAGGGGGGTCCGCCGCGGCAGGGGCGGCGCTCGTTGCCGCCACCATGCTCGGCGCGGCCGGCACCGCCTCGGCCGAGACCGTTCCGGCGGCCTCGTCCACGCAGACCCGGGTCACGACGCAGAGCAGCAGCGCGCAGCTGGCCGGGCTCGCCGCGGCCGCCCAGCACTACCAGAACGCGAACAGCGGCAAGTGCCTGGTCGTGCAGGGCACCGCGAACAACAGCGGCGCCTTCCAGTACGACTGCGCCAACTTCGCCGACCAGCAGTGGAACATCCGCTGGAACTCCTCCGGGACGGCGTTCCAGATCGTCAACAACAACAGCAGCAAGTGCCTGGTCGTGCAGGGCACCGCGAACAACAGCGGCGTCTTCCAGTACGACTGCGCCGGCCTGGCCGACCAGTTCTGGTACGGCCTGGTGGACAGCTCCGGCCGGTACCAGTTCCAGAACGCGAACAGCGGCAAGTGCCTGGTCGTGCAGGGCACCGCGAACAACAGCGGCGCCTTCCAGTACACCTGCGCCGGCCTGGCCGACCAGAAGTGGATCGTGTACTGATCCCGATCTCGCCCGACTAGGTCCGAGATCGATTGATCGCAGCCGGTAGGCACAGCAGCGGGGTCTCCGTGACAGTGAGCCGCCCCCCGGGGGCGGCCGCGCCACGGAGACCCCGCTGTCTGCCGAGGCACCGGAGCCGGCGCTCCCCCCACCGCCGCGACCGGCGACGGTCGGCGGGCGGTCACGTCCGGCACATCTACCCCTCACCAACCGACGGGCCTTCAAACAGTAGGACAACAACCCGTGATGGCTGCGAATTGGCGGCCGAGACTCAGATGAGGGTGTAGAATCATAGGCAGAAGGGCGGCCTTGGGGCTGATGCCAAAGGCGTCGGCAGGCTACCCACCGGTAGGGGGAACACCGTCATGAACTACCACCTCGACACCGCGCGCGCCATCATCAACGAGCGGATGCGGGAGGCCGAGCAGCACCGCCTCGCCCACGCGCTGTACCTGAAGAACCGCGCCGAGGCCAAGTCCCGTCGGGCGCGGCTGCTCCTCGCCCGCCTCGGCGGCTGAGCCCCGGCCCCGAACACCTCGACTCGGCGGAGCGACGGGCGGGAAGGCCGGCCACGACGGCGGCCCGGTGGCCACCAGCGTGGCGACCGGCGATCCCGCCCGCCCCGCCCGGTGGCTCGGGCCACCCGCTCCGCTAGCCGCCTGCAGCCGACGTGCCGGCGGCACCATTCCCCTCAGTCTCCCGTGCGGCCCGTCCGGCCGCTTCGAGCCTGGCTCGGACCTGCGCGACGAAGGGGTTCTCCGCACCCAGGCCGGGCTCGATCCGTTCGAGGGCGGCCCGGTAGAGCGCAACCGCCTTCCGGTGCGCGCCGGCCTCCTGGTGGGCGTCCGCCAGGGAGAGCTGGGCGATCAGGACGTTCGGATGGTCACCGAAGGTCTGCCGCCAGTGCGCGAGGTCCGCTTCGTACAGCGGCACGGCCCGGTCGGGCCGGCCGTCGGCCCGGTACATCTCGGCCAGGTACCGCGTCTGCGCGAGAGTGTCCGCGTGGGTGGGACCGAGTTCCTCCCCGGTGAGCGCCACGGTCCGTTCCAGGAGTTCGGTCGCCCGGGCGAGGCCGCCGGACCTGCCGTGGACAAGGGCCAGCATGACGGTGCAGTCGAGTGTCTGCGGATGGGTGCCGCCGAGTTCGGGCTCCAGCCGTGAGCAGAGCTCCTCCAGAACGGCGACGGCCCGTGCCGCGTCGCCGCATTCCAGGTGCGCGCCGGCCAGGTTCGTCCAGCCGGTGACGGTGCGCGGGTGGAGGTTTCCGAGGAGCCGGCTGGCGTGCGGCATGGTGACTTCGAGGAGTTGGACAGCACGGCGGGCGTCGTCGGCCATGAGCAGCATGGTGGCCAGGTTGATCCGGCAGATCACGGTGTGCGGGTGGTCCTCGCCGAGCGAACCGACGCACCGTTCCAGCGTCGTCTCCATGAGCGGGACGGCCCGCACCGGATCGGCAGTCAGCTGCAGTGCGTCGGCCAGGCCGATGAGGTTGGCCAGCGTGTCGGGGTGGGACTCGCCGAACACCTGCTCGCACTGGGCGACGGTCGACTCGAACAGTGACACCGCACGGTCCGGATCGTCCGCCGCGAGGCAGGCCTTCGCGAGACCGCTCCGGGTGGCGAGGGTGTGGGGGTGGGACTCGCCGATCAGTCGGGTGCGGTGGTCGAGGACGGTCTCGTACAGGTCGATCGCCCGCACCGGGTCGCCGGCTGCCTGGTAGGCCTGCGCCAGCCCGTTCCGGGTGGTGAGGGTCTGGGGGTGGGTGTCGCCGAGGAGGTGGGCGCTCTGGGCCGCCGCCGTCTCCAGCAGGGAAACCGAACGGGAGACGTCTCCGGCGTCCCGGAAGGCGCAGCCGAGGTTCGCGCGGACGGCGATGGTCTCCGGATGCGCCTCCCCGTGCACCTCCTCGCTCAGGGCCAGGACCACTTCGAGCTGCTGCGCCGCCCGGTCGGGACGCCCGGCGACGGTGTAGGCGCAGGCCAGGTTGTTCCGGCTGGTGATCGTGCCGGGATCGCTGTCGCCGAACGCCTGCCGCCGCTGGGAGAGGACCGCGGTGTACAAGGGGATGGCGCGGTCCAGGTCGCCTGCGGCGAGGAGGGCCGTAGCCAGGCCGCTGCGGCTGGTCAGCGTGCGCGGATGGGCCGGGCCGAGTCTCCGCTCGTACTGGGCGAGGGTCGCTTCGTGCAGCGGAATCGCTCGCTCCAGGTCACCGGCGGCCTGATAGGTGCCGGCCAGTTCCTCGTAACTGACGAGGGTGTCGGGGTGGTCGTCGCCGAGCGCCCGCCGACGCCGGGCCAGGGTGGCCTCGTGGAGGGCGACGGCGCGGGGCAGATCGCCGGAAGCACGGTAGGAGTTGGCGAGGTTGGAGTCGATCGTGAGCGCCTCCGGGTGCATGTCGCCGAAAACCTGGGCGCACTGAGCCGCCATCGGTTCGAGGATCGTGATGGACCGCTCGAAGTCCCCGGCGCTGTGGTGGGCACGGGCCAGGTTGGCGCGGATCCTCAGGGTGATCTCGTGCTCCGCCCCGGCGAGTTCCTCGCAGCGGGCGAGGGCCGCCGTGAGCAGCGGAACGGCACGGGCGTCGTGGCCCCGGTCGGTGAGGTAGGTCGCGGCGGCGGCGTACCGTCCGGCGGGAAAGGTGTCCGGGTGGCCCTCGGGTGTGGTGGCCGCCAGCGCGACGAGGTGCGGCAGGATCCGCTCCCAGGCGGCCGACCGGCCGGAGCGCGGCGGTTCTCCCAGCGGGAGGACCGCCGCGCACAGCAGTTCCTCGGCCTCCCGGCGGCCGGCGGGAGCCGTGCCGCCGGGGGCCGGCCGGCCCCGCAGGGTGACCTGGACCAGGCGGTGGACGCCGACGGTGTCCCGGGTGAGGGAGACCATGCCGTAGGCACGGAGGGTCCCGAGCGCCTCGTGGAGGTCGTCGGGGTCGTCGGGGTCGTCGGCGAGCGGAGCCAGCAGCGCCACCGGGACGCTGTCGGGCGCCAGCCACGCCAGCGTGGACAGGACGGAGACCGCCAGCGGGTCGCGCTCGGTCAGGGTGCCGATCGTCTGGCGCCAGATCCGGGCGACGGTGCGCTCGGGGTCGACGCCGTCCGAGGCCTTGTCCAGCTTGGCCGTCAGCCTTCGGCGGTAGCTCTCGATGCCGATGGTCGGGTTCTGCGCGAGGTAGGCGCCGGCCTGCTCCAGGGCGATCGGAAGCTGCCCCAGGTCGGCGGCGAGGGCCCTGGCCTCCTGCGCCTGACGGGGCGTCGGCGGGGTCTCGCCGAGCACATGGCGGCAGAGGAGTTCGCTCGCCTCGGCCGGGTCGAGGACGTCCAGGACGAGCGCCGGGACGGAGCCCGGCCAGCCGGCCGACCGCCGGCTGGTGGCGAGGACGCAGCCGTCCGGTGCGCCGAGGAAGGGCCGCAGGTCGGCCGGGTCCTCGACGTTGTCGAAGACCAGCAGCCAACCCGGGTGCCACCGCAGCCACAGCAACGCCCAGGCGGCGCGTTCCTCGGTGGACGCGCCGCCCACCGACGTGGGGGCCAACCGCAGGGCGAGATCGGCCAGCGACTGCTCGATCTGGGCGGGGGACGCGGCGGCGACCCACCACACCACGGTGTGGTCGCGGCGGTGCCGGTGGGCGTACGCGAGCGCCAGGGTGCTCTTCCCGACGCCGCCGAGGCCCTGGACGACGACGCTTCCGGCGGCCGGCTGCCCGGGCGCCGCCTCGAACACGGCGCGCAGCCGGCCCAGCGCGTCCTCACGACCGAGCCAGTGCGGGAGCGCCGGCAGTTCGGTGAACCCGGCGGGAGCCTCGACCTCGCGTGCCGAGTTCAGCAACTCGGCCGGCAGGACGGTGACCGGGCCGGTGATCGCGGTGCCGATGCGGTGGGCGGCGACGGACCCGGGCCCGGTCGCCTCGAAGACGAAGCCCGTCACCGCGCGGCCCTCCCCGGACGGGACCGCCCGGCCGCCGGCCTCCCGCACACGCTCATTCCCGTCCCCTCCGGACCGGCCTGCTGTCGCCCGATCCGGTACGCAGCGTACGCGGCCCCGGACGGGGCCCGTGACAGGGGCGGGACGTCTGACTGCCGGAGAAGGCCGGGCCGGCTCCGGAATCGCCTGTCACCTCGGCCGACGTCGGCGGGAGTGTGTGCGTCCGGACGGCCGATTCCCCGGCCGGCGAATACCGGCTCCACCGCTCCGTCGGACTCACCCGTGTCCATCGCGATCCACCCCGCCGCATTGCCCATTCACCCGGTGGCGACATCGTGACCATCGCCTGCGATTCGGGCGGTGGAGCACCGATCGACATCAACTCCGGCGTCGTCCGTCACGAGAACGGCATGACACGGATCCGTGCACTGCCGCTGGATCGCGTTCCGCCGCGAGTCGCACGGGTGTTCGTCAGCTGCCCGTGCGGCGGTCACACCTTCGGGTAGGCGGCCCGGGGCGGTGGGTCCGACCTGCGGCGGTGGCGGGATCCGGGGTGGGGGCGCGCCCGCTCGGGTCGCGGGGTGGCCGGGGCTTCCTTAGCGTGGATCGGACGCGCCGGTGGGCCGGCGCCGCACGGTACGCCCCAGGGGAAGGTGGGACCCGATGGAGAGTCTGCTGACGGACAGGACGGCGGTCGTCTACGGCGCCGGCGCGATCGGAGGCGCCGTGGCCAGGGCCTTCGTCCGGGAGGGCGCCCGGGTGTTCGTGGCGGGGCGCGGCGAGGCCGCGCTCAAGCAGTTGGCGCACGACGTGGAGTCCGAGGGCGGCTCGCTGGTCACCGCGCAGGTGGACGCGCTCGACCGGGACGCGGTCGAGGGCTTCCTGGACTCCGTGGTCGAGCGGACCGGCGGGCTCGACGTCTCCTTCTGCGCGACCTCCACCCGGCGGCCGGGCGGCGGGCAGGGCGCGGCTCTGGGCGAGCTGTCCTTCGAGGACTTCTCGCTGCCGATCATCGACTTCACCCGGGCGCAGTTCGTCACCGCCAACGCGGCGGCCACGCGCATGCTGCCGCGGGGACGGGGCGTGATCATGATGATGACCGCCGCGCCCTCGCGCGTCCCCTACCCGTACACCGCCGGGTTCGGCCCGGCCTGGGCGGCGGTGGAGGCCTTCGCCCGCACGCTCGCGGCCGAGCTGGGACCGGAGGGCGTCCGGGTGCTCTGCCTCCACTCCGCCGGGTCGCCGGAGGCGCCGAGGAGCGTGGAGAGCACCCTGGCGACGGACCTGCCCGCGCTGCCGGACCGGATGGCCGGCTGGCAGGACCGCTCCGCGGCCCGCAACCTGCTGGGCCGTTGGCCCGCGCTGGCGGACGTCGGGAACATGGCGGCGTTCATGGCCTCGGACCTGGCCGCCGTGTCCACGGGGACGACGGCCGACCTGACGGGCGGCATGGTCGGCCACTGACGGACGGGCCGCGCGCCCGGGCCCGGCGTCCCTCGACGGGACGGCGGGCCCGGCCGCGCCCGGGTCGCTCAGATGTACAGCGTGTTGGGCTCCATCCCGCACAGCACCCGGCCGTAGAGCTCCGCGTTGGTGTCCGGGTTGATCAGGGCGTGCAGGCCGACCGCCTGGATGTCCCGGGCGATCCGCTGGAGCGGCACGTCGAGGTAGATCGAGGTACCGCCGCTGATGCTCACCAGCAGGTCGACGGCGTGCTTGGCGAGCCGCGTCGCCTCGCCCTGGTCGTTGCGGACGCGGGCCCGCTCCTCCAGCTTCCACGCCTCCCCGGAGGCGGCCTTGGCGTCCACGGTGGCGGCGGCGCGGCGGGCGTGGAACTCCGCCTGGTCGATGCTGTTGACGGCCTCGGCGACCCGCAGGTGGGTGATCGGGGCCTCGCTCTGCACGGTGTAGTCGGTGTAGGTGATCTTCCGGCCGGGCAGCCGCTCGAAGAACACCTCGCGGGCCGCCTTGGCCAGGCCGACCGCCACGCCGACGCCGGAGGCCGCCGCGACCAGGGAGGCGGAGGTGCGCCACACCGGGGAGTCGGCGTTGGCCCGGGAGAGGCCCTGCGGCCGCATGGAGGCGCTCATCGGGATGATGCGGTGCTCCGGGATGAAGAGCTCCTCGGCCACCGTGGTGACACTGCCGCTGCCGCGCAGGGCGACGGTGTGCCAGTCGTCGACGATCCTGAGCTCCGTCATCGGGACCAGCGCCATGATGGGCTCGGGCTCGGCGTCCGGGCGGATCAGGATCGCGGCGATCTCCTGCCAGCCCGCGTGCAGCGCCCCGCTGACGAACTTCCAGGAACCGTTGACGACGATGCCGCCCTCGGCCGGGACGGCCGTGCCGGTGGGGCTGTTGGTGCCGCAGACCCGGGGGGCCTCGGAGGTGAAGACCTCGTCCTGGGCGCTGTCGGGGAAGAGCCCGGCGAGCCAGGTCGGGATCCAGAAGACCGAGGAGGTCCAGGCGATGGCGCCGTCGGCGCGGCCGAGCTCCATGGCGACCTCCACCAGCGTGCTGGTGTCGCACTCGTAGCCGCCGTAGCGCACCGGCGTCCTGAGCCGGAAGACGCCGGCCTCGGCGAGGGCCGCGACCGTCTCCTCGCTCAGCCGGCGGTTCTCCTCGGACCAGGCCGCCTGCTCCCGGAGGACCGGCACCAGCGCGGAGACCCGCTCGACGATTTCTTCCCGGGTCGGTATTCCAGTGGACGGCATCATTTCCTCCTGGACGGTGCGGTTGGGTGGGCGACCGGACCGGAGTTCGCATTCACCCGGTCACCGGGAAAGGATTTCACCGACCG
Source organism: Kitasatospora sp. NPDC097605 (assembly GCF_040302725.1). Classification (NCBI taxonomy): domain Bacteria; kingdom Bacillati; phylum Actinomycetota; class Actinomycetes; order Kitasatosporales; family Streptomycetaceae; genus Kitasatospora; species Kitasatospora sp. NPDC097605. The sequence goes on along the minus strand of NZ_JBEOSF010000026.1, from coordinate 101,547 downwards.
GCCCGGCGGGACCTCTTCTGAATTGCCGGATCCCGGCGGCCGGTCATTCCCGGTGGGCAATCGCGAGGAAGGAAAGGGCCGTCGCGCGTGCCACTCTGATCCCAGCATCGTTCCCGCCCGCCGCTGCCCGGCGGCGGCACCGCAGCCAGGAGGCCAGTGTGGATCTGTCGCCCATCGTGACCAAGGACGAGTGGCTCACCGCCCGCAAGGAACTGCTGGAGCAGGAGAAGGAGCTCACCCGGCTGCGCGACGCGGTCTCGGCGGCCCGCCGCGCGCTGCCGCGGGTGCGGGTCGAGAAGGAGTACGTCTTCGAGGCGCCCGGGGCCTCCCCCACCCTGCTCGACCTCTTCCAGGGGCGGCGGCAGCTGGTCGTCCGTCACTTCATGTTCGACCCGGCCTGGGAGGAGGGCTGCCCCGGCTGCTCGATGCAGGCCGACTCGGTGGGGCACCTGGCCCACCTGCACAACCGGGACACCTCGTTCGTGATGGTGGCCCGGGCCCCGATCGCCAAGATCGAGGCGTTCCGCGCCCGGATGGGCTGGGACCTCCCCTTCGTCTCCTCCTACGGCACCGACTTCAACCGCGACTTCCACGTCACCACCGACAAGGGCGAACTCCCCGGCGTCAGCTCCTTCCTGCGCGAGGGGGACGAGGTCTTCCACACCAACTCGGTGTACGACCGGGGCAGCGAGGTCACCCTGAACACCTACAACTACCTGGAGATGACGCTGCTGGGCCGGCAGGAGGAGGGCCTGGAGCACCCCTGGGACTGGTGGCGCCACCACGACCGCTACGACGACGCCACCGCCAAGGGGCCCGGCGAGAACTGGTGGAACGGCCAGGACAAGTTCAGCTCCTGACCGTCCGGCAGGACATGGGAACGGCCCGGGCGGCCGGCCGCTGGGGCCGGCCGCCCGGGCCGTTCCGGTGTACCGCCGCTCAGAGCTCCCCGGCAAGGAAGCGCAGGACCAGGCTGTTGACCTCGGCGGGCTTCTCGACCAGCCCGATGTGGCCCGCCCCCGGGACGACCTCGGCGTGCGAGCCCTCGGGCAGCGCGTCGACGATGGCCGCCAGCGCCGTGTCGGTGATCGCGAAGCTGGGGTCCTCCGAGCCGAAGAGGTTGAGCACGGGCCGGCTCGGCGGGGCGCCCCAGACGGCGGCGTGCTCCTGCGCCCACTCCGGCGTGCCGAAGCGGTCCGGGGGGAAGGCCGTCCGGTAGAGGGCGAGGGCCGCCGCCAGGTTCTCCGGCGCCCGCAGGGCGTCCTTGGCGTGCTTCAGGTCCTCGGTGGCGTCGAAGCCGTCGGCCGTGAACTTCCGGTAGATCCAGTCGAGGTAGCCGAGGTCGTCCGCGGCGACCACCTGGTCGGCCACCGCCGTCTGGAAGAACCAGAAGTGGCTCAGCGCGTCGGTGCCGCGGGGCGTCAGGACCATCGGCCCGAACACCGCCAGCGGCGGAACGTCGCAGACGACGGCGCTCGACCAGCGGTCCGCGTCCTGGGCGGCGCCCCAGACGGCGGGGGCGCTGAAGTCGTGTCCCACCAGGACGGCGTCGCCGTCGCCGCCCAGCGCCTCGTGCAGGCCGTTGATGTCGGCCACCAGGTCGGCGATCGCGAAGGAGCCGTCCGGCGGCAGGGTGGAGGGCGCGAAGCCGCGCAGCCAGGGGGCGACGGCGCGGTAACCCGCCTCGGCCAGCGCGGGCATGAGGTACCGGTAGGTCGCCGGCGACATGGGGAAGCCGTGCATCAGCAGGGCCAGCGGGCCCTCGCCGTGCTCCAGGTAGGCGAAGTCGATGTGGTTGACGGTGATTCTCTTCACGGCCACAGCCGGATCCGTTCCTCGCGGCGGGATGGGGAACGCGGGCGGCGGAGCGAGCCCCGCGGGAAGGTCCGCGGGGCTCGCTCCGCCGATCGCTCTTCGATGATCCCGGGGACGCTCCCGGACATCTTCTCCGTGGCTGCCGTCTTCGGCGGGCCGGCCGCTCAGCGGCTCACCGCCTGCTCGCCGACCTCGACCTGCGGGTCGGTCACGGCCGCGGGCAGCGCCTCGGAGCGGGCGCGCAGGCCGAACCAGACCAGGCCCACCGCGAGCAGCGTGACGATCACGTCGACGGCGAGAGCGAGCCGGATGCCGTCCAGCTGCACCGCGCGGGAGGCGGCGACGGCGCTGAGGATCGGGATGCCGATGGTGACCGCCACCTGCTGGCTGAGCGCGGCCAGGCCGGTCGCCAGCCCCTGCTCGGAGTCCGGCAGGCCGGAGGTCGCGGTGACGGTGTAGGCGACGATGGAGGTGACGTGGCCGAAGAAGCTGATGAACAGGGCCGGGAGCAGCACCGCCAGCATGACCCGGTCGGTGCCGAGCAGGATCAGCGGCGCGGTGGCGAGGCCCTGCACCGAGAGGCCGACGGTCAGGACGGTCCGGGTGCCCCAACGGCCGATCGCCCGGCCCGCGATGACGCCGGCGGCCACCGCCGCGAGCCCGGGCACGCCGAAGATCAGCCCGGTGGTCAGCGGGGCGAAGTCCAGCACGTCCTGCAGGTACAGGGTCATCAGGAAGATCAGCGCGCTCTCCATCGCGAACACGACGAGACCGGCGAAGTTCCCCCACTTGACGGTGGGGCGCTTGAGGATCCGGACCGAGGCGAGCGGGGCGGGGGCGCGCAGCTCGATCGCCCAGAAGACGCCGAGCAGCACCACGCCGGCGGCGGCGATGAGCAGGTTCTTGTCGATGATGCCGTAGATGAAGGCGAGCAGACCGGCCGTCACCGAGACGGCGCCGGGCACGTCGAGCCGGACCTTCTCCGGGGCCCGGCTGTCGGCGATCAGCCGCGGCGTGGCGATCAGGATGGCGATGGCCACCGGGACGTTGATCAGGAAGGCCCAGCGCCAGCTCAGCAGACCGACCAGGGTGCCGCCCACCAGGGCGCCCACGGTGAAGCCGCCGGAGAGCAGCGCGCCGTTCAGGCCCAGCACCCGCTCGCGCATCGCGCCCTCGGAGAACGAGGTGGTCAGCAGGGAGAGGGCCGCGGGGGCGGCCATCGCGGTCGACAGACCCTGCAGGACGCGCGCGGTGAGCAGCGGGCCGCCGGTGTCCGCGATGCCGCCGAGCACCGACGCCACGGTGAGCAGCGTGATGCCCGCGAGGAAGAGCCGGCGGCGGCCGAACAGGTCGGCGATCCGGCCGAACAGGAGGGTGAAGCCCGCGGCCGGCAGCGCGTACGCCGACGCCACCCACGGCAGGTCGTCGGAGGACATCCCGACCCCGGAACCGATCTGCGGGAGCGCGACGTTGAGGATCGAGAAGTCGACGGACAGCATGAACTGCGCGCCCAGCAGGATGAACAGGGTCAGTCGGAGCCGGGTACTCATGCGGTTCCGCGAGTCGGGAAGCGTGGTCATGCGAGCAAGGGTGGGAGATCACCCGCCGGCTAGCCAGACACCTGCTGGTGGTCTCACTGGGAAGGCTAGGCTTCGCAGTACTACCTTCAGCATAATAAGACTCATGGATGAGCTCGGGAGATTCCTCAAGTCCCGTCGGGCCAGGCTCCATCCGGCGGACGTCGGACTCGGACAGTACGGAGAACGCCGGCGGGTGCCGGGTCTGCGCAGGGAGGAGCTCGCCCAGCTGGCCGGTGTCAGCGTCTCCTACTACGCCAGGCTGGAGCAGGGGCTGGGGCAGAACGTCTCCGACGGCATTCTCGACGCGCTGGCCCGGGCGCTGCGCCTGGACGACGCCGAGCACGCCCACCTGGTCGCGCTGGCCCGCCCCGGACGGTCGGCGAACGGCCGCGCCCTGCGGGTGGTCCGGCAACTCCCCACGGGTCTGCGGCGGCTGATGGCGATGATGGACGACGTGCCCGTGATGGCGCTCTCGCCGACGGCCGATGTGCTCGCCTGGAACCCGCTGGCGCGCGCGGTGTTCGGCGGGCACCACGAGGGCCTGCCCAACATGACGCGGATGATCTTCCTCGATCCGCCGACCCGGGCGCTGTTCGCCAACTGGGAGGGCAAGGCCCGCTCCGTGGTCGCGCATCTGCGGATGGTGGCGGCGCGCTTCCCGGCCGACCGCCGGGTGCACGGATTCGTGGATGAACTGCTCGCCTCCAGCGCCGAGTTCGCCGCCCTCTGGGAGGACCACTCGGTGGCCAACTGCGACTCGTTCACCAATGTGCTGCGCCACCCGCAGGTGGGTGAGCTCACGCTCCACCAGGAGGTGCTGCGCACCGAGGAGCCGGAGCTGATGCTGGTGGCCTTCACCGTCGAGCCCGGCTCCCCGTCGCAGACGGCGCTGCGGCTGCTCGGCACGCTGGCGGCCGAGCACACGGACCGCCCGGTGGCCGTCTCCTGAACCCGGCGCCGTGGGGCCCGCTCCCCCGCGGCGGGGGAACGGGCCCTACGGCAGGCCGCGAAGCGTCAGGCGGCGCCGGCCCGTCGCCGGACGCGCGGGCGCCGCACCATCAGCCACAGGGCGCCCGGGAGCAGCACCGCGTCCAGGCAGAGCAGCAGGATGTTGAACGGCCCCTCCACGCCGTGGCTGTGGCCGCCCGCGGCCTCCTCCTCCACGTCCTCGCCGCCCTCGGGCAGCGGCCCGGAGCCGACCACGAAGTCGGTCGTCCCGGAGACCACCCGCCCCCGGTCCAGCGCCAGCCGGTAGGTGACCCGGTACGCCCCCGGCTCGGTGATCGAGACCGGCACCGACAGCCGGCCCCCGTCGAGCGAGGGCGCCCCGTCGGTCACCGAGGTGCCGTCGGTGGCGTTCACGGCCAGCATCAGCGAGGAGGAGCGCACCGGCCCCGAGAAGTTCAGGACCACCTCGGCGGGCGCCCGCTCCAGCCTGCCGCGGGCCGCCGGGCTGGCCCCGGAGAGTTCCACCGGCTCCGCCGAACTGAGCCACCCCACCGCCGCCAGCACCACGGCGAGCAGGCCCAGGCCGATCGCCATCGTCCGCTGGAACACCCGGGGCGAACCCGTCCGGCCGGCGCCCCGGTCCCCGGTCCCCCGAGCCCCGGCGGCCCCGGGGTCCGCCGCCACCGGGAGGGCCGTCTCAGGCACCGGAGACGGCCGCCGTCCGGGGCACCTCGGCGGCGCGGCAGTCGCAGGTCATCGCCTCCAGCTCCTCCTGGCTCGGCCGCAGGTGCAGGTACATGGCGACGACCATCGGGATGAAGACGATGGTGTTGTAGAAGAGGTGCAGCTCCACCCGCGCGACGACCAGCTGGAGGATGCTGGTCGGCGCGGCCTTGCCGAACAGGAAGTGGTGGCTCTGCGCCTGCACGAAGAGCAGCAGGTGCTCGATGTGGTGCCAGAACTGGATGCCGAGGGCGATCGTCCACCACGTCCGGCTGCGCCCGGTGAAGCCGGGGCGGAGCAGGAACAGCGCGGTGAGCATGACGAGGGCGTAGCCGTAGTGCAGCCACTCGGTGGTGACGAGCCAGGGGTAGGCGAGGCCGAGGGCACCGCCGGCCTTCTTCACCGGCCAGCCCAGCGCCCAGATCTGGTAGGCCTGCGCGAGGTGCTCGGCCCAGTGCGCGAGGACGATGGCCAGGAACGCGTTCAGCGCGATCCGGTGGTGGGCGTGGTTGAGCCGGTACAGGGTTCGGCCGACCGCCGTCGGCTCGGCGCGCTTCGCCACGGGACCTCCGCAGGACGTGGTGGGTGAGGGTGGCGCCACGCGACCGGAACGGGGCGTTCTGGCCCGCGGAGCGCCCGGACCACTGTGGCCTCGCTGTCCCGCGACGGCTTCTTCCAGATTGCCGAACTTCCGTACGCCGGTGGCGGATCCCGCCGGCACGCGCGCCCTACGCCCGGCGCACGGCGGGCACCGGCGCGGGCACGGGAGCGGGAGCGGGGGCCTCCCCCCGGACGTGCGCGCCCGCCTGCTCACCGCCTACGCCGACGAGCTGGTGGGCGAGGACGATCCGACGGTCGTGGCGGCCGCCCGGGAAGCGCTCGGCCTCGCCACCGGTCCCCGCCTGCGGGCCGCGGCGCTGCTGATCCTGGCCCGCGACTCCGGGCGGGAGGAGGACGCCCGCGAGCTGGTGGAGATCGGCGCCGCCCGTGGCCCCGCCCGGAGCCACCGGGACCCGCTGACCGGCGGTGCGGCGGTCCGGTCCGCCCACCGCGGTCCGGCCCCGGCGCCGACCTTTTCAAGACGATCTCCAGCACCTTTGTCCTCGCAGGTCACCGCGTATCCCATCGCCTTCGGGCCGCTGTCTTCGGGCGCCGTCCGGCAGGGCAAACGTCAAATTTCGAGTGGACGTTTCACATATCCCCCTCTTTGGAGTGCCCGGATGCTCTAGATTGATTTCGCTGCACCCGGCGGGACCTGGGCGATTCGTGAAGATCCGCAGGTCCGGCGCCGCGGACGACGATCAGTCGCGTCCCCGGCTGCGGCATGGGGGTGAACGATTCGCGGTGCCCGAGCATGGGCGCCGATCGCACGGTGTGACCGTCGGCAGTCCCGCTCACCTCGGGACTCCGGCAGGCGAGCGAGACCGCCGGTGTCCCGGCGGGATGCTCAACCAGCGCTGCAACAGCGGATTTCGGCATGCGCGGGAGTGGGGCCTCCCGTGGGCAGGAACAGCGCGGCACGACGGGAGGGCGGGGGCTCCCCAAGGGAGGAGCAGCACGGGAGGCGCATGCCTCCCGGGGGGAGGAATCGTGTGGAGCGAGCACGTCGAACCCACAGGTGACCTGGGACGGACCGCGGAGCAGGGGAAAGGGGAATCGGTCCGCCCGTTTCCATCGGCATCGACGCAATCGACACAAGCGACACCATCGACGAATTCGGGGCGACCGCGTCCGGCAAGGGGGAAAATCAGCCGTCCTCGCCTCGACTGGGAGCAACAGTACCGCCGAACGGTGATCACCAGCGATACGGTGGCCACCGCATTCGTGGTCGCCGCGATAGGCGGCTTCTTCGGGGTCCGGGACGCCGCGAACTGGCACGAGAAATGGGGAATTCTCGCCTTCGGCACCGAACTGCTGGTGCTGGGCGCGCTGGGGGTGACCCGGTCCTGGGCTCCGGCCGTGCTCGGCCAGGGCGCCGAGGAGTTCCGCCGGCTCGGACGCGCGCTGTTCACGGCGGCCGTCGTCCTGGCGCTCGGCGGGATCGCGCTCACCTCGCACAACATCAAGCTCTGGATCTTCGTCGCGATCCCGGCGATCACGGCCGTCACCATGACCGAGCGCTACCTGCTGCGGCTCTGGCTGCACCGCAAGCGCAGCGAGGGCCGGTGCCTGCGCCCGGTGCTCGCCGCCGGGAGCCCGGCGACCGTGCGCGACCTGATCGACCGGACCCGCAAGTTCCCCCACCTGGGCTGGAAGGTGGAGGCGGTGTGCACGCCGTACGCGCTCGGGCGGGGCAGTGACCGGCTGGACGGGGTGCCGGTGGTCGGCCGGCTGGCGGACGTCGCCAACCACGTCCGCCGCGACGGGTTCCGCGTGGTGGCGATCACCCCGGACCCGTACTGGACCCCGGACCGGCTGCAACGGCTGGCCTGGAACCTGGAGGGCGGCGACGCCGAGATGGTCGTGGCCCCGGTGCTGATGGAGGTCGCCGGCCCGCGGCTGCACGTGGACGCGGTGCTCGGCATCCCGATGCTGCGGGTCAGCATGCCGACCTTCACCGGGGGGCCGCGCGCGGTCAAGGAGGTCGTCGACCGGCTGGGCGCGGTGATCCTGCTGATCCTGTTCGCGCCGCTGATGCTGTTCGTCGGGCTGCTCGTCATGATGGACAGTCAGGGCGGGGCGTTCTACCGGCAGCCCAGGGTCGGCAAGGACGGACGCCAGTTCACCCTGGTCAAGTTCCGCACCATGACCGCGGGGGCCGACCGGGCACGGGCCGAGCTGGCCGTGCACAACGAGGGCGCCGGGCTGCTGTTCAAGCTCCGCCGCGATCCCCGGGTGACCAGGGTGGGCGGAGTGCTGCGCCGGTACTCGATCGACGAGCTCCCGCAGCTCTTCAATGTGCTCGCCGGCTCGATGTCGCTGGTCGGCCCCCGGCCTCCGCTGCCGGAGGAGACCGCCGCGTACGGGCCGGACATCCGGCGACGGCTGCTCGTCAAGCCCGGGCTCACCGGCCTGTGGCAGATCAGCGGGCGCAGCGACCTGCCGTGGGACGAGGCGGTGCGGCTGGACCTGCGGTACGTGGAGGACTGGTCGCTCGCCCTGGACGCGGTGATCCTCTGGAAGACGCTGCGCGCGGTGCTCCAGGGGCAGGGGGCCTACTGATGCGCGGGACGCGCGGGATGTACGGGACGCGCGGGGTGTGCGGGGCGCACGGGGTGTACGGGATGCGTGGGGGGCGTCGTCCGATCGACGCGCGGATGGCCGGCCACAAGGGCCTGCCCGAGGGGAGGAACGGATCATGAGGGTCAGTGTCCTGGGGCTCGGCTACGTGGGCTGCGTGTCGGCCGCGTGCCTGGCCAGCCTGGGCCACGAGGTCATCGGGGTGGACGTCAACCAGGTGAAGGTCGACCTGGTCAACGACGGCAAGGCCCCGGTGGTCGAGGAGCGGATCGGCGAGATGATCGCCGAGGTCGTGGGGACCGGCAGGCTGCGCGCCACCACGGACGTCCGCGAGGCGATCATGGGCAGCGAGGTGTCGCTGGTCTGCGTGGGCACGCCCTCGGAGCCCAACGGCAGCCTCTGCACCACCTACCTGGAGCGGGTCACCGAACAGATCGGTGCCGCGGTGGCCGAGCGGGGCGGGCGGCAGACCGTCGTCTTCCGCAGCACCATGCTCCCGGGCACCTGCCTGGACCTGCTGGTGCCGATCCTGGAGAAGTACGCCGGCACGGCCGGGGTGGACTTCGGGGTCGCGGTCAACCCGGAGTTCCTGCGCGAGGGCACCAGCGTGCGGGACTTCTTCGACCCCCCGAAGACCGTCATCGGCGAGCTCGACCCGGCCAGCGGCGACGTCGTCGCGGCGCTGTACGAGGGACTGCCCGGCGAGGTCTTCCGGGTGCCGGTCCCGACCGCCGAGGCGATCAAGTACGCGGACAACGCGTTCCACGGCCTCAAGATCGGCTTCGCGAACGAGCTGGGCGCGGTGTGCCGGGCGCTCGGGGTGGACTCGCACCAGGTGATCGACGTGTTCCTGGCCGACCACAAGCTGAACATCAGCCCCGCCTACCTGCGGCCCGGCTTCGCCTTCGGCGGCTCCTGCCTGCCCAAGGACCTGCGCAGCCTGGTCCACGCGGCGCAGCGGGCCGACGTCTCGGTGCCCATCCTCTCCCATGTGCTGCCCTCCAACGCCGAACACCTGCGGCGCGCGGTGGAGTTGGTGGAGCGCACCGGCAGCCGGCGGGTGGGCCTGTTCGGCCTGTCCTTCAAGCCCGGTACCGACGACCTGCGCGAGAGCCCGCTCGTCGAGCTGGCGGAGCGGCTCTTCGGCAAGGGCTACGACCTGCGGATCCACGACCCCAATGTGAACCTCTCCCGGCTGCTCGGGGCGAACCGCGAGTACATCGAGACCCGGCTGCCGCACCTCGCGCAGCTGCTCACCGACTCCGTCGACGAGGTGCTGGAGCACGCCGAGGTGTGCGTGGTCGGGACGAAGGACCCGGCCGTGCTGGCGGCGCTGCCGCACGGCGCCCGCCCGGTGATCGTCGACCTCGTCCACCTCCCCGACGCCGAGGCGCGCCGGGCCGAGCCGGGGTACGTGGGCCTTGCCTGGTGACGCGATCGCCGGCGGCCGCGGCCGTCGCGCGCTGGTCCTGGTGGAGAACCTGTCGGTGCCGTTCGACCGGCGGGTCTGGCAGGAGTGCACGACGCTCCGCGACGCGGGCTGGACGGTGGACGTCATCTGTCCGCAGGGCAGCAAGCGGGACACCGAGGCGGAGGCGGTGATCGACGGCGTGCGGATCCACCGGTACCCGCTGCAGGCGGCCACCGGAGGTCCGGCCGGCTACCTGCGGGAGTACGGATCGGCGCTGTGGCACACCGTCCGGCTGGCCCGCAAGGTCGGCCCGGTCGACGTCGTCCACGCCTGCAACCCGCCCGACCTGCTGTTCCTGCCGGCCCTGTGGCTGAAGCGGCGCGGCGCCCGGTTCGTGTTCGACCAGCACGACCTGGTGCCCGAGCTGTACCTGTCCCGGTTCGACCGCGGCGAGGACCTGCTCTACCGCGGCGTGTGCGCGCTGGAGCGGCTGACCTACCGGGCCGCGGACATCGTGCTCGCCACCAACGAGAGCTACCGGGACGTCGCGCTGCGCCGCGGCGGGCGGCGGGCGGAAGACGTGTTCGTGGTGCGCAGCGCACCCGACACCGACCGGTTCCGGCCGGTGCCGCCCGAGCCGGAGCTGAAGCGCGGCAAGCCCCATCTGCTGTGCTACCTGGGCGTGATGGGGCCGCAGGACGGCGTCGACTACGCCCTGCGGGCGCTCGCCAAGCTGCGCGACGAGGTCGGGCGGACCGACTGGCACGCGGTGTTCGTCGGCGGCGGCGACACCTTCGACGCGATGGTGGAGCTGTCCCGGCGGCTCGGGCTCGCGGACCAGGTGGAGTTCACCGGGCGCGTCCCGGACGCCGACCTGGTGCGCTACCTGTCCACCGCGGACGTGTGCCTCTCCCCCGACCCGCGCAATGCGCTCAACGACGTGTCGACCATGAACAAGGTCCTGGAGTACATGGTCATGGGCCGGCCGATCGTCTCCTTCGACCTCCGGGAGGCGCGGGTCTCCGCCGGTGAGGCGGCCGTCTACGCGCCCGCCAACGACGAGAGCCGGTTCGCCGAACTCGTCGCGGAGCTGCTGGACGACCCGGACCGGCGCGCCTGGATGGGCAAGCTCGGCCAGGAGCGGATCAACGGGCCGCTCGCCTGGCGGAACTCCCAGCGTTCGCTGCTCGCGGCGTACGCCGCCGCCTGCGCGGACCGCGTCCCGCTGCCGGCGGGCGGCCGGGGCCGGCCCGGGAAGAGGCCGCGCCGTTGAGCGACGAAGCGATACGCCTGGTCACGGTCGGTCGGATCCTGCGCCGGCGCTGGCGGCTGCTCACGGTCCTCGCCGTGGTGGGCGCGCTCGTCGGCTACGGCACCTCCCTGCTGTTCCCGCCCCGGTACACGACCTCGGCCTCGATCCTGCTGCCGGGGGCGTGGCAGGAGCGCGAGCTGATGACCCAGGCACAGATCGCGACCAGTTCGGTGGTGCTCGACCGCACGGCCGCCGCCCTCGGCCGGCCCGGGGTCGACGGCGTCGGGCTGCGGGACCGGGTGAGCGCCACCGCCGCGGACGGGAACATCATCAAGATCTCGGGCACCGCCGACACCCCGGAGCAGGCGCAGCAGCTCGCCGACCAGGTGGCCCAGCAGTTCGTCGCGTTCGCCACCCGGATCGCGGGTGACGGCACCGACGCCGCGACGTCGCAGCCCCAGGCGCTGCGGCAACTGGTGGCGCAGACCAGCCGCCGGATCGGCGAACTGGCCGACGCGGCCGCCCCGGGGCAGACCGTGGAGAGCGTGCAGACCCGCACCGAGCTGGCCAAGCTGCGCACCGCGCTGGAGGAGGCGGTCAACAAGCTGGAGCAGGTCGACCCGGGCGCCGGCCGGGCCACCATGGTGGTCATGGGGTCGGCCGCCCGGCCGTCCGCCGAGGTCGCGCCGACGACGGTGCAACTCGTCGCCGGCGGGGCGCTGCTGTTCTTCCTGGTCGCGGTCATCGGCCATCTCGCCGCCGCCCGGGCGAGCCGGCGGCTGCGCACCGAGGCGGAGATCGCCTCGGCGCTGGGCTCGACGCTGCTCGGCACCGTCGACGTGCCCGGTGTGCGGCCGGCGCGGCGGCCGGGCGGCGGCCCGAAGGCCTGGGTCCGCCGGCTGCTGGGCACGGACGTCCGGTGGGACCTGCCGACCCCGCACGCCTCGGGCGACGAGGCCGGCCGGCGGATCCGCCACCGGCGGGTGTGCGCCCGGCTTCGGGAGCAACTGCCGTCCCCGCGAAGGCTGCTGGTCGTCGTCCCGGACGGCGACGGGACGGCCCTGCGGGCCGCCGGGCGGCTCGCCGCCGAGGCGGGCAGCGATCCGCTGCTGCTGCGGGTGGCGGAGGTCGCGGTCGCCCGGCCGCTGGTGCCGGACCGGGAGGACGAGTCCGGTGTGCTGGTGGTGCTGAGCGCGGGCCACTGGACGGAGGTGGAGCTCGCCGGCATCGCCGGGGCGTGCGCGGACGCCGGGCACGAGGTCGTCGGCGTGGTCGTCGCGGCGGCGGTCCGCGCGAAGCGGTCCGCCGGCCGCCGTGCGGACGACGCCGCACCGGCGCTCACGGAGGAGAGCACGCCGGCGCTCGCGGGGGGCGCCGTGCCGGAGCTCGGGAAAGGCGCCACGCCGGCGCTGACGGTCGGCGAAGACACGGGGAGAGGCTCGGGGTGACGACGAGTACGACGGCGGAGTCGCCGGCCGCGGCTCCGCTGGTGGACCTGCAGGCACTGGTGGTCGCGGTGCGCCGGCGGCGGCGCTTCTGGTGCTGCCTGGCGCTGCTCGGGCTGCTGGCCGGAGCGGCGGCGGCGGTGCTGCGGCCGGCGCCGCCTAGCGCGGTGACCACGGTGCTGGTCGCCCACCAGGCGGACTCGCCGAACGATCCCGGCACGCTGATCCGCACCGACGCCGCCCTGCTGCAGACCGTGGGGATCGCGGGCGCGGCCCTGAAGGCCGTCGGGTCCGCGGAGAAGCCGACGGACTTCCTGCAGGACTACGGGAGCCTCGGCCTGACCAACAACCTGCTGCAGATCACCGTGAAGGCGCGCACCGAGGCGGACGCGGTGGCCCGGGCCAAGGCCCTGGCCGACGCGTTCGTCGCGGACCACGTGCGGCGGATCAACGAGACCGCGGACGCCGAGGCCAAGTCCCTGCTGGAGCAGCGCGACCGGCTGCAGAAGGAACTCGACCAGGTCAACAAGGACATCGGCAGCACCCCGCAGCAGAGCGGCGCGCAGGCCTCCGCCAGGCTGGAGGCGCTGTTCGCCAGCCGGGCCGAACTCACCTCGCGGATCGCCGACTTCGGCCGGCGCGCCGCGGAGGCGCACGTCGGCACGCCCCGGCTGGTGGCCGGCACCCAGATCGTGGACGCCCCGCACGCGGTGCCGCAGTCGCCGGCCCGGACGGCCGCCACCGACGCCGCGATCGGGCTGGTCCTCGGGCTGGTCGTCGGGCTGACGGTCTCCGCGGTCGGCGCGGTGGTGGCGGACCGCCCGGTGCTGCGCCGGGACATCGCGGCGCACCTCGGCGCCTCGGTCCTCGCGGAGCTGCGCCGGGTGCCCCGCCGGCGGGCCGGGCGGTGGCAGCTGCCCCGGACCAGGACGGCCCGGACCAGACTCACCACCACCCTGGCGCGCGCCGTGCGCGGTTCGGCCGATCCGGTGTCGCTGCTGGACCTGGGTTCGGCCCGCAGCACGGGCGCGATCGCCCTGGACCTCGCGGCGGCGCTGGCGGAGGACGGCCCGGTGGTCGTCGTCGACGGTCTGCCCGGCCGGCAGCTCGCCAAGCGCCGCCCGGCGCCGGGCGGCCCGACCGTGGTGCGCGGCGAGCGGGCCGAGGAGGCACCGCCCGGGGAACGCCGGATCGGCGTCGGCTCGGTGGCGCCCGGCACGGCGTGGACCGATCTGCGCCACCTCGGCGCCCGGACCGTGCTCGTGGTGCGGGCCGGGCACGGCAGCGCCGCGTGGCTGCACACCGTGGCGCGGCAGCTCGCCGACCAGCGCATCCCGGTGATCGGTGTGGTGCTCATCGACCCCGATCCGCGCGACCGCACCGACGGCACGCTGTGGGACCGGCCGCACACCGTGACGCGCGGGCGGTACCAGCGGCCGGCCCCGCCGAACGGGGCGGGCCGGGGGCGGGCGGGACGGACGGGACGGACGACGACGTGGACCACCCGGGTCCCGGACAGCGACCAGGAGGTGCGGTAGCACATGTGTGGCATCGCGGGCACGTACCGGTGGCCGGACGGGAAGGTCGTGACCGACCTGCTCACCGACACCCTCGCCCACCGCGGTCCGGACGGCGCGGGCCGGTACAGCCATCCCGTCGGTGACGGCGAGGTGCACCTGGGGCACCGCCGGCTCGCCATCGTCGACCTGTCGGAGACCGGCGCCCAGCCGATGGTCTCCGACGGCCTGGTCCTGACGTACAACGGCGAGCTGTACAACGCGCCCGAGCTGCGCGCCGAACTGGCCGCCGCCGGGGTGCGCTTCCGCGGCACCTCCGACACCGAGGTGCTGCTGGAGGCCTGGCGGCGCTGGGGCACGGACTGCCTGCCCCGGCTGCGCGGGATGTTCGCGTTCGGGGTCTTCGACGAGCGGACCGGCGAGCTGGTGCTCGTCCGCGACCAGCTCGGCATCAAGCCGCTGTTCCTGGTCCGGCGCGGCGAGGGCCTGGTCTTCGCCTCCGAGCTCAAGGCGCTGGCCGCCGCCACCGGCGGGTCGCTGGAGGTGGACCCGGCGGCGCTGGTGGCCTCGCTGCTGTACTACTGGGTGCCGGACTCGCGGTGCGCGTTCCGCGAGGCGGAGAAGCTGCCGCCGGGCAGCTGGCTGCGCTGCCGGCCCGACGGCCGGGTGGAGCGCGGCCGGTTCTGGCACCTGCGGGAGGTCGCCGCCGAGGGCCGGGAGCGGGCCCGCAGCGGCGAGCTGCCGGATCTCGCGGCCATCGTCGAGGAGTCGACCCGGCGTCACCTGCTGTCCGACGTCCCGGTGGCGACCTTCCTCTCCGGCGGGCTGGACTCCAGCTACCTGACCGCGCTGGCGGCCCGCGACAACCCCGGGATCTCGGCCTACACGATCGGGTTCCGCCCCGAGGACGCCCGGTTCGAGGCGATGCCGGACGACCTGCGCTACGCCCGGCAGGTGGCCGAGCGCTTCGGCGTCGACCTGCACGAGATCGAGATCGCCCCGGACGTGCTCGACCTGCTGCCGCGGATGACGTACCACCTGGACGAGCCGATCGGCGACCCCGCCGCGATCAACACCTTCCTGATCTGCTCGGCCGCCCGGGAGGCCGGGGTCAAGGTGATGCTCTCCGGGATGGGGGCCGACGAGCTGTTCGCCGGCTACCGCAAGCACCTGGCCAACCAGCTGGCGCTGCGCTACCAGCGCGTTCCGCGCCCGCTGCGGCGCGGCCTGTCGCTGGCGGTGGACCGGCTTCCGGTCGCCACCGCCCGCCGGGGCTTCCGCTCGGTGCGGTTCGCCAAGCGGTTCCTCTCCTTCGCCGAGCTGCCGGAGGAGACCGCGTTCCGGCGCAGCTACACCATGTACGACCGGGAGGAGCTGCTCGGCCTGGTCGATCCGGACCTGGCGGGGACCGTCGACGACGTGCTGACCGAGCACGCGGACGTCTACCAGGACAACGACCTCGACGACTTCGTCAACCGGATGTGCCTGGGCGACGCCCGGATGTTCCTGCCGGGCCTGAACCTCGCGTACACCGACCGGTCGAGCATGGCCGCCTCGACCGAGGTGCGGGTGCCCTACGTGGACGTCGAGGTGGTCCGGGCGGCGTTCGCCGTGCCCGGTGACCGCAAGATCGTCGGACGCCAGGGCAAGGCCGTCCTCAAGGAGGCGGCCGCCTCGGTCCTGCCACGGGAGATCGTGTACCGGCCCAAGGGCCTGTTCAGCGCCCCGCTGCGGGCCTGGATGAGCCGGGACCTGGCGCCGCTGGTGCGCGAGGTGGTGAACGAGGGCGAGCTGGTCCGCTCCGGGTTCCTGCGCCGCGACGCGCTGGCCCGGCTGGTCGCCGAGGACGCCGCCGGGCAGCGGGACTTCTCCAAGCACCTGTGGCACGTGCTGACGCTCGAGTACTGGTACCGCGGCGCGACCGCCCGCTCCGGCCACAGCACGCACTCGACGGCGCAGTGACCAGGCGCAGAGCTCACCTGACGGCATAGAAACAAGGGGATTCTCCGGTGAAACAGGTTGTGCAGAACTACAAGAGCGGCGAGCTGTCGGTGCTCGACGTGCCGGTGCCGGGGTGCAAGCCGGGCGGTGTGCTGGTCCGCAGCGCCTTCTCGCTGATCTCCACCGGGACCGAGCTCATGAAGGTGTCCGAGGCCGGCATGTCGATGGTGGGCAAGGCCCGCTCCCGTCCGGACCAGGTGGCCAAGGTCATGCAGAGCGTGGCGGTCAACGGGTTGCCCGCCACCTACCGCAAGGTGATGGGCAAGCTGGACTCCTACACGCCGTTGGGCTACTCGCTGTGCGGGGTGGTCGAGCAGGTCGGGGCCGGGATCGACGACGTGAAGGTCGGCGACCTGGTGGCCTGCGCCGGCAACGAGCACGCGCTGCACGCCGAGCTGAACTGGGTGCCCAGGAACCTCTACACCCCGGTGCCGGACGGCCTCGCGCCGCAGCACGCGGCCTTCGGCACCGTCGGGTCCATCGCGCTGCAGGGCGTGCGCCAGGGCGAGCCGCAGCTCGGCGAGGTGGCGCTGGTCA
Source organism: Kitasatospora sp. NPDC097605 (assembly GCF_040302725.1). Lineage (NCBI taxonomy): Bacteria > Bacillati > Actinomycetota > Actinomycetes > Kitasatosporales > Streptomycetaceae > Kitasatospora > Kitasatospora sp. NPDC097605. Next base: position 85,138 of record NZ_JBEOSF010000026.1, on the reverse strand, counting down.
TCGGCCTCGGGCTGATCGGGCAGCTGGTGGTGCAGCTCCTCACCGCGGCGGGGGTGCGCGTGGTCGGGGCCGACCCCGACCCGGCGCGCTGCGAGCTCGCCGAGCGCCTGGGCGCCGCGGCCTGCGGCGATCCCGGCTCCTCGGCGGTGGAGGCCGCCGTCGCCGAACTCACCGGCGGCCATGGCGTGGACCAGGTCTTCCTGGCCGCCGGCGGCGGCAGCAACCAGCCCGTCGAGCTGGCCGCCAAGCTGGCGCGGGACCGCGGCCGGGTGGTCGACATCGGCAAGTGCCGCCTCGACCTGCCGTGGAACGCGTACTACGAGAAGGAGCTGGACGTCCGGTTCTCCCGCTCCTACGGCCCCGGGCGCTACGACCCGGAGTACGAGCTGGAGGGCCGGGACTACCCGATCGGCTATGTGCGCTGGACCGAGCGCCGCAACCTGGCGTGCTTCCTCGACCTCCTCGCCCGCGGCCGCGTCGACGTGGAGCCGCTGGTCTCCCACGTCGCCGACTTCGACGACGCCGTCGAGACGTACCGGCGGCTGAAGGACGGCGAACTGAAGGCCGTGGCCGTGCTGTTCCGCTACCCGGAGGCCCCGGCGGACGAGGCGCCGCAGGCGCCGTCCATCGCGCTGCCCGCCGTTCCGGCGGCACGGAACGGCGCGCGGGCGTCCGCCCCGGCGCGGTCCGCCGGCGCGCCGGTGCGGCTGGCGTTCGTCGGCGCCGGGAACTACGCGACGTCGATGCTGCTGCCGCACCTGGCGCAGCGCGAGGGCGTCACGCTGTCCACGGTCGTCACCACGACGGCGCTGTCCGCCGCCAACGCGCAGCGGAAGTTCGGCTTCGCGCAGGCCACCACCGATCTCGACGCCGTGCTCGGGGACCCGTCGGTCGACGCGGTGTTCGTGGTCACCCGGCACAGCTCGCACGCCGACCTGACCCGCCGGGCGCTGCTCGCCGGCAAGGCGGTGTTCGTGGAGAAGCCGCTGGCCCTCGGCGAGGACGAACTGGCCGGTGTGCTCGCGGCGGTGGAGGAGTCCGGCAACGACCGGCTCCAGGTGGGCTTCAACCGCCGGTTCGCGCCGCTGCTGCGGGAGGCCAGGAAGCGGTTCGGCGCCCGGACCGGTCCGGCGAGCCTGCGCTACCTGGTCAACGCGGGCCGGCTTCAGCAGGGCAGCTGGTACCTCCAGCAGGGCGCCGAGGGCTCCCGGTTCGCGGGCGAGGGCGGGCACTTCATCGACACGGCGAGCTGGCTGCTGGAGGCCGACCCGGTCTCGGTGTACGCGGTCGCCCCGGCCGGCAACGAGGACCTCCAGGTCGTGCTGCGCTACCCGGACGGCTCCACCGCGACCCTCGCGTACGTCACCACCGGCGCGCCCGGCTTCCCCAAGGAGACGCTGGACCTGGTCGCGGACGGCAAGGTGCTGAAACTCGACGACTTCGTCCGCGCCTCGGTGTACGGCCGCAAGCGGTGGGTCAGCTCGCGGCTGCCCAAGGCCCGGGACAAGGGCCAGTCCAACGAGCTGGCGGCGTTCGTCAAGGCGGTGCGGACCGGCGGGCCGATGCCGGTGCCGCTGGAGTCGCTGGTCGCCACCACGGCGGCCACCCTCGCCGTGCAGAGCGCCCTGGCCGGCGGCGCGCCGGTGACGCTGGCGAGGGCGCGATGACCATGAGCGCGGGCTGGTACCTGCGGCGGCTGTCCCGGATGGGGCCGCAGGAGGTCGCCGGCCGGGCGGGCGACACGGTGCGCCGGCGGCGGTGGCGCACCGCGCCGCCGCACTGCCCGCCCGCGGCCGGCGGCCGGTTCACCGCGGTGCTGCCCGCCGGGGCCCTCGCCGCGGTGCCGGCGGACGCCGTGAAGCGCCTGGTCGCCGAGGCGGACCGGCTGATGGACGGTCACGCCGAGTTCTTCGGGGTGGTGCGCGACGACCTGGCCGACCCCGACTGGTGGCGCGACCCGAAGACCGGGCGCCGGGCGCCGGCCGGCTACGCCTTCGACGTGCCGTACCGGGACGAGGAGGCGGTCGGGGACATCAAGCAGATCTGGGAGCCGTCCCGGCACCAGTACCTGACGGTGCTCGCCGCCGCCTACGCGCTCACCGGGGACGAGCGGTACGCCGAGCGGGTGGCCGGGCACCTGCGGTCCTGGTGGGCGGCCAACCCGCCGCTGGAGGGCGTGCACTGGATCAGCGGCATCGAGCTGGGCATCCGGCTGCTGTCCTGGGTGTGGGTGCGCCGGCTGCTCGACGGCTGGCCGGGCGCGGCCGGGCTGTTCGAGGACAACCCGGTGGCGCTGAAGCAGATCTGGCACCACCAGCGCTGGCTGGCCGCCTTCCCCAGCCGGGGGTCCTCGGCGAACAACCACGTCATCGCCGAGGCCGCCGGGCAGTTCGCCGCGGCCTGCGCGTTCGACTGGTTCGCCTCCTCGCCGCGCTGGCGGACGGCCGCGCTGCGGTCGCTGGAGCGGCACCTGCGCGCCAACACCTTCCCGTCCGGCCTCAACCGCGAGCTGGCCACCGAGTACCACGGACTCGTCCTGGAGCTCGGCCTGGCCGCGGTGGCCGAGGCGGACGCCGCCGCCGTGCCGGTCCCCACCACCGTGCGGCTCGTCCTGCTGCGGATGACCGACGCGCTCGCGGCCGTCGTGGACAACCGGCTGCGGCCGCCGCGCCAGGGGGACGCGGACGACGGGCACGGCCTGGTGCTGGACGGCGCCGGCACCGACCGCTGGGGCTCGCTGCTGGCCACCGGGGAGGCCGTGTTCGGCCGGCTCGCCTGGTGGCCGGCGGTGACCGGCGGCGATGTGCGCACCCCGCTGCTGGCCGCGCTGCTGCGGCCGTACGGGAAGGACGGGACGGTGCGCCGCCCGGCCGCCCGGCCGGGCCACTTCGCCGACGCGGGCCTGACCGTCCTGCGGGGCCCGGAGGAGATCTGGTGCCGCTGCGATGGCGGTCCGCACGGCTTCCTGTCGATCGCCGCGCACGCCCACGCGGACGCGCTGTCCGTGGAGGTCCGGCACGACGGGGTCGACGTGCTCGCCGACCCGGGGACGTTCTGCTACCACGGGGAGCCCGAGTGGCGGCGGTACTTCCGCTCGACGCTGGGCCACAACACCCTGCAGCTGGACGACGCCGACCAGTCCGTCTCCGGCGGCCCGTTCCTGTGGACCCGGCACGCCCGCACCCGGGTCCTGGCCGCGGACACCTCCGGGGAGGTGGCCCGCTGGTGCGCCGAGCACGACGGCTACCAGGACGCGGTGCACCGCCGCCGGGTGGAGCTGACCGCCGCGAGCCGGGAACTGCGGATCACCGACGAGGTGAGCGGCCCGCGCCGGGCCGTGCGCCTGGCGTTCCACCTCGGCCCGGCGATCGGCGCGGACCTGACGGGCAACCGGGCGGAGCTGCGCTGGACCCGGGACGGCGAGGACCGCTCGGCGGTGCTCGACCTGCCCGCGGAGCTGTCCTGGCGGGCGCACCGGGGCGAGAGCGACCCGCCGCTCGGCTGGTACTCCCCCGGCTTCGGACGCAAGGAACCCGCCACCACACTGGTCGGCACCGGCTTCGCCGACGGCGCGCGGGGGTTCACCACCGTCCTCGGCTTCCACGGTTAGGGGGGCGGGCGTGGGGATCAGGAGGTGGCGCCGGGGCGCGTCGGCGCTGGCGGCGCCGGCGCTGGCCCTGCTGGTGGCGGCCGGCTGCACGGGCACGCCGGACGCCCCGGCGAGGCCGACCGCCACGCCGTCCGCCGCCGTGGCCCGGGTGTGCGCCGATCCCGCGGCGGGGCCGGCGACGGCTCCGGCGGGCGCGGTCACGGTGGACCCGGCGGTGGTCGGCGACCTGGCCGCGAAGACCAGGAACAGCCCCCCGAACACCACCTTCTGGCTCCTCCCGGGCACCCACACCCTCGAACCGGACCGGTACGCCCAGGTCGAGGCCAAGGAGGGGGACACCTTCCTCGGCGCGCCGGGCGCGGTGCTCGACGGCCGGAAGACCAACAACTACGCGTTCAGCGGCACCGCACCGCACGTCACCATCCGCCATCTGACCGTGCAGGGCTTCGCCGCGCCGCACGACGAGGGCGTGGTCAACCACGACATGGCCGACGGATGGGTGATCGAGCACAGCACCATCCAGGACAACTCCGGCGCGGGGCTGATGGCCGGCGCCCACCAGCAGCTGCGGGCCAGCTGCCTGCGCCGCAACGGGCAGTACGGGATGAACGCGTACCAGACCGGTGACTCCATCAAGGGCCTGCTGGTCGAGGGCAACGAGATCACCGGCAACAACACCGACGACTGGGAGCGGCGCCGGCCGGGCTGCGGCTGCAGCGGCGGCATCAAGTTCTGGGCCGTCGACGGCGCCGACATCCGCGGCAACTGGGTGCACGACAACCGCGGACCCGGGTTGTGGGCGGACAACAACAACAACGACTTCCGCATCGAGAACAACCTGCTGGAGGCCAACGACGGTGCCGCGCTGGTGTACGAGACCAGTTACAACGCGGTCGTCCGGGACAACACCATCCGGCGCAACACCTGGGTCGAGGGCCGCCGGCACGCCGCCGACGGCGACAACTTCCCGTACGCGGCGGTCTACCTGTCGGAGGCCGGCGGGGAGCCGCGGATCCCGGCCCGCACCGACCGGATCGAGATCTACCGGAACGTGCTGGAGGACAACTGGTCCGGGATCACCCTGTGGGAGAACGCCGACCGGTTCTGCAACAGCCCGGCCAACACCTCGACCGGCTACTGCACGCCGCTGGTGAAGGACACCGCGCGCTGCGCCAAGCCGGCGATCGACACCGCGCCGCTCTACGCCGACTGCCGCTGGAAGACCCAGCGGGTGGACATCCACGACAACCGCTTCGCCCTCGACGCCGCCGTGGTCGGCTGCACGGTGGAGTGCGGCCGGATGGCGGTGCTCTCCAACTACGGCACCTATCCGGACTGGTCGCCGTACAAGGGCAAGCTGGTGGCCGAGGCGCTGACCCTGCGGCAGGACAACCGCTGGCACGACAACGTCTACCGCGGCCCCTGGAGCTTCATCGCCGACGACCCGGACCGGCCGCTCGACCCCGTGCGCTGGCAGGGCCCGCCGTACGGCCAGGACGCCGGCAGCACCTTCGCCCCCCAGGCGGGTGGTTGAGATGGACGCGGACACGGTGCGCGGCACGCCGAAGGCCGTCTGGATCGTCTGGGCGCTGCTGGGCCTCAACACGCTCGGCTCGGCCGGGGCGAAGACCATCGTCCGGCTGCCCCGCTCGCTCATCCAGATGGCCACCATGGGCGCGCTGGTCTCCGCGTTCGCGCTGGCGCTCCTGCTCAACCTGCGGCTGCGGGTGCGGGCCAGCGCCTTCCTGTTCCTGCTCACCCTGCTGCTGGTGCCCAGCCTGATCTCCAGCCTGCACCTGGAGGTCGGGGTCGGCGCGCTGTTCCGCTGCGCCCGGCTGACGATCTTCATCGCCACGCTGTGGCTGCTCAGCCGCTGGTGGACCGGCAGCCTGCTGTTCGTCCGGATCCACATCCGGATGTACTTCGGGGTGCTGGTGCTGGTGGCCGCCGGCCTGGTCATCTCCCCGGGCACCGCGATGCCCGAGTACTACGGCGGGCGCCTGGTCGGCGCGCTGTGGCCGCTCACCCCGCCGCAGATCGGCCAGTACTCCGCGGTGATCATCGGCCTGACCGTGCTGCTCCTGCTGGACCGCCGGACCACCGGGACCAGCGCGGCGGTGATCATCGTGCCGACGCTCGTGCTGCTCGCGATGACCCACACCCGCACGGCCACGGTCGGCCTGCTCGCCGGACTGGTGCTGGCGATCGGCTCGCTGCTGCTGACCAGCGCCGCCGCCCGCCGGTTCTTCGCCTGGGCGGTGGTCTGCGCCACGGTGGCCGCGGTGGCGTTCTCCTCCGCGCTGCAGGCCTGGTTCATGCGCGGGCAGAGCAAGGAGAACTTCTCCAACCTCACCGGCCGGGCCAAGGTCTGGGACGCCCTGCTGACGGCGCCCCGCACGCTCCCGGAGAGGGTGTTCGGGGTGGGTCTGGGCGACAAGTCGTTCGGCGGGCTGCCGATCGACAACAGCTGGCTGGCCGTCTACAACGAGCAGGGGCAGCTGGGCATCGTGCTCGTGGCGGCCGTCCTCCTCGCGCTCGGCGGCATCGCGCTGCTGCGCCCGCCCTCGCTGCCGAGGGCCTGCGCGATCTTCCTGATCAGCTATGTCGCGATCTCCTCGTACACCGAGGCCGGGCTCGGCGACGCCTCGCCGTACCTGCTGCACCTGGCGCTGGCCGCCTCGCTGCTCGCCACACCCGCGCCCGCGACGGCGCCCCTGCTGACCCCGTCGGCGCATCCGACGACGCCGACGACGCACGTGAGGACGCCCGCGGTCCTGCGCCGGCGCATCCCTCGCTGGGACCGGAACCGGGAGGTGACCTGACCATGCACGTACTCGTGGTGCACAACCGCTACTCCTCGGCGCAGCCGAGCGGGGAGAACAGGGTCGTCGACGAGGAGGTGGAGCTGCTGCGCGCGGCCGGCCACCGGGTCGACCTGTTCGAACGGCGCAGCGACGACATCGCCGCCCGGTCGCTGCCCGGCAAGGTCGCGGTGCCGCTGCTGGTGCCGTGGAACCCGGCCGTCCGTACCGAGCTCGCCGCCCGGCTGCGCGCCGAGCGCCCGGACGTGGTGCACGTCCACAACGTCTTCCCGCTGCTGTCGCCGGCGGTGCTCGCCGGCTGCGCCGACGCCGGGGTGCCGGTCGTCGCCACGCTGCACAACTACACCCAGGTCTGCCCGCCCGGCACCCTGCACCGGGACGGCCGGCCGTGCGAGGAGTGCGTCGGCACGGTGGCGGCGCTGCCCGCCGTGCGGCACGGCTGCTACCGCGGCTCGCGGCTCGCGACGGTGCCGCTCGCGGTCAGCATGACGGTCAACCGGCGGCGGTGGTGGTCCGGCGTGGAGCGGTTCTTCTGCATCTCCGCGACCCAGCGCGACATCCTGGTGCGCTCCGGCATGCCGGCCGAACGGCTGCTGGTGAAGCACAACTTCGTGCCGGACCCGGGTGCCCGCCGGGAGGGCGCCGGCGAGCAGCTGCTCTTCCTCGGCCGGCTCACCGAGTCCAAGGGCGTGCGGCTGCTGATGGCCGCGTGGGACGCGCTCGCGGCGGACGGCGGGCCGGGGGTGCCGCTGGTGCTCGCCGGCGCGGGGCCGATGGAGGCCGAGGTGGCCGCCTGGGCGGCGGGCCGGGACGACGTGCGCTACGCCGGCCTGTACGACCCGGCCGAGTGCCGGCGGGCCGTGGCGCGCTCGATCGCGGTGGTGGCCCCCTCGATGTCCCAGGAGACCTTCGGCCTGGTGGTCGCGGAGGCGATGGCGGCCGGGGTCCCGGCGGTCGCCGCCGGGCACGGCGCCTTCGTCGAGCTCGTCGAGGACGGGGTGAGCGGCCTGCTGCACCGGCCGGGCGACGCGGACTCGCTCGCGTCCTGCCTGCGCCGGATCACCGCCGATCCGGCCGCCAACCGGGAGATGGGCCGCACGGCCCGCCACCGTTACGACCAGTCCTTCAGCCCGGCGGTCGGGCTGGAACGCCTGGTGGAGGGGTACCGCACCGCGATCGCGGGTCGGTCCGGCGGCGCCGACGGCGCTCCGCCGGTGGGGAACACCAACGCTGGCCCGCGCCGGGACACCGGCGCGGGCAGGAAATGGGGGCAGTAGATGACACGATGCCGACTGTGCGGCTCGACGGCGCTGGGGAGCGTCGTCGACCTGGGGGCGACCCCGCCGTGCGAGAGCTTCCTCGCCGCGGACCAGCTGGACCTGCCGGAGCCGACGTACCCGCTGCACCTGCGGGTCTGCACCGACTGCTGGCTCGCGCAGATCCCGCCGCTGATCACGCCGGAGGAGACGTTCACCCAGTACGCGTACTTCTCCTCGTACTCGACCTCCTGGGTGGAGCACGCGCGCGCCTTCGTCGCCGACGCCGTGCCGAAGGCGGGCCTCGGGGCCGACTCCTTCGTGGTCGAGGTCGCGAGCAACGACGGCTACCTGCTCCGGCACGTGGTGGACCGGGGCATCCGCTGCCTGGGCATCGAGCCGTCGGTGAACGTCGGCGCCGCCGCGCGGGAGGCGGGCGTGCCCACGCTCACCGAGTTCCTGGACCCGGCCACCGGCGCGGCCGTCCGCGCCGAGCACGGCCCGGCGGACCTGGTCGTGGCCAACAACGTGTACGCCCACATCCCCGATGTCATCGGCTTCACCCGGGGGCTGCGCGCCCTGGTGGCCGACGACGGCTGGGTCTCCATCGAGGTGCAGCACCTGCTGACCCTGATCGAGGAGAACCAGTACGACACGATCTACCACGAGCACTTCCAGTACTACACGGTCGCCTCCGCCGCCCGGGCGCTGGAGAGCGGCGGACTCGTGCTCGTGGACGTCGAACTGCTGCCCACCCACGGCGGTTCCATCCGGCTGTGGGCCCGGCCCGCCGAGGCGGCCGGCGAGCCGAGCCGGCGGGTGGCCGAGGTGCTGGACCGGGAGAAGGCCGCCGGGCTGCGGGAGCTGTCCGGGTACACCGAGTTCTCCGCCCGCGTCGCCAAGGTGCGCCGGGACCTGCTGCGCTTCCTGGTCGAGGCGGCCGAGCGCGGCGAGACGGTGGTCGGCTACGGCGCCCCGGGCAAGGGCAACACCCTGCTCAACCACTGCGGCATCCGGCCCGACCTGCTCCCGTACACGGTCGACCGGAACCCCTACAAGCACGGCAGGTTCACCCCCGGCACCCGCATCCCGATCCTGCCGCCCGAGCAGATCGCCACCGACCGGCCGGACTACGTCCTCGTCCTGCCGTGGAACCTGCGGGCCGAGCTGACCGAGCAGCTGTCCTACGTCCACGAGTGGGGCGGCCGGCTGGTCTTCCCCGTCCCGGAACTGACCATCGTCGAGGTGAAGCCGTGAAGGTCGTCCTGTTCTGCGGCGGTTACGGGCTGCGGATGCGCAGCGGGGCCTCCGACGACGTGCCCAAGCCGATGGCGATGGTCGGCCCCCGGCCGCTGATCTGGCACGTGATGCGCTACTACGCGTCCTTCGGGCACACCGAGTTCATCCTCTGCCTCGGGTACGGGGCCCACCACATCAAGGACTTCTTCCTCAACTACGAGGAGACCACGTCCAACGACTTCGTGCTGCGGGGCGGGAAGACCGAACTGCTCTCCACCGACATCGCCTCCTGGACGATCACCTTCGCCCAGACCGGCATCGAGTCGCCGATCGGCGAGCGGCTGCGCCGGGTGCGCCACCACCTGGACGGCGACGAGATGTTCCTCGCCAACTACGCCGACGTGCTGACCGACGCCCCGCTGCCGGCGATGATCGACGCGTTCGCCGGGCGCGACGCCGGCGCGTCGATGATGGTGGTGCCGCCGCAGTCCTCGTTCCACTGCGTGGAGCTGGGCCAGGACAACCTGGTGGGGGGCATCACCGCGGTGAGCGAACTGCCGCTGTGGGAGAACGGCGGCTACTTCGTGCTCCGCCAGGAGGTCTTCGACCACATCCCGGAGAACGGGGACCTGGTCGCCGACGGCTGCACCCAACTGGCCAAGCGCGGGCGGCTGGTGGCGTACCAGCACCGCGGCTTCTGGAAGCCGACCGACACCGTGAAGGAACGGGCCGCGCTGGACGAGGCCTACGCCCGGGGCGACCGCCCGTGGGCCGTCTGGGAGCGGGACGGCGCGGCCGGCGGCGGGACGGTGACCGGGTGATCCGGCTCGGGGCGGGGCGCCCGGAGCGGATCGTCGCGCTGGGCGCGCACTGCGACGACATCGCGATCGGTGCCGGCGGCACGCTGCTGACCATGTGCCTCGCCCGCCCGGGCCTGCGGGTCGACGCGCTGGTGCTCTCCGGCGGCGGCGGCGAGCGGGAGCAGGAGGAGCGGGACGCGCTCGCCGCCTTCTGCCCCGGCGCCGACCTGCGCCTGACGGTGCTCAAGCTGCCGGACGGCCGGCTGCCCGCGCACTGGGAGGAGGCCAAGGCCGCGGTCGAGGAGCTGCGCGGGCGCACCGAGCCGCAACTGGTCCTCGCGCCGCGCACCGAGGACGCGCACCAGGACCACCGCGGCCTGGCGCGGCTGGTGACCACCGCGTTCCGCGACCACCTGGTGCTCGGCTACGAGATCGTCAAGTGGGACGCCGACCTCGGCCGTCCGACGGCGTACCAGCCGCTGTCCGAGGAGGTCGCCGAGCGCAAGGTGCGGCTGCTGCAGGAGCACTACCCCTCGCAGCGGCACCGGCCCTGGTACGACCGGGAGGCCTTCCTCGGGCTGGCCCGGATCCGCGGCATCGAATGCCACGCGCGCTACGCCGAGGCGTTCGCCGTCACCAAACTCGTTCTCGATCTGGAGGGTTGAACCTTGCGCGTACTGCTGACCGGGCACCAGGGCTATCTGGGCACCGTGATGGCCCCGGTCCTCGCGGCCGCCGGGCACGAGGTCGTCGGGCTGGACTCCGGCCTGTTCGCGGACTGCGTCCTCGGCCCGGTGCCCGCCGACCCGGCCGGGCACCGGGTGGACCTGCGCGACGTCACGGCCGAGCACGTGGCCGGGGCCGACGCGGTGATCCACCTGGCCGCGCTGTCCAACGACCCGCTCGGCTCGCTGGCACCGGACCTCACCTACGACATCAACCACCACGCCTCCGTGCGGCTGGCCCGGCTGGCCCGCGAGGCGGGGGTACGGCGCTTCCTGTACGCGTCGACCTGCTCCGTCTACGGCGCCGCCGGCGGCGACGAGCTGGTGGCCGAGGACGCCCCGCTGCGCCCGGTGACGCCGTACGCGGAGTCCAAGGTACGGGTGGAGGACGACCTGCACGAGCTGTCCGACGACGACTTCAGCCCGGTGTACATGCGCAACGCCACCGCCTTCGGCTACTCGCCCCGGCTGCGCGCCGACATCGTGCTGAACAACCTGGTGGGCCACGCGCTGCTCTCCGGCGAGGTGCTGGTGCTCTCCGACGGCACCCCCTGGCGCCCGCTGGTGCACGCCGCCGACATCGCCCGGGCCTTCGCGGCCGCGCTGGCCGCGCCCCGCGAGGCGGTGCACGACCGGGCGTTCAACATCGGCAGCGAGACCAACAACGTCACCGTCGCCGAGATCGCCGAGCAGGTCGCCGAGGCGGTGTCCGGCGCGAAGGTGCGGATCACCGGGGAGAACGGCAGTGACCCGCGCTCCTACCGGGTGGACTTCTCCCGGTTCCGCGCCGCGCTGCCCGGCTTCGAGTGCGACTGGACGGTGAAGCGCGGCGCGATCGAACTCGCCGACGCCTACCGCGAGTTCGGCCTCACCCGGGAGGGCTTCGAGCAGCGCTTCACCCGGCTGGCGGTGCTGCGCTCGGCGTCCGCGGCCGGCACCGTCGACGACACCCTGCGGTGGCGCCGATGACCGCGGTCGGCGACCGGATGCACGCGCTGGTGGAGCGGCTGTACCCGCTCTGCCGGAGCATCACCGGCGACGGCGTGCGGGCCACCCTGGACGTCATCGACGAGTACGTCCCGCTGCGGGTGCACGAGGTGCCGACCGGGACCCAGGTGCTCGACTGGACGGTGCCGCAGGAGTGGAACATCCGGGACGCGTACATCGCCGACGCCGCGGGCCACCGGGTCGTCGACTTCGCCGCCTCCAGTCTGCACGTGCTCGGCTACAGCGTGCCGGTGGCGGCGACCATGCCGCTGGCCGAGCTGCGCGAGCACCTGCACACCCTGCCCGACCACCCGACCTGGGTGCCGTACCGCACCAGCTACTACCAGCCGCGATGGGGGTTCTGCCTGTCCCAGGAGACCCTGGACGCGATGCCGGACGGCGAGTACGAGGTGCGCATCGACTCCACGCTCGCCGACGGCCACCTCACCTACGCCGAGCACGTCGTCCCCGGACAGGTCTCCGACGAGGTGATCGTCTCCTGCCACGTCTGCCACCCGTCGCTGGCCAACGACAACCTGGCCGGCGTCGCCGTGGCGACCTTCCTGGCCCGGGAGCTGGCGGAGCGCACGCCGTACTACACCTACCGGTTCATCTTCGCGCCCGGCACCATCGGGGCGATCACCTGGCTGGCCCGCAACGCGGACCGGGTCGCGCGGGTGAAGCACGGGCTGGTGCTGGCCTGCGCCGGCGACCGGGGCGAGCTGACGTACAAGCAGAGCCGGCGCGGCGACGCGGAGATCGACCGGGTGCTGCGGCACGTCCTGCGCAGCTCCGAACGGCCGCACCACATCACCGAGTTCACGCCGTACGGCTACGACGAGCGGCAGTACTGCTCGCCCGGGTTCGACCTCGGCGTCGGCTCGCTCAGCCGGACGCCGTACGCCGGGTACCCCGAGTACCACACCTCGGCGGACAACCCGGACTTCGTCTCCCCGGAGGCGATGACGGACACGCTCGCGGTCTGCCGCGAGGCGTTCGCGGTGCTCGACCGCAACCGGCGGTACGTCAACCTCAGCCCCTACGGCGAGCCGCAGCTGGGCCGGCGCGGGCTGTACGACTCGCTGGGCGGGCGCAGCGACGCCAAGCAGGCGCAGCTGGCCATGCTCTGGGTGCTCAGCCTCTCCGACGGCGAGCACAGCCTGCTGGACGTCGCCGAGCGGTCCGGGCTGCCGTTCGACACCGTCGCCGTCGCGGCCGACGCCCTGCACGGCGCCGGACTGATCAAGGCCTGACGCCGATGACCACCGAGGAGGAGAGCACCACGACACCGGCGGACCCGCCCGGCGGGCCCCGGCGGTCCGCCGGCCGGGCCGTCGCCGGCCGGCTGTCCTGGGGACTGGCCGACCAGGCGGTCTCCAGCATGACCAACTTCGCGGTCGGCGCCTTCGTGGCCCGCTCGCTGGGGGTGACCGCGTTCGGCGTGTTCAGCCTGGCCTGGCTGACCTACGGCCTGGTGCTCAACATCGCCCGCGGACTGGCCACCGACCCGCTGATGGTGCGGTTCAGCGGTGTGCCGGAGCCGCTCTGGCGGGCGGCGGCGGCCCGGTCGTCGGGGACCGCGCTCGCCATCGGCTCCTCCCTCGGCGCCGGCTGCGTGCTGGTCGGACTCGGCCTCGGCGGGCGGATCGGGCCCGCGTTCGCCTGCCTCGGCCTGGCCCTGCCGGCGCTGCTGCTGCAGGACTCCCGGCGGTTCGCGTTCTTCGCCGCCGGCGCCGGGCGCAAGGCGTTCACCAACGACCTGGTGCAGGGCGTCGCGCTCGTCCCGGCCATGGTGGTGGCGGCCCGGGTGAACAGCGTGGCCGCCTTCCTGCTGGCCTGGGGCGCCGCCGCGGCGGTGGCCGCCGGCTACGGCTTCCTCCAGTCCGGCATCCGCCCCCGGGTGAGCGCGGCCCGCGGCTGGCTGCGCGAGCAGCGCGACCTCGGGAGCCGGTACCTGGCCGAGAACGTCAGCCTCAGCGGCGCCGGCCAGCTCCGGGCGTACGGGCTCGGCGCGATCGTCGGGGTCGGCGCGGTGGGCACGGTCCGGGGCGCCGAACTGCTGCTCGGCCCCTTCCTGGCCCTGCTGATGGGGCTGTCCCTGGTCACCGTGGCGGAGGCGGCCCGGGTACTGCGGCAGGCGTCGCGCCGGCTCGGCCGGTTCTGCCTGCGGCTGGGCGGCGGGCAGGCCGTCGCCGCGCTGCTGTGGGGCGGCGCGCTGCTGCTGATGCCGGACCGGCTCGGCGAGCTCGTGCTCGGCGACGTCTGGCACTCCTCCAAGGAACTGATCGTGCCGGCCACCCTCGGCGTCGCCGGCGCCGGACTCGGCAGCGGCGCGGCGGCCGGACTGCGGGCCCTCGCCGCGGCCCGGCGCAGCCTGCGCTGCCAGCTCTTCGCCTCCGCCTGCTACCTGGGCGGCGGGCTCGGCGGAGCCGCCCTGGCCGGCACGGCCGGCTCCGCCTGGGGCGTCGCCGCCGCCACCGCCTGCGGCTCGGCCGTGTGGTGGCAGCAACTGCGGGCCGCCCTGCGCGAGCACCACCGGAATCCCGTCCCCGAGACCGAGGACGACACCCCCGAAGTGAGGACGACATGACCGCCGTACCCCGGTTGAGCATCGGGCTGCCCGTCTACAACGGCGAGGAGTACCTCGCCGAATCGCTCGACGCCCTGCTCGGCCAGACCTTCGAGGACTTCGAGCTGGTCATCTCCGACAACGCCTCGACCGACGCGACCGAGTCCATCTGCCGCCGCTACGCCGCGCGGGACTCCCGCATCCGCTATCTGCGGCTGCCGCGGAACATCGGTGCCTCGCCGAACCACAACCGCGTCTTCACCGAGTGCCGGGGCGAGCTGTTCAAGTGGGCCTCGCACGACGACCTGTACGCCCGGGACCTGCTGCTGCGCTGCGTGGAGGCGCTGGACGAGCGGCCGGACGTCATCCTCGCGCACGCCGACCAGGCGGTCGTCGACGGCGACGGCCGGGTGAAGGTCCCCTACGAGTACGGGCTCGCCACCGCCTCCCCGCACGCGCCGGAGCGCTTCCGCAGCATGCTGTTCGAGCCCGGCGGCGACGACTTCTACGGGGTGATCCGGGCCGAGGTGCTGCGCCGGGTGAAGCCGCTGGACAGCTACCACCACGCGGACCGCACCTTCGTCGCCGAGATCGGCCTGCGCGGGCGCTTCCACCAGGTGCCGGAGCTGCTGTACTTCCGCCGCGACCACCCCACCCGCGCCGAGCGGGCGAACCCCTCCAAGCGCTCCCGGTGCGTCAACCTGGACCCGCGCCGGGCGGGCCCGCTGCACCCGACGCCCCGGCTGCTCGCCGAGTACGTCTGGGGCTTCGTCGCGACCATCCAGCGGGTGCCGCTCTCCCCCGCCGACCGGCGCGAGTGCTACCGCCACCTCGCCGCCTGGGCGGCCAGCCGGGTACGGCCGGGCAGCGGCGAGCGGGTCGAGGACCGGGCCCCGGTCGACCCGGACCGGTTCGCCGTCTCGGTGGACGACCTGGTCGCCGGCCGCGAGGGGAGGCGGGCATGAGATCCGGAGAAACCCCGCCGCGGGTCGGGGTGTTCGGCCTGCTCGGCTCCGGCAACCTCGGCAACGACGGCTCGCTGGAGGCCCTGCTCCGCTACCTGCGCGCCGAGCACCCGGAGGCGGTGGTGGACGCGCTGTGCGGCGGACCCGAGGCCGTCACCAGCCGGTTCCGGATCCCCGCGACCCGGCTGCACTGGAACCGCGGGGAGTACCGGACCGCCTCGCGGACGGGCGCGATCGCGACGAAGGGGCTGGGCAAGCTCGTCGACGCCGTCCGCACCGCCGCCTGGGTGCGCCGGCACGACGTGGTGATCGTGCCGGGCATGGGCGTCCTGGAGGCCACCCTGCCGCTGCGGCCGTGGGGCTTCCCCTACGCGCTGTTCCTGCTCTGCGCGTCCGGCCGGCTGTTCGGCACCAAGGTGGCGCTGGTCAGCGTCGGCGCCGCCACGATCGGCAGCCGGCCCACCCGGGCCCTGGTGCGCTGGTCGGCGCGGCTGGCCGCGTACCGGTCGTACCGGGACGCCCCGTCCCGCGACGCGATGCGGGCGATGGGCGTGGACACCCGGCGGGACGAGGTCTACCCGGACCTCGCCTTCTCCCTGCCGACGCCGCCGGCCGGCGGGCCAGGCGGTGCGCCGGGGTCGGTCTGCGTCGGCGTGATGGCCTTCCACGGCGGGAACGACGACCGCGCCCGGGCGGCGGAGATCCACCGGCGCTACCTCGACGGCACGACCCGCTTCGTCCGCGCGCTGGTCGAGGAGGGCCGACCGGTCCGGCTGCTCTGGGGCGACGACGTCGACGAGCCGGTGGTCACCGCGATCCTCGACGCCGTGGACTCGCCGCTGCTCACCGCGGCCTCGCCGGCCTCGCTGGACGACCTGATGAAGGAGACCGCGGCCGCCGACACCGTGGTGGCGACCCGGTACCACAACCTGATCTGCGCGCTGACGGTCGGCACGCCGACGCTCGCCCTGAGCTACGCGGCCAAGAGCGAGGCGCTGATGGCCCGGATGGGGCTGGGCGCCTACTGCCACCCGGCCCGCGAGGTCGACGCCGACCTGCTGATCGAGCGCTTCCGGGCGCTGGAGAAGGAGTCGGCGGAGCTGCGGCGGATCCTCGCCGAACGGAACCTGACCGCCCGCCGGGAGCTGGAGGGACAGTTCAGCGCCCTGACGGCGGCCCTCTTCCCGACGACCGGCCACGGCCGCGACCATTCCCACGACCGCAACCACGACCACGCCCCCTAGGAGGCCCCGTGAAGGTGACCGACGTCCCGGCGATCGCCGGCGCATACCTGTTCGAACCGACACCGTACGCCGACGAACGCGGCTTCTTCTGCCGCACCTTCGACGCCGACGTGATCCGCTCGGTGGGCCTCGACCCGAACGCCTTCGTCCAGCACAGCGTGTCCCGCTCGGTCCGGGGCGTGCTGCGCGGCCTGCACCTGCGCTCCGGCGCCGGCGAGGCCAAGCTGGTGCGCTGCTCCTCCGGGGAGGTCTTCGACGTCGTCGTGGACCTGCGGCCGGACTCGCCGACCTACCTCGGCCGGGCCTTCTTCGAGCTGTCCGGCGAGACCCAGGTGAGCGTCTACATCCCGGCGGGGTGCGCGCACGGCTTCCAGGCGCTGACCGGGACCGCCGACGTCTCCTACCGGATCGACCGCCCGCACGACCCGTCCGAGGACGTGACGATCGCCTTCGACGACCCGGAACTCGCCATCCCCTGGCCGCTGCCGGCCGTGTCGGTGTCCAAGCGGGACCGGGAGGCGCCGAGCCTCGCCGAGGTCCTCCGGTCCGAGGAGAGCTGAGGCCGGCGTGAACACCCAGGAGAACCAGGACACCCCGGACACCCCGGACACCCAGGTCCCCGCGGACCCTCAGGTCATCCCGGACACCCCGGGCACCGAGGAGTTCGCCCTTCCCCGGTCGCGGCGGGCGAACGAGCGGCTGCACGCCCTGATCCCCGGCGGCGCCCACACCTACGCCAAGGGCGACGACCAGTACCCCGAGAACCTGGCCCCGGTCATCAGCCACGGCCGCGGCGCCCATGTGTGGGACGTCGACGGCAACCGGTACATCGAGTACGGCTCCGGCCTGCGGTCGGTCAGCCTCGGCCACGCCCACCCGCGCGTGGTCGAGGCGGTGCGGCGGGAACTCGACCGCGGCAGCAACTTCGTCCGGCCCTCCGTCCTGGAGATCGAGGCCGCGGAGCGCTTCCTGGCCACGGTCCCGACCGCCGAGATGGTGAAGTTCGCGAAGAACGGCTCCGACGTCACCACCGCCGCCGTCCGCCTCGCCCGTGCCGTCACCGGGCGCCCGCGGGTGGCCGTCTGCCACGACCAGCCGTTCTTCTCCGTCGACGACTGGTTCATCGTCACCACGCCGATGTCCGCCGGCATCCCCGACCCGACCGCCGAGCTCACCGTGACGTTCCCCTTCGGCGACCTGGCCGCCACCGAGGAACTGCTCACCCGGTACCGGGGCGAGGTCGCCTGCCTGATCCTCGAACCCGCCGGCCACACCGAGCCGCCGCCCGGCTACCTCGCCGGCCTGCGCGAGCTGGCCGACCGGCACGGCTGCCTCCTGGTCTTCGACGAGATGATCACCGGCCTCCGCTGGTCCGAGGCGGGCGCCCAGGGCCTGTACGGCGTCGTCCCCGACCTCTCCACCTTCGGCAAGGCGCTGGGCAACGGGTTCGCCGTCTCCGCGCTGGCCGGGCGCCGGGACCTGATGGAACCCGGCGGGCTGCGCCACTCCGGCGACCGGGTGTTCCTGCTCTCCACCACCCACGGCGCGGAGACCCACGCGCTGGCCGCCGCGATGGCCGTGCAGACCACCTACGTCGAGGAGGGCGTCACCGCCCGGCTGCACGCCCTCGGCGAGCGGCTGGCCGGCGGTGTCCGCGAGGTCGCCGCCGCCGCGGGTGTCGGCGACCACGTCGTCGTCCGGGGCCGGGCCAGCAACCTGGTCTTCGCCACCCTCGACGAGGAGCGGCAGCCGTCGCAGCCCTACCGCACCCTGTTCCTCCGCCAGCTCCTGATGGGCGGGGTGCTGGCCCCGTCGTTCGTGGTGAGCAGCGCGCTCGACGACGCCGACATCGACCGCACCGTCGCCGTGGTGGCCCAGGCGTGCGCGGTGTACCGGAAGGCACTGGACGCCGGCGACCCCACCCCCTGGCTGGGCGGCCGGCCGGTGAAGCCGGTCTTCCGCCGCCTGGCGTGAGCGGTCCGGCTCAGCGGTCCGGCCTGGTCCTGCCTGACGGTCCGGCCTGACGGTCCGGCATGACGGTCCTGCCTGACGGTCCTGCCCGACGGTCCGGCCTGACCCGGGGTCAGTGCGCCCCCTGCCGACCGGACGTCCGGTCGACCAGCCACCCGGTGGCCGGTGTCACCGCCAGCGCGGTGCACCAGCCACCGAGGGTGTCGGTCGGGTAGTGCGCGCCGAGGGCGACCTCCGCCCAGCCCATCAGGCCGCCGGCCAGCAGCGCCGAGCCGAGCACCAGCGGCCGGCCGCCCCTCCGACGGCGGACCGCGACCATCGCCACCACCAGGGCGATCGCGGTGAGGAAGGCGGTGTGCCCGCTCGGGTAGGACAGGTTCCCGTCACCGTGGATGGTGCGCCCGACCAGGTGCTTGAGCAGCGTCGCCGTCCCCACGGTCAGGCCGACGGCGGCGAGCAGGAACACCGCCGCGCGCGGCCGCCGCAGCAGCAGGCAGCCCGTCACCAGGGCCGAGACCAGCAGCACGGCCCCCACCGGCTCGCCCAGGGCGTCGAGGGCCAGCGCGGCGTACCGCCACGGCGTCCCCACGCCGTCCACCACCGACCCGATCCGCGCGTCCACCGCGCCGGGCTCGCCCTCGCCGCCGTACCGGAGCGCGAGCAGCAGGACCCCCAGCGCCCCGAGGGCCGCCGTCAGCCCGAGCCACACCCGCGGCGACGGGGGCAGCACCGTGCCGCGTCCGTCCGGCCCGGGTCCCGTACGAGCGCCCATCGAGTCCGCCCCCACCTTCCACCGCCCCGGCTCCCCCGGCTCCCCCGGCTCCCCCGGCCGGGGGCGCCGGCGTCAGCCTCCGCCGCGTCGACCTGATCGACCGTCACGGGCCTCGGACAGCATCCCACTTCGCGGCGCGTCGCGGCGGAGGTTCCCGAACGCCGGCCCGGGTGTCACTGGTCGGCGGGCGTGATGACGCCGTAGTGACCGTCGTAGCGGTGGTACAGGACGTTGCCGCGTCCGGTCTCGGCGTTGGTGAAGAAGACGAACGGCAGGCCGCCCAGGTCGAGCCGCGCGACGGCGTCGGCGACGGTCAGTCCGGGCGCGGCGTGGGCGCTCACCTCGATGCCGGGCTCGGCCTCGGGCGCGGCTCCGGCCGAGGCGATCCGGTACGCCCCGGTCGCCCCGTCATGGTGGACGACACTGTCGCAGCCCGTCTCCGTGTCGGTGTAGAGGTGGAAGTCGTAGTCCATCGCCTCCAGTTCGAACACCGCCGCCCAGGTGGTCTGCCGGGCGAGGCTGTAGCTCTTGTGCCGCACGATGCGGCGCTCCTCCACGTCCAGGTCGCGGCGCTGCGGCCGGTGGTCCCGCCCGGCGGCCGACCGCTCGGCGTCGTGGCGGTGGTGCCGGTGGTGGGCCCGGACTCGGGCGATCCTGGCGTTCAGCCGGTCCTGGAGCAGGTCGACGGCCTCCTGCATGGTGGCGGCCGCGACGTGGGCCCGCACCGGCCGGCCGTTCAGGTCGAGCGTGGCCTGGGCCGTCGAGGGCTTGGCCACGGCGTGGTTGGGCTCCTGGGTGAGCTTCACCCGGACGGCGAGGACCGGTTCGTCGAGCTTCGCCAGGACGGCGAGCAGCTTGGCCCGGGCGTAGTCGGGCGCGGCCGACGTCACCTCACCGCGGGTCGTCACCGTGACGGCGGGGGCGGGCCGGGTCTGCAGTCGGTTCATCGTGGGTCCCTTCCTGAGGGTCGGACCGTGGAGCGCGTGTCGGCGGGTCACCTGACCCCGTCGTAGAAGATCCTCGGATCGGCGCGCGGCCCGCCCCAGGGGCCAACGGTCCCGTTCCCCCGCCCGATGGTCCCGGGGCGTCCATCACGGGACCACCGGCCCCATGACCGGGGCCCATCGGTTCTCGCCCGGACGGCCCGGCGGTTGGTTGACTCCGATTCCGTACGGCACGAGACGACGGGACTCCCAGGAGGTTGTGGTGGGCGCAGCCGCCGACGCGGTCGGGCACGGCGTGGTCCGATCGGTCACCCGCGACCGGCGGGCCCGCACCACGGTGGTACGGCTGAGCGGCGAACTGGACATGCTCACCGCGCCCGACCTCGTCCCGGAGCTCCTGGGGCTGGCGGACGACGGAGACCGGGAGCTCGTCCTGGACCTGTCCGGCGTCGATTTCTGCGACAGCACCGGGGCCGACGCCTTCCTCCAGGTGAACCGGCGGCTGTCGAAGGGCAACCGGCTGTCCCTGCGCGGCGTCCCCCGCCAGCCCGCCAGGGTGCTGCGGCTGCTCGGCCTGAACCGGTCCGTCCGCTGCGAGTTCGCCCAGCCGGCCCCGGCGGGCGAGCCCGACCGATGCCCACCCGGACGGCGCCGGAACTAGCACTGCTTCGCACCTCCCCTCGCGCCGGTCGGCCGGTCGCCCGGTGTGCCCGGGCCGCTCGCCGGCGCGGCGGCGCGGTCGCTGCGGAAGTCGTCGACCGCGGTGTAGTCGTGCTTGGAACTCGGCCAGAGGAAGGTGATCTGGTCCAGGGCGTCCAGGGGCCTGGCGTCGAACAGCGCGAAGACGGTCACCCGGGTGTCGTCGGCGGTCTCGTCGCGGATGGCCCGGTAGCGGTTCCCGGCCGTGTCCCGCACGGTGATCGGTCCGGCGCCGGCGCCGGCGAGGACCAGCGTGACGATCAGGGTGTCCCCCTTGGCGACCGGGCTCCTGACCGGCAGCGACTCGCCGGTGGTGGCGGCCGCGTCCGGCGGGGCGGCGGCCAGATGGTCGCTGATCCGGCCGAGGTAGCCGCACCCGTCCGGGATCCGGGCGCCGGCCGGGACGAGCGGCTGGTCGCCGGGGACCGGGGTGGCGGTCAGCGGCAGGGCCAGCAGGACGCCGGCGAGCACGCCGCCGGCCGACAGGACGGGCCGCACCAGGCGCCGGCGCGCCAACCGGTGGCGTCCCGTCCGCTCCGGTTCCCGGGACGGCCGCGGTGCCGCCTCGGGTGCGGGCGGCTCGACGGCGGGCGGGGCGGGCGGCGGGGCGGCCGGCGCCGGTTCCGCCGGCTCGGTGGACCGCTGTCGGACCTGGATGCGCTGCCAGGCGGACTGCCAGCGCGCGAGTTCCTCGGCGGGCACGCCGAGGGCGGTGGTGAGCGCCAGCACCCGTTCCAACGGCGGCAGACGGCTCCGGCGAGGGCTCAGGTCCCCCGAGAGGGTGCTGCGCGGCAGGCCGGTGCGGCGCTCCAGTTCGCGCAGCGACGGATCGCCGCACCACGCCTTGACCGCCCGGAGCCGGCCCACGAACTCCTGCGGTGTGGTCGCTCCGCCCGGATCGGGCATCGCCTCCGGCGCCTCCGGAACCCCCCTCGCCGGTAACCGGTCCGGCTCCCCGCCCAGGTGTCGCTCGGTCATGTGCCCCCCTTGGCCGATGTGGCCGATACGGCCGATGTGGCCGAACGGTTCGATCGGCCGATCGCGGCGCGTTCGCCGTGGACCATCCTGACCAACACCAACTGATCACTCCATGGCGTTCGCTTGGCGTTCTAGGATGATCTGTTGTCAGGGACCCGCCAGGGTCAGAGGGCGCCGTGGATGACCAACCGCCGGAGGCGATCATGGTGGGGGACTTCGGAACGCTGCTGCGCCAGTACCGGCACTCGACCGGCTGGACGCAGGAGGAGCTCGCGGAACGGTCGGGCATCTCGGCGCACGCGATCAGCGTGCTGGAGTCGGGGCGGCGCCGGCCCCGGCTGTCGTCGGTGGCGCGGCTGGCCACGGCCCTGGGGCTGGACCCGGCCGACCGTGACCGGCTGCTCTCCGCGGCGCGCGGGGAGCCGGAGCCGCGGCCCGGCGGCGAGCCGGCCGACCCCGTGGTGCCCCGGCTGCTGCCGTACGCCGTCCCGGACTTCACCGGACGGCGCGGCGAGGTGGACCGGCTGCTGGCCCTGGCCGCCGGACCGGGCGGCGCCCGGGCCCGTCCGCTGGTGATCTCGGCGATCGACGGCATGGCCGGGGTCGGCAAGACCGCCCTCGCCGTGCACGTCGGACACACCCTCGCCGCCCGGTTCCCCGACGGGCAGCTCTTCGTGGACCTGCGCGGCTTCACCCCGGGCCAGCGGCCGCTCGAACCGGGCGCGGCACTGGCGAACCTGCTCCGGGCGGTCGGCGTCAGCGAGAGCGCGCTGCCCTCGCGCACCGAGGAGCGCGCCCAGCTGTGGCGCAGCCGGGCGGCGGGCAAACGGTACCTGGTGGTACTGGACAACGCCGTCGACGCCGGGCAGGTCCGCCCGCTGATCCCCGGCGGCCCGCGCTGCCTGGTGCTGGTGACGTCCCGGCGCCGGCTGGCCGGACTGGACGGGGCGGTCGGCGTCTCCCTGGACGTGCTGGACCACGGCGAGGCCGTGGAGCTGTTCGCCCGGGTCGCCGGTCCGGACCGGGTCGCGGGCCATGCCGCCGCCGTGGACGAGATCGTCGCCCGGTGCGGACGGCTGCCGCTGGCGCTGCGGATCGCCGCCGCCCGGCTGGCCCACCACCCCGCCTGGACGCCCGTCGAGCTGCTGCAGCGGATCCGGCGTCCGCAGAGGTTATGGACCGAGCTCTCCCACCACGACCGGAGCGTCGCGGCGGCCTTCGTGGAGTCCTACCACTCCCTCACCCCGGCGCGGCGGCGCGCGTTCCGGCTGGCCGTGCTGCACCCCGGCGAGGACCTCACCCCGCACGCCCTCGCCGCCCTGGTCGACGCGCCGCTGGACGAGGCCGAGGAGCTCCTGGAGGCGCTGCACGACCACCACCTGCTGATCGAGCACACCGCCTTCCGGTACACCTTCCACGACCTGCTGCGCACCTTCGCCGGCGCACTGCTCACCCGGGAGGAGCCGGAACCCCTGCGGCGGGCCGCGCTCCTGCGGCTGTTCGACCACTACCGGCACGGCGCCGCCTCGGCGATGGACCTGCTGGCCCCGCTGGAACGGCGGCACCGGCCGCGCCCGCCCGCGCCCGCCGCCACCCCGGTGGTGTTCGCCGACCGGGCGGACGCGGCGGACTGGCTGGCCCGCGAGCACGCCAACCTGCCGGCCCTCGTCCGCCACGCCGCCGACGCCGACCTGCCGGAGTACGCGGCCGACCTGCCGGCGATCCTCTGGCGCCACCTCAAGCGCCACCTGCCCGCCCATGAGGCGCTCGGGCTGGGCCTGCGCGCCCTGGACGCCACCCGGCGGCTCGGCGACCCCGCCGGGGAGGCGTCGGCGCTGCGGCACCTGGGGCTGGTCCAGTACCAGCTGGGCGACTTCCCGCAGGCGCTCGACCTCCTCCACCGGGCCCTGGCGCTCCAGCGCGGCACCGGCAACCGCGGCGGTGAGGCCCATGTGCTGGCCAACCTGGGCCTCACCCTGACCCGGATGGGGCGTCTGGAGGAGGCCCTCGACCACCAGCGCAGGGCGCTGCGGCTCAGCCGGGACATCCCCGAGCCGGCGGTCGAGGCGATCGCGCTGATCAATCTGGGCCCGACGCTCACCAGGCTCGGACAGCTCCCGGAGGCCCTGGACTTCCACCGCGAGGCGCTGGAGTTCCACCGGCGCGGCGGCAACCGGCTCGGCCAGGCCATCGCGCTCAACCAGTACGGCGAGCACCAGCAGCGGCTGGGGCGCCATCCGGAGGCCCTCGACCTGTACCAGGAGGCCCTGGACCTGCACCGGGACCTCGGTGACACCTTCGGCCAGGCCGAGTCGCACACCCTGCTCGGCGACGCCCTGCTGGCCATGGACGCTCCGGCGAGCGCCCTGCGGCACTACCGGGCCGCGCTCGAGTACCTGCCGCACACCGGTGAGCGGTACAACCTCGGGCGCATCCACATCGGGCTGGCGCGCACCCACCAGCGCCTGGGAGAGCCCGGCACCGCCCGGACCCACGCCGAACAGGCCGCCGGGATCCACACCGCGCTGAACGTCCCGGAGGCGGCCGAGGCCCGGGCCCTGCTCGACTCGCTGCTCAGGTGAGCGGGGCGCACACCTGACGGCCGGTCGAGCCGCTCAGCAGGCAGCCGGTCACCTTGTCGTTCGGGTTCACGGCGAGCACCCACCACGTGGTCTCGCCGGCGGAACCCGGGAAGGTGAGCCAGGTCGTCCTGGCCGAGTCGCTGACGACCAGGGCGCAGGTGTCGTTGCCGACGGCCGCCCGGACGGTCAGCTGGGCGTTCACGACGGTCGTGTGCACCACGCAGCCGCCGTTGGTGATGGTCGTCTCGCCGATCGGAACGGCCTGGGCCGAGGTCGTGGCGCCCAGGCCGATGGCGGCCGCGGCGAGGGTGACGGCCGCCGCGCGCTGGGCGGTCCTGGTCGATCGCACCGTGCTCCTCCTCCGTGGACGGCGGCGGAGCGGTGGGAGCGGCCCGCGAGGGCCCTCTCCCACCGCCCGCACCGCGCCTCGCTCAGTTGATCGGACCGCAGGCCCAGGTGTTGTTGTTGGCCGTGTCGATCAGACACGCCTCCAGGCTCTGGCCCGGTCCGTCGTAGTACCACTGCGACGGGTTGCTGCTGGGGGTCGCGCCGGCCGCGCCCAGCCACCGCCAGCCGTTGCGGTCGAAGACGCCGAACAGACAGTGGCCGGGGTTGGCGGTCGGGATGACCCGCATGTAGTCGTGGTGGTCGCTCATGAGCTGGACGTCCTCCACCGCCACACACCCGCCGGTGCCGAACACGAACTGCCCCTCGGCGGTCTGAGCCGCCGACGCGTTCCCGATCCCGATCACACCCATCGCCACCGTGGCGACCGCGGCGGCGGCGACACGCATCCCGGTCCTGGTGAATCGCATGGTGGTCCTCCAAAGACTCGACTCCGCCCCCGGTCCGACCCCGGGAACCCCCCGAACCCCACCACCCCCCACAACGGGGAACAACCGGTCGAGCCCCACCCCGGACACCCCCGGACACTCCTGGACACCCCCGGCCGGCGAGGGCGGGTGTCCGGGGTGGTCAGGCCGGGTAGCGGAGGGAGCCGAGGGGTGGGGAGGGGGTGAGGTGGGTGGTGGCGGCGGGGTGGGGGATGAAGGCGCGGGCTTCGGCGGCTCGTTGGCGGCGGGTGTCGAGGTCGTCGGCGTACCAGGCGTCGCGCATGGCGCGGGGGTGGTCCCAGGTGCCGTCGATGAGGTCGAGGGCGGTGTTGCCGGCGCTGCGCTGGAACTCGGCCTTGATGGCCGCCTGTTGGAGCGCGGTCTGGATCGCGGCGAGGTCGAGGCGGGTGATCAGGACGCCGGGGGTGTTCGGTTCGCGGGTGGGCAGGGGGGCCTTGGGGAGCATGGACACCCCGGTGTCGAGGCGGCCGATGTTGTCGACGGTCGCGTTCTGGGCCTCCCGCGACATGGTCTGTATCTCCTGGTGCAGCCAGTGGAACTCGTCGAGGTCGGCCTGGGTGATCCGCAGCCGCTGGTACAGGGCCTGGAAGCGGGGGTCGCGGTGCAGCGGGAGCATGAGGGGCATGTGGAGCGCCACGCAGTCGTTGAAGCCGTCCGCGACCGCGGCTTCGAGGTGGAGCAGGGCGAGGTCCGTCTGCCCCTGCGCGAGCGCCAGCCCACTGAGGCTCGCGCGGCCGGAGGCGGCGAGCCAGGCGCCGTCGGGGCCGAGCGCCCCGGCGCGCGCGATGACGTCGTGGAGGCCCCGGGTGCCGGCCGCGGGGGCTCCCCTGGTCAGGAGGTCCACCAGCACGTCGTGAAGCCGGGTGGTCAGTGAGTTGACGGTGTCGACCATGGATCTCCTCGGACCTCGGAGGGAAGGGCGAAAGGGGTGTCGACGCTGGGACGGCCCCCGTGGGGATGACGGGCCTACGGGGCCGGCGGTTCCGGATCGCCCGCGCGCCTCAGCCCAGCTTCCGCAGCACGACGTATTTGTCGGGCTTGAGCTGGTCCGGGCTGTAGTGGAGGGTGCCGTCCGGCTGCATGACGATCAGCCGGTAGGTCGTCCGGTCGGTGATGCAGGTCGCTCCGGGCGAGGAGTCGGTCTGCCGGGCCGTGTAGGAGAGCTGGTTCTCCCCGACCGAGCTGAGCTTCCACGCGCCTTCGCACCAGATGCCGGTACTCGGGGTGTCGGCGCGGATCCGGCTCCGCTCCTCGTCCCGCGCCGACTGCTCGATGGTGACGGTGACGGTGGTGACGTCCCCGTTGTCGGCCGTGACCTCGCCGACCCACTTCCCGAGGAACGGGGCGGCGACGGCGGGGCCGGAATCCTCGCGGTCGTTCTCCCGCAGCCGCTCGACCAGCAGGTATCCGCCGCCGCCCAGCAGCAGGACCGCGACCAGGACGGCCGCCAGCACGCCGTACCCCCGCCGGCCGCGCGGCGGCTGGGGGTGCGGCTGCGGCGGCGGGTACGGCCCGTAGCCCGGAACCGGGGTCGGGAGTGGGATCGGGAGTGGGGTCGGGAGCGTAGTCGGAACCGGGGTCGGGAGCGGCGGCCCGAAGCCCGGCGGGGCCGTCGCCCCGGTGCCCCGCTCGCCCTCCAGGTCCAACAGCTGCACCGCGCTGCGCCCGACCGCCGCCGCCAGCGCCGGCGGCAGCCAGGCCCCCTGCCCCAGCCGGGCGGCGGCCGCGCCGTCGGGGTCCAGCAGGGCCCGCAGCTGTGCCGGGGTCGGGCGGGCGGCGGGGTCCTTGGCCAGGCAGGCGCGGACGAGGGAGTGCAGCGGACCGGTCAGCCCGGAGAGGTCGGGTTCCTCGTGCAGCACCCGGTAGAGCAGGACGGGCGCGCTCACCCCGGAGCCGAACGGCATGGTGCCGGTCGCCGCGTACGCGAGCACCGCGCCGAGCGAGAAGACGTCGCCGGCGGGCCCGGCGGGCAGACCGTGCGCCTGCTCCGGCGACATGAAGCCCGGCGAGCCGAACACCTGGCCGGACCGGGTGAGCGCGGTGCCGGTGTCCAGCGCGCGGGCGATGCCGAAGTCGATCAGCCGCGGCCCGTCCAGGGTCAGCAGCACGTTCGACGGCTTGACGTCCCGGTGCACCAGCCCGAGGCCGTGCACATGGCGGAGCGCCTCGGCGAGGCCGACGCCGAGGGTGCGCACGACCGGCTCGGGCATCGGCCCGAACTCCCGTACGGCGGCGGTGAGGGCGGGCCCGGCGACGTAACCGGTGGCCACCCAGGGGTGCCCGCCCTCGGTGTCCGCGTCCAGGACCGGCGGCGTCCAGGTGCCACCGACCCGCCGGGCGGCCGCCACCTCCTGACGGAACCGGGCCCGGAACTCGGGGTCCCCGGCCAGGTCGGTACGGACCACCTTGACGGCGACGGTCCGCCCGCCGGTGGTCCGACCGAGGTAGACCCGGCCCATCCCGCCCGCTCCGAGCTGCCGCAGCAGCCGGTACTCCCCCACCTGCCGCGGATCGTCCGCTGCCAGCGGCTGCATGCCCACGCTCCCCTCGAAGCCCGGCACGGCCACTCCCCCCTCGCGCGCGTCCGGAGCGGACACCGCCGGTCCGGGACCACCCGCGGGACGGGATCACCGTCTCGGAATGACCGTCAGATGATCACATGCACAACCCCGCCCTCGCCACCGACGCCCACCCGGACCCCTGGAGCAATTTCCGGACACGATGTACGTTATCTCTCACCTTGTCGATAAATTAGGGGTGCAGATGGCAGCGATTCCGTCCCTGGCCGACCTCGGCTGGGCCCGCGGGTACACCGATCCGGACTGGGTTCGCGTCCACGCGGTCACCGGGCGCGAGACCGTTCCGAGCCGCCGCGTGTGGCGCGGCCGCGGCCAGCCCCAGCCCTTGCCGGTGCGCGAGACCGGCCTCGACGGCTTCCGGTTCTCCTCGCCGAGGGGGCCGGTCGGGCTGCCCGACCTGTTCGCCGCGGCGCAGACCGACGCCGTCCTGGTGATGCACCGGGGCGCGGTCGTCCTCGAGCGCTATCTGCACGGGTACGAGTCCCATGTGCCGCACTTCAACGCCTCGGCGGCGAAGTCGTACACCGGCCTGATGGCGGCGGTCCTCGAACACCAGGGGCTGCTCGACCGGCACGCCCAGGTCCGCCACTACGTCCCCGAGCTGGCCGGGACGGCCTTCGGCGACGCGGAGGTCGACCACCTGCTCCACATGGGCACGCTGATGAGCTACGCGGGCCGGCCGTACGACAAGGCGCTGGAGGCCCAGCGCTACTTCGCGGTCCTGGCCCCCCAGTTGCGCCCGTACGGGTACCGCGGGCCGGTCAGCATCGGCGAACACCTGGCCACCGCGCGGGCCACCGGCGCGCCGGGCACCGAGTTCCGCTACGAGAACGGGAACGTCGAGGCGCTCGCCGCAGTCCTGCGGCGCATCACCGGCATCACCACGTCGGAGCTGCTCGGCGAGCTCCTGTGGCTGGGCATCGGCGCCGAGGAGGACGCCTACTACCTGCTCGACGGCGAGGGCGTCGAGGCCGCGTGCGGAGGGTTCAGCGCGACCCTGCGCGACGTCGGGCGGCTCGGCGAGATGTTGCGCCGCGGCGGCGCCGCCGGGGACCGGCAGGTCGTGCCGGAGGCCGTCGCGCGCACGATCGCCAGTGGCGCCCCGGACGGGTACGCCCGCCGGGTCCGCTTCCCCGGGGCGCCGGCGACCACGCCGGCCACGCTCTCGTACCACGACCTGTGGTGGATCCCCAACGACCCTTACGGATCCTTCCTGGCCAGCGGCATCCACGGCCAGCGGCTGTTCGTCTCACCGGGGCTGGACCTCGTCGTGGTGCACTACGGCTCCCAGGTCATGTCGCCGGTCGCGCCGCAGGTGCCACTGGTCCAGGTGTTCACCGAACTCGGAGAGCACCTCAACGGTCTCCGCTGAGCACGGAGTTCAGCACGACCGCCGGCCCGGGGCCCGGGCCCCGGGCCGACCGGCGGCGAGCGGCGACGAGCGCTCAGCCGACAGGGTCGAACCCGCTGGCCCAGTACCGCCCGTGCTTGGACAGGCCCAGCAGCAGCTCGGCCAGCCCCTCGGCCGGCATCCGCTCCGCCTCTCCCTCCAGCCACCACTGCATCACGGCGCAGTGCTCACCGACCCAGGCCCGGGCGAGGACCTCGGGGTCGATCCGCGGTGCGCGGTGGTTCTGTTCCGCCCGGTGGCGGAAGACGGCGGCGATCCGGCGCACCGCCTCCTCGGTGAACATCCGCAGCGGCTTGCCGTCCCCCTCACCGCGCAGGATGACGCGGTAGAGGTCGCGCTCCTCCTCGGCGTGGTGCAGCAGCGCCAGCAGCGGCTCCCCGGTGAAGCCGGTGTCGGACTTGTCGGCGAGCGGCTGCAGACGCTCGCCCAGCTCCTGGAGCAGTTCGGTGGTGACCCTGGTGAAGAGGTCGTCCTTGTCGCGGCAGTGGCTGTAGAAGGTGGCGCGCGCGACATCGGCCCGCTCGGTGATGTCCTCCACGGTGAGCGCCGCGTAGCCGCGCTCCATCACCAGTGCCACCAGGGCGTCGCGCAGCGCGCGCCGGGTCCGCCGTGTGCGCCTGTCCTCGGCCATCGTCACCTTTCGATCCAGGGATGCGGGAGGCGGCGGCCGCGGCTGCGGCTGCGGCTGCGGCTGCGGCGAACTCCCGTGCAGTGAACTCCCAGTATAGAGACCCTTGACAGTCGAGACGTTAATGGACAACCTGTCCGGAAACGATCTGGATGTTTGGAATTCAGTCAGGGGTTGTTGCACATGAACCTGGGCGTCTACCTCACCCGCAGTGCCCGGTACCGGCCCGACGAGCGGGCCCTGGTGTGCGGTGAACGGTCATGGACCTTCCGGCAGTTGGAACAGGACGCCAACCGGCTGGCCGCAGCCCTGGTGGCGCGCGGTCTGCGTCCCGGCGACGCGGTGGCGAGCCTGGCGTGGAACCGCGGCGAGCTGCTGGTGGTCGAGTTCGCGCTCTACAAGGCCGGCCTGCTGCGCGCGCCCGTCAACGCCCGGCTGGGGCGCGCGGAGATCACCCACATCCTCGGCTACGCCCCGGTCCGCCTCCTGGTCTTCGACGCGGCGCACCGCGCGGACGCCCTGGCCGCGATCGAGGCCGCCGGAACCGGCTGCGTGGCCGTGGAGTTCGACGACGACGCGGCCGTGCCGATCGACGGCGCCGCCGACGGCGTGCTGTCCTACGCGAGCCTGCTGGCCGACGGCAGCGCCGACCCGGTGTGCGTCGAGGTGCGGGAGGACGACCCGGCGGTCCTCAACTTCAGCTCCGGATCGACCGGGGCGCTGAAGGCCGCCACCCAGACCTTCGGCAACCGCCTGGCCAACATGCGCAAGCAGCTGATGGGCGAACCCCGTCCCCGGCCCGGCACCCGCTATCTGGCCTGCGGCCCGATCACCCACGCCTCCGGCATGGCCCTGCTGGCCTGCGTCTTCGCCGGCACGACGATCCACGTTCTGCCCGCCTGGGACGTCGAGGCCTTCCTGGCGACGGTCGAACGCGAGCGCATCGACGCCACCTTCCTGGTGCCGGCGATGCTCGGCATGGTGCTGGCCCATCCGGAGCTGGCCACGTACGACCTGTCCAGCCTCAGCGATCTGCGGGTGGGCGGGGCGCCGGTCTCCCCGCAGCGTCTGCGGCAGGCCGTCGAGGCGTTCGGGCCGGTCGTCGGCCAGGGCTACGGCACGGCCGAGACCACCAGCGTCGTCGCCGGGCTGACCGGCGCCGAGATCGCCCACGCCGTCGCGGCCGACCCGGAGCTGCTGGGCTCCTGCGGCCGGGCCGGCTACGACAGCGAGATCCGCGTCGTCGACGAACAGGGCCGAGAACTCCCGCCCCGCGAGGTCGGCGAGCTGACCGTGCGCGGAGCCGACTGCGTCACCGAGTACTGGAACGACCCGGAGCTGTCGGCCGAGACCTTCCGCGACGGCTGGGTCCGCACCGGCGACCTGGCCTGGATGCGCGAGGACGGCTACCTGTTCATCGTCGACCGGATCAAGGACATGATCATCTCCGGCGGCTTCAACATCTACTCCACCGAGGTCGAAGCGGCCCTCTACGAACACCCCGCGGTGTTCGAGGCCTGCGTGGTGGGGGTGCCGGACGAGCGCTGGGGCGAGGCGGTCAAGGCCGTGGTCGCCCTCCGCCCCGGCCACGCGCCGACCGCGGCCGAGCTGATCGAGTTCTGCGCCGAACGCCTGGACCGCCTCAAGAAGCCCCGCTCGGTCGACTACGTGCCCGCGCTCCCGCACAACCGCAACGGCAAGGTCGACCGCAAGGCCGTCCGCGAAACCTACTGGGCCGGCGCCGACCGGCGCGTCAACTGAGGACTCCCCCATGCTCTTCTCCCTGCGCCCCGACTACGCCGCCGACCCCCTGCTGCGGGACCTGGTCGGGCGGCTGCGCGACTACCTCGACGGCGAACTCGCCGCCTACGAGGCCGAACACGGCGTCACCCCGGCGACGCCGATCACCCGCACCCTGCTGGAACCCGTCTGGAGGCGCAGCCGCGAGCTCGGCTTCTACGGCATCCACCTGCCGCCCGAGCTCGGCGGCCAGGGGCTGACCTACACCCAGCTCGCCGCGCTCAAGGAGGAGATCGGCGCGAGCGGACGCGTGCTGGGGCACAGCGTGCTCGGCGAGATGGGCGGCCCGCTGAGGGTCGGCGACATCCTCGCCGGCGCCACCCCGCAGCAGCTCGACCGCTACTTCCTGCCCGTGGTGCGCGGCGAGCGCGCCTGCTGCTTCTCCCTCACCGAGACCGACGCCGGCTCCGACGTCCGCGCGATGCGCACCGTCGCCGTGCCCGCGCCGGGCGGCTACCGCCTCACCGGCCACAAGGTCTTCTCCAGCGCCGGCCCGGTCGCCGACTTCGCCATCGTGATCGCCCGGATGGACGGCACCGAGAAGACCTTCTCCGCGTTCGTCGTCGACCTCGACAGCCCCGGCTGCCGGGTCGCCGACGGCGCCACCCCGATGTCCGGCGAGCACATCGAGAGCGACATCGTCCTGGAGGACTGCTTCGTCCCGGCCGCCAACCTGCTCGGCTGCGAGGGCGACGGCCTGCTGCTCGGCCTGGGCCGGGTCAACGTCAACCGGCTGCTGCACTGCCCCAGCGTCCTCGGCATGGCCCGGCGCGCGATCGCGCTGACCCTGGAGCGCGTCCGCACCCGCACCGTGGGCGGCGCCCCGCTCGCCGAACTGCAGTCCGTCCAGCACGGACTCGCCGACCTGGCCACCGAGTTCTACGCCGCGCGGTCCATGACCTACGCCGCGCTCGCCGACCTGGACACCGGCCCGGTGCCCCGGCTGGAGGCGTTCATGTGCAAGTACTTCGTCGCCGAGTCCGCGTTCCGGATCCTCGACCGGGCCGTGCAGCTCCACGGCAAGGAGGGCCTCACCCAGGGCAACGAGGTCGAGTTCCTGTTCCGCAAGGTCCGTATGTTCCGGGTGCTGACCGGCACCTCCGAGATCCAGCAGAACGGCATCGCCAAGCTCCTGCTGCGCCAGGGCGACTGACCACCGGCCGGCTGCCGGGCCCCGCCCGCCCCCCGGCAGCCGGCCGTGTCCCCCCGGCACCACCCCCGCTCCCCCACCGGAAACCGTGCTCGCTGGAGGTCCCCCCATGCCGCGTGTCCGTGCTGCCACAGGCCCCGCAACGACCGGCCGGAGCGACACCCGCGTCGCCCCCGTCGTCGGATTCCTGATCTTCGTCGAACTCACCAGCGGCATCATCCAGGGGATGACGCCCGCCCTCACCCCTCGCCTGGGGACGGAACTCTCGATCAGCGCGGGCGACCTCAACCTGGTGGCCGGGGCCCAACTGCTGGCCGCGGCGGTCAGCGTCCCGCTCCTCGGCCGCCTCGGAGACGTCCACGGACACCGGCGCCTGCTGCGGATCGCGGTGGCCGGCCTGGCCGTCGGCTCGCTGCTGGTCGCCTGGTCCCCGTCCGTCGGCGTACTGCTCCTCGGCCGCGTCCTCCAGGGCCCGCTGGCCGCCCTGCTGCCCCTGGAGATGGGACTGGTCCGCGACCGGCTCAGTCCCGGGCAGGCCCGCCGCGCCATCGCCCTGCTGGTCGGCGCCCTCACCTTCGGCTCCAGCACCGGCATGGTCCTCGCGGGCCTGCTCAGCCGGGCCGTCCCGAGCGTGCACGGAGTCCTGCTCGTCCCCGCCGTCGCCACCCTGGCGTGCACCGCCGTGGTGTTCCTCCTCGTCCCGGAGTCCACCACCCGGGCCCGCGGCACCGTCGACTGGGCCGGCGCCGCGCTGCTGAGCCTCGGCCTCGCCGCCCTGCTGACGGGCGTCTCCCAGGGGGCCAAGGGCGGCTGGGCCGCCTCCGCGCCGGCCGCCCTGCTGCTGCTCGCCGCCGCCGTGCTGACGCTCTGGGTCTTCGTGGAACTCCGGGCCCCGCACCCGGTGGTGGACATCAGGGTCACCGTGCGGCGCAGCCTGCTCCCCGTCTACACCGCCGCCTTCCTGCTCGGCATCACCCTCTACGGCGCCCAGATCGCCGCCGCCCTCTACCTGGCCGCCTCCCCCGACCGGGAGGGCTACGGCTTCGGGTACAGCCCGCTCGGCATCGGCTGGGTCCTGTTCCCCGCCGGGATCTGCGCCTTCGCCGCCGCCACCGTCTCGCCCGCGCTGGGCCGGGCGCTGGGCGCCCGCGCGGTCCCCGCCCTCGGCGGCTGCCTGCTCGCCGCCGGCTACACCACGCTCGTCCTCGCCCACCACGCGGTCTGGCACTTCGTGCTGCTCAACGCCGTGCTGGGCTTCGGCACCGGGCTGGTGCTGAGCACCCTGCCCGCCCTGGTCATCGACGTCAGTCCGGCGGACCGCACCGGCATCGCCACCGGGCTCTACAGCACCGCCAAGACGCTCGGCGGCAGCGTCGGCAGCGCCGTCTTCGCCGCCGTCCTCACCACGATGACCGTCCGGGGCGGCACCGTCCCCACCGTCTCGGCGTACACCACCGTCTGGTGGCTGTGCGCCGCCGTCTCCCTCGGCATCACCGCCGCC
The DNA here is from genome assembly GCF_040302725.1 of Kitasatospora sp. NPDC097605. Lineage (NCBI taxonomy): Bacteria > Bacillati > Actinomycetota > Actinomycetes > Kitasatosporales > Streptomycetaceae > Kitasatospora > Kitasatospora sp. NPDC097605. The sequence continues at coordinate 51,052 of NZ_JBEOSF010000026.1, read as the reverse complement.
GTCGCCGCCCTGCTGCGGCGGGATTCCCGGACGGACGGCCCGGGAACGCGATAATCGCCCCTGTGACGCGACACAGTGGAGCCATGACCGCCAACCACGCCACCGTCCTCATCATCGGCGCCGGGATCTCCGGCATCGGTGTCGCCTGCCGGCTGCGCCGGGAGTTCCCGGACCGGGACTTCGCGATCCTCGAACGCCGGGACGCCATCGGCGGCACCTGGGACCTCTTCCGCTACCCCGGCGTCCGCTCGGACTCCGACATGTTCTCCTTCGGCTACGAGTTCCGCCCGTGGGACGGGCTCAAGGTGCTCGCCGACGGTGCCTCGATCCGCGACTACGTCACCGCCACCGCCAGGGAGTACGGCGTCGACGAGGCGATCCACCACGGGCTCCGGGTGCTGGCCGCCGACTGGTCGAGCGAGCGGCAGCGGTGGACGGTGACCGCGCTGCACGAGGCGAGCGGCGAGACGCGGACGTGGACCTGCTCGTTCCTGGTCACCTGCACCGGCTACTACGACTACGACCGGGGTCACCTGCCCGAGTTCCCCGGCGCCCAGGAGTTCCGGGGCACCCGGATCCACCCGCAGCACTGGCCGGAGGACTTCGACCACGCCGGGAAGAAGGTCGTCGTGATCGGCAGCGGCGCCACGGCCGTCACCCTCGTCCCGGCGATGGCCGGCACGGCAGCGCACGTGACGATGCTGCAGCGCTCGCCGTCGTACGTCTTCTCGGTGCCGTCGATCGACCGGATCGCCGCCTGGCAGCAGCGGTTCCTGGCGGCCCCGCTGGTCCACCGGATGACCCGCCGGCGCGCCATCGGGGCGCAGCGCGCCGTCTTCAAGGCCTCCCGGCGCTTCCCCCGGGCCGTGCGCCGGCTGCTGCTGGCCGGCGTGCGCCGCGGGGTCGGCCCGGGCGTCGACATGGCCCACTTCAGCCCGCGGTACGCCCCGTGGGACGAGCGGCTGTGCGCGGTCCCCGACGGCGACCTCTTCAAGGTGCTCCGCGAGGGCAGGGCCTCCGTCGTCACCGACACCGTCGAGACCTTCACGGCCACCGGCATCAGGCTGGCGTCCGGCCGGGAGCTCGAGGCGGACGTCATCGTCACCGCCACCGGCCTGAACCTCCAGGCCCTCGGCGGCGCGTCGATCAGCGTCGACGGCGAGGTGCGGGAGCTGCACGACGGCTGCACCTACAAGAGCGTGATGCTGGCCGGCATCCCCAACCTGGCCTGGGTGTTCGGCTACACCAACGCCTCCTGGACCCTGAAGGTCGACCTCGCCTCCGGCTACCTGGTGCGGCTGCTGAGGCACATGGACGCCACCGGCCGGACCGTCGCCGTACCCGTCGGCCGTGCCACCGACGCGACCGACGCCGGCGTGGTCGACGCGCTCTCCTCCGGCTACGTCCGGCGGGCGAAGGACATCATGCCGCGCCAGGGGCGCGCCTTCCCCTGGCGGATGGTCATGGACTACAAGCACGACCGGAAGGTCCTGCTCCGCGACCCGATCGAGGACGGGGTGCTGCGGTTCAGCGGCCCCACGGCGGCCGCCCGGGCCTGACCGCCCGGGCCTGACCGGGCGGCCCGGCGGGCGCCGTCGTCAGGGCTCGCCGCTGAGGTCGCGGACCAGGGTGCTGCTGACCTGGGGCAGTTCGCCGTACTCGGGGTCGTCGCCGTCGACCGGGAGCTGGTGGATCACGGCCGCGAGGCGGGGCGGCAGCTTCACGTCGAGGCCGTGGTGGCACCTGGCGAGTATGTCGGTGAGCACCCTGGCCGGGAGCAGCGCGCGCGGGGCGTCCAGCACGCGCTGCGGCGGGCGGGGCTTGGTGGCCAGCGCCTCGGCCTGCTGGCGCCAGACCTCGGCGTCCAGGAACTCGCCGAGGCTGCGGTGCAGCAGGCTGAGGAACGACGCCGCGGTGTAGGAGCCGCCGCCGGCCGCGAACTGCCACCAGAACTGGGCGCCGTCGCGGTGGTCCGCGACGTACAGCAGCGCGCCGAGCACCAGGGCGCCCTCGGGCTGGATCCGCTCACCGTTGACGAGCAGGCCCAGGGAGGCCGCGGCGGACGGCATCGCCAGCACCAGGGAGGCGGCGAGGTCGAGTTCGTGGGCCGCCTGCCGGTGCTCGGAGGAGAGCGGGCTCGGGGCGGTGAGCAGCCGGTCCCAGGACACCCCGGCACCGCCGGGCTGCGGTCGCGGGGCCCGGGCGGGCGGGTGGACGCCGGTCGCGTTCGGGTGCAGGGCCCGGTCGTGCTCGGTGCTCAACGGCCCTCCCCGCACCGGCCGCCGAGGGCCGCGGCCAGCCGGTCCAGCGCCTGGCGCAGGGTCGAGCGGACGCCGGACTCGGTGGTCCCCAGGTAGTCGGCGATCTGCTCGTCCGGCAGGCCGAGCAGGTACCGCAGCACGATCACGTCGTGGCGCCGCTCGGAGAGCCGGCGCAGCGCGGCGTACAGCTGCTCGTGGCTGCCCTCGGTCTCCACCAGGTGCTGCGCCCGCTCGGCGGCGGCCCGTACCGCGTGGACCCAGCCGGGGACGCTCGCGTGGGTGGGAAGCGGCTCACCGTTCATCATCATCTCCGCCAGGGAGGCGCCGATCTCCTCCTTGAGGATCGCCCACGCGTGGAACGGCGGGACCTTCTCGCGCAGGATGCGGGGCCAATCCTCCCACACCCGGGCCTTGGCGATCTCCACCACGGTGTGCGCGGCGTCGTCGTCGCGCAGGCGCGCGCAGGCGAACCCGGTCCAGGCCCTGCCGTGCGTGTCGCAGAACGCGTCGAACGTCAGGCGGTCCCGGTCGCCGACCACCCAGTCGCGCTCGGTCACGTTCCATTCCTCCCGGCCGTACGACGGTCGCAGCGGTGAACTCGGTTCCCCAGGAGGAACATTAAGGCTTATTGGGTGCCGAGATGTTAAACCGCAACAAGAGGTTTGAAGGTCGGGCACAACGACAGGCGGCCGGCAGGTGGCCGGGGGAAGCACGTCGCTCGAACATGCTCGGATCGAGCCGCCGTGCGATCCGATCCGGTTATCCTGCTGCACACTTGTGGCACCTCGGCGGAACCCCTTGATCGACAGTTCGAGCGTGTGGGCATAGTGGGAGGGACCACGCCGGGCGAGCCGGCGACCGATCAGGGGGAACGCAGATGACGGACGGGGACGGCACGGCCCAGACCGACGACGTGGAGGTCAACCTCGACATCCACCTGGCGCACTCGGCGCGGATGTACGACTACTACCTCGGCGGGACGACCAACTTCCCCGCCGACCGCGAGGCCGCCGGCCGGGCCCTGGCGGTCTTCCCCTACGCCCGCACCGCCGCCCGCGCCAACCGGGCCTTCATGCGCCGCTCGACGTACCTGCTCGCCGAGGCCGGGATCCGGCAGTTCCTCGACATCGGCACCGGCATCCCGACCTCGCCGAACCTGCACGAGGTCGCCCAGGCGGTCGCGCCGGACGCCAAGGTCGTCTACGCGGACAACGACCCGATCGTGCTGCTGCACGCCCGGGCCCTGCTGCGCGGCACCGAACAGGGCGTCACCGCCTACGTCCAGGCGGACGTGCGCGAGCCCGCGGCCCTGCTGGAATCGGCCCGGGCCGTCCTGGACTTCAGCCGGCCGATCGCGCTCAGCATGAACGCCCTGCTGCACTTCGTGCCGTCCGAGGCGCACCGGATCACCGAGGGCCTCAAGGCCCAGTTGCCCAGCGGCTCGGCGCTGGTGATGAGCCACCTCACGCAGGACTTCGCGGCCGTGGAGACGGCCCGGCTCATCCAGGTCTACACCGCCGCCGGCACCGCGGTGGCGGCCTGCACCCGGGACGAGTTCGCGCGGTTCTTCACCGGCTGGGACCTGATGGAGCCGGGCGTGGTCGCCACCCAGCGCTGGAACCCGGCGCCCGGGGAGGACGCCGAGCCGATCACCGACGCCGAGGCCTCCTGCTACGGGGCCGTCGCCGTCCGGCCCTGAGCCTCCCCCCGGGCCGTCCTCCGGGCCGTCCTCCGGAGGGCGTGCGGGCCGGTGAGGTCGCAACGGTTCGATCCCGTACGCCGGTCCGCGCGCCGGAGGGCGGCGCGCCGGGCCGGCGCGGGGCGTCCTCCGGCGCCGTTTCCTGAGCCCGACGCACCGGGCGGACGGCGTGTGCGGGGCGGGTACGGCGGGCAGCACGCCGTCGGCATACCCGGCAGAGGAGGACCGATGTACCCACTCACCCTCTCCCTGTGGCGCACGAGCGTGCCCTACGTCGTCGCGTTCGTCGTGGTGCAGGCCGCCCGGCTCGGCATCCACCTGGACAACGCCTCCGTCACCGCGGCCCTGGTCACCGGCTTCGGGACGGTCTACTACACGGTGTTCCGGTTCCTGGAGCACCGGCTGGGCGCCGGCTGGGGCTGGTTCCTCGGGGCCGCCCGGCCGCCGTCCTACCAGGATCCGTCCAACCGACCGCCGGGCGACTGACCGACCGGGGTGTGGAATCACCGATTCCACACCCCCTGAATAATTGGCACAATAATACAATTTCCCTCTCAAGAAAAAGCCTTGACGGACCGTCGGCCGAATATGAAACTGAGCCTGCCGTCAATGCACCGGGAACCCGCGACCGCCATTTCCCTCCGGGTCCCTTGATGCACGAAGTGAACGGCACGAAGCGAACCGCACGGAGTGAACGGAGGGGGAATTGCCGACGACACCGACCTACCCGGGCGTCTACATCGAAGAGCTTCCCAGTGGTGTCCGCACCATCACCGCGGTGAGCACCTCGGTGACCGCCTTCGTCGGGGCCACCCGGCGCGGTCCGTTGAACCAGCCCGTCACCATCACCAGTTTCGCGGATTTCGAACGCCGTTTCGGCGGGCTCGCGAGCCAGAGTCCGGTCAGTTACGCCGTCCAGCAGTTCTTCCTCAACGGGGGCTCGATCGGGGTCGTGGTCCGGGTCGCGGCGGCCGGCACCGGCGCCGCCGCGGGCGTCACCCTCACCTCGACGCAGACCTCCACCGCCACCCCGGCCCTGGAGGTCACGGCCGTCGAACCGGGCGCCTGGGGCGCGGCGCTGCGGGTCGCCGTGGACTACCGGACGCCGACCCCGGCCGAGACCTTCAACCTCCAGGTCTTCGACGCCTCGGGCGCCGTCCGGGAGTCCTTCGCCGACCTGTCGGTCCGGCCGGCCGGCGCCCGGTTCGCCGAGACGGTGGTCAACGGCGGCTCGGCGGTGGTCCGGGTGAAGGTGCTGACGGAGAGCCGGCCGGACCCGGTGGGCACGGTCTCCAAGCCGTTCGCGGCCACGCTGCCGGACCTCACCCACGAGATCCAGGTCAAGATCGGTGACGACGCGCGGACCGTCCGGATCCACGACCCGGCCGTGGACGGCGCCGCCCCGGCCACCGTCGCCGAACTCGCCCTGCTGCTGGAGCGCAAGCTGCGCGCACTGCCCGACGCCCCGGGCCGGCGGGCCTTCGCGGGCACCCGGGTGAGCGTGTTCGGCCGGCAGCTGCAGGTCGTCGCGGGCTCGACCGACCCGGCCGACGTGGTGCGCTTCCTCGGCGAGGCCGCCAACAACCTCGGCCTGGAGGGCTCGGTCAACCCGCCGGTCCTCGCCCTCGCCGGCGGCCAGGACGGCGGCGCCCCCGGCCTGACCGACCTGATCGGCAGCGAGGCGGGCAAGACCGGCATCCAGGCCCTGCGCGACGTGCAGGACGTCAACCTGCTGGTGCTGCCGGAGCTGGCCGGCTACGCCGACGTCGACGACGCCGTCACGGTCGTCTCGGCCGCCCAGGCGCTGTGCGCGGAGAAGCGGATGTTCCTGATCGTCGACTCGCCGCAGGCGTGGACGACGCTGGACGCCGCCCGGGCGGGCCTGTCCGCCTTCGACTCGGTGCGCGGCGACCACGCGGCGCTGTACTTCCCGCACCTGGAGCTGGTCGACCCGCTCACCGGCCGGCTGCGGGCCTTCCCGCCGTCGGGCACCATCGCCGGCGTGATGGCCCGCACCGACGCCCAGCGGGGCGTCTGGAAGGCGCCCGCGGGCACCGAGGCCGGCCTGCCTGGGGTGCGCGCGCTCACCGTCCCGCTCACCGACCGGGAGAACGGCCTGCTCAACCCGCTCGCGGTGAACTGCCTGCGGACCTTCCCGGTGGTGGGCCCGGTGGCGTGGGGCGCCCGGACCATGGCCGGCGCCGACGCGCTCGGCTCGCAGTGGAAGTACATCCCGGTGCGGCGCCTCGCGCTGATGCTGGAGGAGAGCCTCTACCGCGGCACCAAGTGGGTGGTGTTCGAGCCCAACGACGAGCGGCTGTGGGCGCAGATCCGGCTGAACGTGGGCGCGTTCCTGCACTCGCTGTTCCAGCAGGGCGCGTTCCAGGGCACCTCCGCGCGCTCGGCCTATTTCGTCAAGTGCGACCGGGACACCACCACCCAGGACGACGTCAATCGCGGTGTGGTGAACGTCGTGGTCGGATTCGCCCCGCTGAAACCCGCGGAATTCGTGATCGTCAAGATCGAGCAGCTCGCCGGACAGTTCGAGGTTTAGGATCTCCATGGTCGAGTTCACCGTCAATCCGCACCGGTTCGATCCGTACAAGAACTTCAAATTCCTGGTCGTCTGGGACGGCCGGGTCGTCGCCGGGGTCAGCAAGGTCAGCCCGCTCAAGCGCACCACCGAAGTGGTGAAGCACCGCAGCGGGGGCGATCCGAGCGCGCCGCGGAAATCGCCGGGACGCACCGACTTCGAGGCGGTCACCCTGGAGCGCGGCGTCACCCACGACCCGGAGTTCGACCGCTGGGCCAACAAGGTCTGGATGGTCGGCGCGGGCCGCGGGGCGGAGGTCTCGCTGCGGGACTTCCGCAAGGACCTGGTGATCCAGGTGCTCAACGAGGCCGGCCAGGTGGCGGTCGCCCACAAGCTGTACCGCGCCTGGCCGAGCGAGTACCAGGTGCTCGGCGAACTGGACGCCAACGCCAACGCGGTGGCGATCCAGAGCCTCAAGCTGGAGGTCGAGGGCTGGGAGCGGGACGAGGAGACGCCCGAGCCGGAAGAACCGTCGTTCCAGCAGCCGGCCTGATCGGGGGCGGCTGATGGAACTCGCCGGGCAGGGCGCCCTGTTGGCCACCTGGGAGGCCGGGCTGGCGGCCGGCCGCAGCGCACGGGCGCTGCTGCTGCACACCCTCGCCCGCCCCGGCGCCGGGGCGGAGGAGCTGCTGGCCGTGCCGCTCGGCGAGCGGGACGCCGAACTGTTCGGCCTGCGCGTCGCGTTGTTCGGCGAGCGGCTCACCATGCGGGCCGGCTGCCCGGGCTGCCCGGAGGAGCTGGAGTTCACCCTCGACGCCGGGCAGGTGGTCGGGGCCGCGCGGCCGGCGCCCGGGCCGCTGCGGGTGGAGCTGGACGGCTGGCGGGTCGGCTTCCGGCCGGCCACCCCCGGCGACCTGGCCGCCGCCGAACAGGCCCCCGAGGGCCGGGCCAGGACCGTCCTGCTGGAGCGGTGCATGCTGACCGCCGAGCACGACGGGGAACCGGTGACCGCCCGCCGGCTCCCCGCACCGGTCCAGCGGCGGATGGCCGAGGCCGCCGCGGCCGCCGACCCCTGCGCGGACGTCCGGCTGAACCTCGACTGCCCCGGGTGCGGCCGGCAGACCCTCGCCGAGCTGGACATCGCCTCCTACCTCTGGGAGGAGCTGGACGACTGGGCCCGGGCGACCCTGCTCGACGTCCATCTGCTGGCCACCGCCTACGGGTGGAGCGAGCCGGAGATCCTGGCGCTCAGCCCGCTGCGGCGCCGCTACTACCTGGAGCTGTGTGCCGATGCCTGACCACTTCGACCGTCTGCTCGCGAAGGGCGGACCGGACCGGGAGCGGGCCGGAACCGCGGCCGGCGTGCGCGTGCGCCCGCGCCTGCCGGGGCCGTTCGAACGGACCGACGCGCTCGAACCGCTGCGGCCGGCCGTCGGCGAGGAGCCGGCCGCGGCGGGCCCGCGGACCTTTCCCGCACCGCTCCCCCGGCCGGCGGCGCCGCGTCCGGGACCGCCCGGGCAGGCGCTCCCGGCGACGGTCGGCGACCGGCGGCCGACCGCCGCTCCCGTCCCGCCGCCGGCGCGCACACCGCTGCTGGTCGCGCCGCCGCTCGTCCCGGCCGCGGGAACCCGCGCCGCCCCGGCCGCGCGGGACATCGGGCCGGCGGCGCGGGTGGGGACCCGCCCGGTCGCCGTGCCCCCCGGCACCGCGCCGCGCCGTACCGTCGCCCCCGGGCCGTCGGCCGGAGCACCGCCCGCGCCGCCGCGCCCCGCCGCGGCGCCGGCGTCCGGACGGCGGGCCGCCGTGGCCGCCGTGGCCGCCGCCGCGCGTCCCGCCCCCGGGAGCGGGGCCCGCCGCCCACAGCGGCCGGTCGAGCGGGTGGTGCAGGTCCGGATCGGACGGGTCGAGGTCAAGGCCGCCGAGCGCACCCCGATCACGCCCCGAGGACCGCGGGCGGCCCGCCCGGCCCCGGCCCTCGACCTGGACACGTACCTCACCCGGGAGCCCTCATGACCGAACGGGCGGGCCCATGAGCAATCACCTGGCGATCGCGACCGTGAGCGAGGCGCTGCGGCTGCTCCTCACCCGCGCGCTCTCGCCCGACATCCCGTTCGCGGTCGACGTCGGCGCCCGCAAACCGCCGACCGAGCCGCCGGCCGACCCGGCCATCACCGTCTTCCTCTACCAGGTCACGCCCAACGCCGCGCTGCGCAACCTCGACGCGCCCACCCGCGCGGCCGACGGCACCCTGCTCGCCCGGCCGACCACCGCCCTCGACCTGCACTACCTGATCAGCTGCTACGGCGAGGAGTCCCAGCTGGTCGGCCAGCGACTGCTCGGCTGCGTGGTCCGGGCACTGACCGAACAGCCGGTGCTGTCCCGGCAGTTGATCGACGAGGCGGCCGCCCGGCCGTACCTGGCGGGGACGGACCTGGCCGCCTCCCCGCAGCGGGTGCGCCTCACCCCCGCGCCGATGGACGTCGACGACCTCTCCAAGCTCTGGACCGCGCTGTTCCAGACGCCGTACGCGCTGTCCGTCGTCTACCAGGCCACCGTCGTCCTGATCGAGGGCAGGGCCGATCCGGTGGCCGGCAAGCCCGTGCTGCGCCGCACGGTTCGGGCCGTGCCGTCCCGCGGGCCGGTCGTCGACCAGGTGCTCTCCCGGCCGGCCGGCTCCCCGGACGCCCCCGGGGAGGGGCCGGTGACCAAGGACCGGGAGCTGGTGCTGGTCGGCTCCGGCCTGCGCGCGGACCTGGTCGTGGTCCGGCTGGGCGAGCGGCGGGTGCCGGTCGACCCGGGCGCCGTCCGGGACGACCGGCTGGTGGTCGCCGTACCGGCGGACCTGCCGCCCGGCGTGCACCAGGTGCGGGTGCTGCACGGGCTGGTGCTGGACGGCCGGCCGGCCGCCGACCACCTCGCCATGGAGTCCGACGCGCAGACCTTCGCCCGGCAGCCGCGGATCGTCGCGCCGATCGGCACGGCGGGCCGCAGCGAAGGACCGGCCGGGGTCTCGGCCCGGCTGGACGTCCGGCTGGACCTGCCGCTCGGGGACGACCAGCAGGTCCTGCTGCTGCTCGACGAGTCGCACCCACCCGCCGGGCGGCCGGCGGCGAGCCACCGGTTCCGCGCACCCGTGCCGACCCGGCCGCGCCCCGACCCGTTCGTGGTCCGGGTCCCGGTCGCCGGCGTCCGCCCGACGGCGTACCTGGCCCGGATCCAGGTGGACGGCGTGCCGAGCGAGCTGACGGTGTCCGCCGACGGCACCTTCACCGGTCCCGTGGTGGACCTGACGCACTGATCGCAGACGCACCGACCGCAGAAGGGGGGAGAGATGAGCACGCGCCGAAAGCAGGGCCGCGACGGCCCGGTGGACGAGCCGCACCGGCGGGCGCTGTCGGCCGCGGTCGCCGCCGTGCTCGACCGGGTCGACGCCCACGCGGCCGGCCGCACCGACGACCGGCCGCCTTCCGGCGAGCCCGCGCGGCCCGCCACCGCCCTGGACGCCCTCACCGCCGACTTCGGGCTCACCCCGTTCGAGCGGGACGTCCTCGTCCTGGCCGCCGCGCCCGCGATCGACCCCACCGCCGCCGCCCGGTGCGCCGCCGCGAGCGGCGACCCCGGGCGCGGGTACCCGACCTTCTCGCTCGCCCTCGCCGCCCTGGACCGGCCGCACTGGAGCGCGCTCACCCCGGTAGGCCCGCTGCGCCGGTTCCGGCTGGTCGAGCTGGACGACGAGACGGCGCTCACCACCTCCCGGCTGCGGATCGACGAACGGGTGCTGCACTTCCTGGTCGGAGTGCCCTACCTGGACGCGCGGCTGCACGGCCTGCTCACCCGGATCGGCCCGCCCGGCGAGCTGCCCGGCCCGCACGAGCGCTGCGCGGCCGAGCTGGCCCGGACGTGGACCGAGGCCGGGCCGGCCGGCCCGCCGCACACCGAACTGACCGGCGCCGACCGCCGCACCCGCTGGGAGATCGCGGCGGCCGCCGCCCACCACGCCGGGCTCGGCCTCTACGCCGCGCACCGCGAGGACCTGCCCACCGAGCCCGCCGAACGCGAGCGCCTCGCCCGGCTCTGGCAGCGCGAGGCGATCCTGATCCCGGCCGCCCTGCTGGTGGAGGGCGGGGAGCGCCCGCAGGCCCCGCACGGCACGGAGGCCTTCCTCACGAGCCTGGCGGTGCCGCTGGTGGTGTCCGGCGACGAGCCGCCGCCCTCGGACGTCTCGGACCGCGCCCGGCTGACCGTGCCCCCGCTCGGCCCCGAGGAGCAGCTGGCGATCTGGGCCACGGCGCTGGACGGCGCACCGGGCCTCGCCGAGGGCGACCTCCGCGCGCTGGCCGCGCAGTTCTCGCTGCCCGGCCATGTGATCCGCTCGGCCGCCGCCACCGCCCGGCGGGCGGCCGGCGGCGGCCGGGACATCAGCCCGCTCGCCTGGCACGCCGGACTGACGGAGGCCCGGATGTCCCTGGACGAGCTGGGCCGGCGGGTCGAGCCGCGGGCCGGCTGGGAAGACCTCGTGCTGGCGGAGCACCAGCGCGCCACGCTGCGCGAGATCGTCGCCCACGTCCGCCGGCGCGGCACGGTCTACCAGGAGTGGGGCTTCGAGGCGGTGCTGCGCCGCGGCCTCGGCGTCACCGCGCTGTTCGCCGGCGGGTCGGGCACCGGGAAGACGCTGGCGGCCGAGGTCGTCGCCGGACAGCTCGGGGTGGACCTGTTCGTCATCGACCTCTCCCAGGTGGTCAGCAAGTACATCGGCGAGACCGAGAAGAACCTCCGGCGGGTCTTCGACGCGGCCGAGCGCGGCGGCGCCCTGCTGCTGTTCGACGAGGCGGACGCGCTGTTCGGCAAGCGCAGCGAGATCCGGGACAGCCATGACCGCTACGCCAACCTGGAGGTCAGCTATCTGCTGATGCGGATGGAGGCCTACCGGGGCCTGGCCGTGCTCACCACCAATATGAAGAAGGCGCTGGACCCGGCGTTCATGCGGCGGATCAGGTTCGTGGTCGACTTCCCGTTCCCGGGGGTGTCGGAGCGCGCCGAGATCTGGCGGCGGGTCATCCCCGAGCGGACGCCCAGCGCGGGCCTCGACCCGGAGCGGCTCGCGCAGCTGACCGTGACCGGTGGCTCGATCCGCAATATCGCGCTCTCCGCCGCCTTCCAGGCCGCCGAGGAGGACTGCCCCTTGCAGATGCGGCACCTGCTGGCCGCCGCGCGCACCGAGTACCTGAAGCTGGAGCGCTCGCTGACGCCCTCGGAGGTCGGCGGATGGATCTGACCAACGGGCTGAGCGAGGGGTTGGGCGAGGGGCGGCGGGCCCCTGAGACCGGACGGATCGAGGTCGAGATCGGCGAACTGGTCCTCGACGGCTTCGCGCGGATCGACCACGACCGGCTGACGGCGGCGTTCCGGAGGGAGCTGACCCGGCTGGTCGAGGCGCGCGGCGTGCCGCTGGCGACCGGCGGCGACCGCGAGCTGGACCTGCTGCGCGGGCTGCCGCCGCTGCCGGCGGGCGCCTCCCCGCAACGGCTCGGCGAGGCGCTCGCCCGCGCCGTGCACGCCGGGCTGTCCGGCGGCGGCCGGCCGCCGGACCGGGGACGAGGACGGGGGCGGACATGACCAGACCCGCCGCCACTGCCGCCGCCTCCTCGAAGGACACCGCGCCGGACGCGGCCAAGCGCAGGACGCGCACGCCGAAGGCCCGCACGCCCGAGCCGAAGGAGATCGTCTCCGGCGCCGGCCAGCCGCTCGACCCGGGCCTGCGCCGGGAGTTGGAGGCGCGGCTCGGGCACGACCTCAGCCGGGTCCGGGTGCACACCGACCGGGACTCCGCCGCGCTGACCGAGCTGATCGGCGCGGACGCCGTCGCCGTCGGCCCTGACCTCTTCTTCGGCGAGGGCAAGTACCGCCCGGCCGCCGAGGACGGCCGACGGCTGCTCACCCATGAGCTGCTGCACACCGTCCAGGCCCCGCACCCGCTCGGCGCGCTGCGGGCCGGGCGCGACCTGGGCGCGGTCAGCCTGCCGCAGGACGCGATCGAACGGGAGGCGGAACACGGCGCGCGGGACGACCGGCCGGCGGCGACGACGCCGGGGGCCACCCCGGGCTGGCTCCGGTACGCGACGGTCGACGCCGACCGGTTCCGCACCGAGCGGCTCGATCCGGCCACCCTGGTCGACCGGCTGGCAGCCGGCATCCTGCGCTCGCTGCGCGGCGACCCGACCGACACCTCCGGCCGGGTCCGCCTGCAACTCGCACGCTTCGCCCCCGAGTTGCAGGCCTCCGTGCTGGACCGGCTGGCGGACCGATTGCCCTCCTCGGACTACACCCGGGTGCTGGAGCTGGTCGAGGCCGCGGAGCACCGTCCGGCCGATCTGGACGGCGCCCTGACGCCCGCGCCGGTCACCGAGGCCACCGGCACCGGCGAGGCCGCAGAGCACACCGGCGACGAGCACGAGCAGGCCGACGACCCGGCGCACCAGCAGGGCGCGGGCGGCGCGGGCGGCGCGGGCCAGGACGAGGAAGCCGGACAGCCGAAGCCGCAGCAGGACGAGCAGCCGGCACCACCCGCCGAGGACGCGGCCGGCCCGAAGGCACCCGAAGCACCGCCCGAGGCGGCCCCCGACACGGCCCCCGAGGCGGCACCGGAGGCGGCACCGGACGTACCCGCCGCGGCGGAGGAGCCCGCCGCGCCGCCGACCGTACCCGTCACCGGCGCGCCCGGCGCCGGGCAGCCGGACGCCGCCGCCCAGCCCTCGGCCGGGACGACGCCGCAGGAGCCCGCCGCCGCACCGACACCGCAGCCCGCGCCGGTCGAACCCGAGCGCCTGGACGCGATCGCGCAGGCCCCGGACAGCCCGCTCACCCGTCACGGGCTGCTGGACGGCGACCGCCCGCAGGACGACGTCCGGGACGAGGAAAAGCCGTTGGGTCTGGAGCCGGACGCGGACGCCGAGGTCCACGACGCCCCGGACCCGGCCCGGGACCGCCCACCGCAGGCGGAGGCCGCCGCGCCGGAGCTGCGGCCCGGGGACTTCCTGCCGTCGTCGGACCCCGAGGTGTCCGACGTCCCGACCGTCGACCGGATCCCGCTGTCGGCGAACGCCTCGAACGCGCCGGACGCCGAGGCGCCGGCGCTCCCGGAGCCGCCCGCGACCAAGGCCGAGCAGGTCCAGGAGGAGCGGGAGGGCCGGCCGGAGACCGACGAGGAGCCGGCGGCGCCACCCGAGCCGGCTCCCGACGCCCGGACCGGGGAAGCCGGGGAGCCCGCGGAACCCGAGGAGGCCGAGGAGCCCGAGGAGCGGACCCCGGCCGTCGAGCCCACCGCCCCGGAGCCGCCGCCGGACCGGCAGGAGCAACAGCCGGCGGCACCTGCCCAGGAGACCCGGGAGGCCGAGCCCGCGCCGTCACCCGAGCCCGCCCTCCCGGAGCGCACCGCCGCCGACCCCACCGCCGGACCGGTCGACGGCGAGGCCCCGGGCGGCGCACCCGACGCCGCGCCCGGCGCGGCACCGCCCGCCGCCACCCCCGGCCCGGCGGCCGAGCAGACCGACACCCCGGCCGGACTCGCCGCCGGGCCCGCCCCGGACGCCTCCCTGGAGACCGGCGGCGGCGCCTGCGCGGGCCCGCCGCAGCCCACCACCGAGGCGGAGCCGGGCGAAGCGGGCGCCCCCGGCGGCGGCTGCGCGGGCGGGGCCGGAACCGGCGCCCCGGGCGACGCGGCCCCGGCCGAGCAGCAGGCGGAACAGGCCCCGCCCGATGTCTCCGCCCAGGACCCGCAGAGCGCCCTCGCCACCGCCGCGAGCCTGCCGCCCGACCGGATGGCCGCCACCCTGGACGGCGTCGACGGCTCGGTGGACCGGACAGTCGGCGAGCAGCACGCCCGGCTGCAGGCGGACCCGCCGGCCGTCCAGCGGCCGTCCGGCGCCCCACGGACCCGCTCAGGCCCGCCCGAGGCCGCGCCGCCGGCCGAGGCGGTGACCGAGCGGCTGGAGCGGGTCGGACCGGCGGGCGCGGACGGCGCGCGGCCGCAGGCCGAGCGGAAGGAGGTGGCGGGCCGGAATCCCGGCGAGCGGGTCGCCGCGCCCCATGTCGCCGACGACGCGGGCGGCCAGGTCTCGCCGCAGGAGGTGCAGCGGGTCCAGGGCGCGCTGGACGGCGTGCCCTCGACCGACCCGGCGCTGAACACCACGGTCGGTCAGGCACCCAGGGTCGAACTGACCGGCGAGAGCGATCCGGCGCGCACCGACGCGCAGGCGGCGAAGCTCAAGGACAGCTCCACCAGGATCCTCGGCGTCGGCCGGGAGGACGCCGCCAGGCCGATGGGCGAGGACGGGATCCACCCGGACGTGCCGGCGGAGACCCTGACCGCCTCCGTCCCGGGTGGCGGTGACGGGCGCGGCGGCGGGCGCGGGGGCGCCGCCACCGGCCGGGCGGCCGATGTCGCGCCGGGCATCGGCCTGGTGACCCAGCAGGAGCGCGGCCCGCAGATCCGGGCCGCGGTCGGCGAGGGCCGGAGCCGGCTGGGCTCCGCGCAGGCCCGGCAGCAGCAGGACGAGACCGAGGCGCGCCGGGGGAACCAGGCCGAGATCGACCGGGAGGTGGCCGAGAACGCCCAGGCCCAGGCCGGCGAGCGGGGCGACGCCGCGGAGCGGGTCCGGGCCGAACGCGGGCAGTGGCGCGTCGAGCAGGACCGGACGGTGTCCGGCGCGGACCGGGACGCCGACGCCGAGCACCGGGACAAGTCCGGCCGGATCGACCGCAGGCGCACCGAGACCGACCGGGACGTCGAGGACCGCCGGCAGCAGGACAACCGGAAGATCCAGGACAAGCGGCGGGAGGCCGAGGAGAAGGCGCAGCGGGAGAAGGACCGCAAGAAGGAGGAGTCCGAGGGCTGGTGGGGCTGGGTCAAGTCCAAGGTCAAGGCGGCCTTCGACGCGCTGGTCGAGGCGGTCACCAAGGTCTTCGACTACTTCCGCGGCCTGGTCAACGCCATCATCGACGGCTTCCGCACCTTCGCGAACTGGGCGATCGACCAGGCGCGGAGGTTCGCCGTCGACCTGATCACCAGCCTCGCGGACGCGCTGATCAGGATCTGTGACGTCCTGCTGGCGGCCTTCCCCGAGCTGCGCGACAGGTTCCGCCGGCGGATCGAGGAGTGGCGCGACAAGGCCGTCGCCAAGGTCAACGCGTGGGCGGACCGGCTCAAGAACGCCGTCAACAAGCTGCTCGACGTGCTCGCGGCCGGGCTGAACGCGCTGCTGGACGTGCTGGAGGCGGGGCTGAAGGCCGCGGTCGAGGCGGTCCGCCGGGCGGTGCTGGACGCGATCGACTTCGTGCGGAAGGCGATCGCGGTCTTCGGCGAGTTCGCGATCCTGATCGGCGACATCGCCGCCGACCCGGGCGGGTGGCTGCGCAAGCTCGGCACCGCCGCGGTCGACGGGGTCCGGCTCCACCTGTGGGGTGCGATCAAGCGCGCGGTGCGGCAGTGGTTCGACGAGAAGGTGGAGTCGGTCGTCGGGCTGACGTCCACCCTGGTCGGCGTCCTGGTCAAGGGCTGTATCTCGATGGCCCGGATCGGCCGGATGGCCTGGCAGGCGATCGTCGCCGCGCTGCCCGGGATGATCGTCTCGATCGTCGTCGAGAAGCTGGTGTCGCTGATCGTGCCGGCCGCGGGCGCGATCATGGCCATCATCCAGGGGCTGGTGGCGGCGTGGAACACCGTGAGCCGGATCGTCGCCGCGATCGGGAGGTTCGTCGCCTTCCTCAAGGCGGTCAAGTCCGGATCGGCCGCCTGTCTGTTCGCCGACGCGGTGGCGGCGGGCGTGGTCGCGCTGCTGGACTTCATCTCCAACTTCCTGCTCGGCAAGCTCAAGGCGGCCGGCAAGGCGGTCGGCAGCAGGCTCAAGGGGATCGCCCAGCGGATCCTGAAGGGCCTGGCCAGGGCCGGCCGGGGCACCCGCAAGGCGGCCGGAAACGCCGTCAACCGGGCCCGGGCGGGCCTGCGCCGGGCGACCCAGGCGCTCCGCCGCCGCCCCTCCCCCGGCCGGACCCCGCCCGGCCGGAGCGGACCCGCCCGGCAGACCGTCGGCCACCCGGAACGCCACCCGGAACGCCGTCCGGATCGCCGTCCGGAACGCCGTTCCGAAGGCCGCACCGACCCCCGCCGGACCGCCGGCGCCGGACGCCCGCGCCGCGAGGTCACCCGCCCGAAGCCCGCCGTGCCCCGCCGCCCCGGCTCCGCCGTCGGCCGTGCGCTCAACGCCTCCCGGCAGACCGTCAGAGCCGCCCTCCACCGGGTCCGGGGCGCCGCCCGCGCCCTCGGCCGCCGGCTGCTCGGCAGCCGGCTCGGGCGCGCCCTCACCAGCGGCGCCCAGCGCATCCGCGACGCCTACCGCAGGCAGCGCGAGCGCCTGCGCGAGTGGCAGCGGAAGCGCCGTCAGCAGCGCGCCGAGCGCCGTCAGCGGGAGAACTCGCCGCAGGCCAAGGACCAGCGGCTCGACCTGATCGTGGCCCGTCTGCGGCCCCGGCTGGCACGGCTGCTCGGCAAGGGGGTCCGCCGGCAGGTCCTGAGCGCCGTGCTGCGGGCCCTGCGCGCCTGGTACCGGCTGACCGGGCTCGAACTGACCGGCCTGCCGCGGTTCGTGGTCCGCGCGCTGCTGAACCCGGAACGGGTCACCGTCGCGGGGGTGGAACTCGACCGCGAGGAACTCCTCAAGTACATCCGCCAGGTGGCGAAGGAGGTCCGGGACTCGAAGCGGCACGTGGAGAACGCCGAGAACATCGGGTACGACGAGCAGAACCGCCGGATAGCCGCCGGCGACCGGGTGGACTCGGTGTCCCTGGCCAACAAGTTCCGCACGCTGGCGTTCCCGGACTGGAGCTACCAGACGGTCGAGGGCCCGAACGGCGCGACCACCGGTCTCCACCAGGGGAAGAACAGTCCACGCAATCAGGTGGCCAAACCGCACGGCAGCGCCGAGGAGAGGCTCGGCGAGAAGTATCCGGAGATGTTCAGCGGGATGCCGCCGGCGGAACAGCAGAAGACCGCCCGGGTGATGCTCGCCGATCTGGGCGGGGGCCCCGCGCCGCAGGGCGAGGACGCCGTCCCGGAGCGCAGGAGGCTCTTCCTGCACACCCTCGGCGCCGTCGAGCACAACCGGGCGCCCAGCGACGTGGTCTACCGGGCCATGGCCTACAAGGTCGCGACGGAGGACGCCGGCAAGTTCAACCCGAAGCAGCGCGCCGCCGGACTGACCGGCCTGGACAAGGCCTTCAACAAACTGCCGCTGGCACCGGACAAGGCGCAGTCGGCGGCCCGGCAACTCGATCTCGCCTTCGCCTTCAAGGACTTGAGCGCCAAGAAGCCCGATGCGGCCGTGTTCGCCACGCGCATGCAGGAGCTCGCGGCGGCGGAGGGACTGCGGCTGAGCGAGCTCGAAAAAATGACCGGCACCAGCCAGGCCCGCTTCCTCACGGCCCAGGGGATACCGGCCAGGGAACGCCGGGCGGTCCGGAAGGTGATCAAGGACGAGAACGCCACCGAGGCGGAGCGGGCGGCGGCGCACGCCAAGGTGGAGTCGTGGAAGCAGTCCTACGTGGAGCACGCCTGGGGGAAGGCCGCCCGGGACAAGGAGGTGAAGGTCACGCCCGCGGCCGATGCCATGGCCGAGCGCGAGGTGGCGTTCCTCCAGGCCTGGGCCGCGACGCTCGAACTCGACTTCGCCGACGAGGGCGGCAAGGACGCCCTGTTCGCACACATCCGGAACCACATCCGCACCATCTACGGCCTCTGAGGCCCGGAACAGACAGGAAGGGAGGCCGCATGGCCGTCGGACCGTACGTGGGTCGTCGCCTGATTCTCCGCGACTCCGTGGACAACGCCGAGATCCGGGCCTTCGCCGAGGCCGAGGGATGGGCCTACCAGGGGGACATCGCGCGGGATCCGGCGAGCCACGCCTTCTACGAGGCGAAGTGGTCGCTGCCCGGCGGACTGTCGGCCCACTACGTCGCGGACGAGTTCATCGACGCGCGGTACCTGGTGGTCACGGGCGACGACGACACGCGGGTCCAGGCGGCGTCGGCTCGGGTGGAGGCCGCGCTCGACGTCCGGAGCGTCGACGAGCTGGAGGCCGACCTCGACGTCCGCGCCGACCCGTTCGAGCGGGCGAGGTCCGTGCTGCTGCTGGGCGCCGGCTCCCCCAAGCGGGCGGTGGACTCGGTGGTCACCCGCGTGCTGGCGGCGGTGCGGCACCGGGACGCCCGGGTCCGCCGGGCCGCCGTGCAGGCCATGGTGTACGCCGAGTGGCCCGAGTACCGGGAGCCGCTGGCGGACCTGCTCACCCAGGAGACGGACCCGGAGGTCGCCCGCCAGGCCGGGATCGCCCTGCGGGTGCTGGAGGAGGGCCATGAGTAGCCCGCCCCTGGGTTACACGGACGCCCCGAGGCCGGTGCGGTCCGGGCTGGTGATCGTCGATCCGCAGCGCGGCACGCCGCAGCGGATCATCGTGCTGCAGTTCAACCCGGACAGTCTGGAGCGGTCGCTGGCCCCGCAGGTGGCGGGGGCGGACGGGAGCGGGGACCGGACCGAGGCGCTGCGGCTCAAGGGGCCGGCCGTGGAGAGCTGGAAGTTCACCGCGGAGCTGGACGCCACCGACCAGCTGGAGCTGCCGGCCCCGAACGGCATCCATCCGCAGCTGGCCACGCTGGAGTCACTGGTGCAGCCGGCCAGCGCGCAGCTCAGGGCCAACCAGGCGCTCGCCGCGCTCGGCACCCTGGAGATCACGCCGATCGAGGCCCCGCTCACCCTGTTCACCTGGGGCGGCAAGCGGATCCTGCCGGTGCGGCTGACCGAACTCACCATCACCGAGGAGGCGTTCGACATCGACCTGAACCCGATCAGGGCCGCCGTCGCGATCGGCCTGCGCGTCCTGACCGTCAGCGATCTGCCGACCGGGCACCGCGGGGCCGAGCTCTACCTGGCGCACCTGGCGCAGAAGGAGCGGCTGGTCGGCGCGGCGGCCGACGGCCGGCTGAGCGCGCTCGGTCTGGGCGGGGGGCTGCGATGACCGCCGGCCACCCGCTCGACGCGCTGCCCGCGCCCTCGCCGTACCCCCTGACCAGCCGGTACCACGGCGTCCCGGTCGCGGTGCGCACCGAGCCGGACGGGCGTCAGGTGCCGTATCTGCGACGGCGACTGCTGCCGGACCCGGACGGCCTGACCCCGCTCGCCGAGCACACCGTCGGCGCCGGCGACCGCCCCGACCTGCTCGCCCACCGGTACCTCGGCAGCGCCGACCGGTGGTGGCGGATCGCCGACGCCAACCCGGTGCTGGACCCTCGGGAGCTGACCGCGACGCCGGGCCGGCGGATCACCGTCGCGCTGCCCGGCGCGGTCCCGGGGGTGGGCCGTGCCTGAGGTCGCGGCCGTCACGGGCGACGGACCGATCGGGTCGATCCACCTCGGCCTGCTGATGGGGCCGCAGATCCCGGTGCCGGTGCCGCAGCCGGTGACCGATGCCCTGCTGTCCGCGCAGGTCACGGTGGCGTCCGGACAGCGCAGCGGGTTCCAGCTGGCCTTCGACCTGTCGAAGCGCGGGCTGATCGACACCGCGCTGCTGCCGGGCGGCTTCTTCGACCCGAAGATCAGGATCGTGCTGGTGGTGACGGTCACCGGCACCCCGACCGTGCTGATGGACGGTGTGATCATCCGTCAGGAGGTCGGTATCAGCAACCAGCCCGGCCAGTCCACCCTCACCGTCACCGGCGAGGACCTGACGGTGCTGATGGACCTGGAGGAGCAGGCCGGGGTGCCCTTCCCCGCGATGTCCCCGGCCGCCCGGGTCGCCGCGATCATCGCCAAGTACGGGCAGTACGGCATCGTCCCGCTGGTCATCCCCGAGCTGGTGCCGCAGACGCCGATGCCCACCCGGCGGATCGACTTCCAGAAGGGCACCGACCTCGGGTACGTCAACGAGCTGGCGAAGGCCAACGGCTACGTCTTCTACCTTGAGCCCGGCCCGGTCCCCGGGACGAGCCGCGCCTACTGGGGGCCGGAGAACCGGCTCGGCGTCCCGCAGCACGCGCTGAACGTGAACATGGACGCGCTGTCCAACGTCGACCAGCTCACCTTCGCCTTCGACGGGACCGCCCGCGAGGAGCCGGAGGCCCGGATCCAGCTCCCGGCGACCAAGGTGTCCTCGGTGCTGCCGGTGCCGGAGGTGAGCATCCTGCGCCCGCCGCTCGCGCTGCGGCCCGCGCCGGCGCTGAAGAAGAAGGTGGTCGCCGACACCGCCAAGAAGGACAACACCCAGGCGGTGGCCGAGATCATCGCCCAGGCGATGCAGTCGGCGGACGCCGTCTCGGGCTCCGGGCAGCTGGACGTGGTCCGCTACGGCCGGGTGCTGCGGCCGCGCGAGCTGGTCGGCGTCCGCGGCGCCGGGCTCACCTACGACGGCCTGTACTTCGTCAAGAGCGTCACCCACAACCTCAGGCGCGGCTCCTACACCCAGAACTTCACGCTGACCCGGGAGGGCCTGATCGCCCTCCAGCCGACCGTCGTCCCGTAGCACCGAAATCCCACCGCACCTACGTCCCACCGCACCTACGTCCCACCGAAGTCAGGAGTGCCGGCATGGCCGAACCGACCCGCTACCTCGGCAAGTTCCGGGGGACGGTGGTGAACAACGTCGACCCGCTGGGGATCGGCCGCATCCAGGCCCAGGTGCCCGACGTGCTGGGCGAGGCGGTGTCGAGCTGGGCGATGCCGTGCTTCCCGGTGGCCGGTCCGGGCATGGGCCACTACGCTCTCCCGCCGGTCGGAGCCGGGGTGTGGCTGGAGTTCGAGCAGGGCGACCAGAGCTACCCGGTCTGGACGGGCTGCTGGTACGGCTCCGCCTCGGAGGTGCCGGTGGAGGCGACCACCGGCCCGCCGGGCGCGCCGAACGCGGTGCTGGAGACCACCGGGCGGCGGGTGATCGTGCTGTCCGACGACCCGACCACCGGGATCACCCTGCGCACACCCGGCGGGGCCTCGATCGTGATCAACGACTCGGGCATCCGGATCAGCAATGGCCAGGGCGCCTCGATCTCGCTGGTCGGCGCCACCGTTTCGATCAACCAGGACGCCCTGAGCGTGACCTGACGGGGAGAGTCTCGTGCCCGGAAATCTGCTGCACGTCAACGCGACGGTGACCTGCCCGCACGGCGCCCAGGCGACCGCCCGGCCCGTCCAGGCCCGGGTGCTGGTCGCCGGCCAGGCCGTCACCAGCACCGCCGACCCGTACACCGTGACCGGCTGCCCGTTCACCGTGGCCGGCAAGCCGCAGCCCTGCGTCACGGTCCGCTGGGTGGTGCCCTCGGCCCGGATCCGGGTGAACGGCTCCCCCGCGCTGCCGCGCTCCGCCGTCGGGCTGTGCCAGAGCGCCGAGCAGGTCCCGCAGGGGCCGCCGATCGTGACCGTGGTCCAACAGCGGGCGGAGGGGACATGAGCGGCACGGGGTACCCCGGGAACCGCGCCGAGCCGGTCCGGACGGACCTGGCCTTCCCGTTCCGGACCGACAGCCGGGGGCGCACCGCCGAGGCGGCGTACGACGACCATGTGCGGGACCTGATCGAGCAGTTGCTGTTCACCGCGCCGGGCGAGCGGGTCATGCACCCGGACTTCGGCTGCGGGCTGCTCGACCTGGTCTTCGCGCCGAACAGCCCGGAGCTGGCGGCCACCCTGCAGCTGTCCGTCCAGGCGGCGCTGCAGCAGTGGCTCGGCGATGTGATCGAGGTGGCCTCGCTCGACGTGACGAGCGAGGAGAACGTGGTGCGGGTCGAGCTGGCGTACCTCGTGCGCCGGACCGGTTCGCGGCGGCAGGACGTGTTCGAGGGCGGGGTGGCGGCATGACCGGGCGATCCGAACGACCGACGGCCCGGTGCGGGACGGAGCCGCGCCGCGCCGATGTGCGCGCGGCGCACCTGCTGGGCCTGGACGGCGCCGAGGTGGGCGACGACGGGCGCACGCTGGACGTCACCTTCCTCGGCCGGGCGCCGGACGGGCTCGGCCCGGAGCACATCCGGATCGACGGCGGCCGGCGGATCACCGGCCTGCGCGCCCTCGCGGTCGACGTCGAGCGCGCCGACGACCCGGAGCTGGACGACCGGATGCGCATCACCCTGGACCGCGCCGGCGACACCTCCCGCTACCGGCTGACGGTGGTCGAGGCGGACGCCCACGGCCGCCCGGGTACCCGCCCGTACCCGGGCTTCGACCCGAGGTACGCGAGCGCCGGGTTCTCCTTCGGCCTCGACTGCCCCTCCCCCTACGACTGCCGCACCGAGGAGAGCTGCCCGCCCGCCGTCCGGCCCGCCCCGGTGATCGACTACACCGCCCGCGACTACGAGAGCCTGCGCCGGCTGGTGCTGGACCGGATGAGCCTCACCGTCCCCGGCTGGACCGAGCGGCACCTGCCCGACCTCGGCATCACCCTGGTCGAGCTGCTCGCCCACACCGCCGACCAGCTCTCCTACCACCAGGACGCGGTGGCCACCGAGGCCTACCTGGACACCGCCCGCCGCCGGGTGTCGGTGCGCCGGCACGTGCGGCTGATCGACTACGCGATGCACGACGGCTGCAACGCCCGGGCGTTCGTCACGCTGGCGGTGGACCGTCCGCTCATCCTGCGCCGCGGCGGCTTCCGCTTCGCCGCCGTCGACGTCGGCCGGCTCGGCCCGCAGGATCGCCCGGAGCTGTCCACGGTGATCCCGGACGAGGAGCTGGACGCGCTCGCCCGGACCGCCGCCGTCGAGGTGTTCGAGCCGCTCGGCGGGGCGGACCTGGTGCTGCACCCCGCGCACAACACCATCCGGTTCTGGACCTGGGGCGGCCAGGACCGGGTGCTGCCCGAGGGCGCGACCGGCGCCACCCTGCGCGACGACTGGCGGGACGACCCGCACGACGACCCCCACGGCGACAACCCGCACGGCGACGACCCGCACGACGGCCACCACGGCGATGGCCGGCCGGAGACCAGCCGGCCGCAGCCCCGGCCGCAGCCCCGGCCCCGGAGGCTGGCGCTGCGCCCCGGCGACCTGCTGGTCATCGAGGAGGTGCTCGGCCCCCGCACCGGCGCCGCCGCCGACGCCGACCCCGCGCACCGCCAGGCCGTCCGGCTCACCTCCGTCACCCCCCTGGTCGACGAGCTCTACGACCAGCCGGTGGTCGAGGTCGCCTGGGCACCGCAGGACGCGCTCACCTTCCCGGTCTGCCTCTCCGCGCGCGGCGGCGGCGACTGCGAGCCGATCACCGACGTGAGCGTGGCGCGCGGCAACGTCGCCCTGGTCGACCACGGCCGCTCCCTCACCTTCTGCGGCGGCGCCCCGGAGACCTTCGCGGTGCCGCCGGAGCCGGTCCGGGTGCCGCTCTGCGAGCCGGACGGGTGCGACTGCGCGGACCGCACCGAGGGCAGCCCCGCCGCGGAGGCGATCCACGCGCTGCTCGACCGGGCCAGGACCGGCCGCCACCTCGGTCCCGAGCAGGTCCGCGAGCTGGACGCGCTGGTCGGCGAGGCCGCCGTCCGGCGGGCCGGGCTGAGCGTCCTGCTCGCGCCCCGCGCGGGCGCGGAGGGCCCGGACGGCGCGGGCGCCGTGGTCGAGCCGCCCACCGCCGACGCCCAGGCCGCGGCGCTGGAGACGCTGCTCGACCAGACCCGCTACCCGGTGCTGCCCCGGCCCTTCCGCCCGCTGCTGAGCCACGCCCCGGTCACCCAGGCGGCCGCCTACCCGGATCCCGGACACGTCTGCGCCGGACAGGCCGAGCTGCTGGCCGCCGTCCCCGAACGCGTCCGGGAGCGGCTGGAGGAGCTGTGGCACCGGACGAGCCGGGGCCACCACCACCTCTCCCGCGCCGAACTCGCCGAACTGACCCTGCTGTTCGGCGCCCGGGTGGTGCACGAGCTGCGCCTCGCCGAGCGGCCCGCCTCCGGGCTGCGCGAGCTGCTGGCCCGCCGCACCCGGTTGCTCGCGGCCAAGCTGCGCCGGCTGGAGGTGCTCACCGCCCGGGCCCGCTCCGGCACGGTGCTGCGCCGGTCCGCCGTCTGGGAGGTGGCCCAGAGCTGGGGCGCCCGGTACGCCGCCGGGCTCGACCCCGACTCCCCCGCGCTGGCCGGCCCGGCGAGCGCGATCGCCGTCCAGGACCCGCGCACCGCCCTGCCCGCCGTCCGGGCCGGCGCCGACGGACAGGAGTGGACGCCCCGCCGGGACCTGCTGGCCGACGGCCGGCGCGACCGGCACTTCGTCGGCGAGCTGGAGGACGACGGCCGCCTCGCGCTGCGCTTCGGCGACGGCCGCCACGGCCTGCCGCCCCGGCCCGGCGCGGAGCTGCGGGTCGCCTACCGGATCGGCGACGGCGCCGCCGGGAACGTGGGCGCGGAGGCCATCAACCACCTGGTGGTCTGCCGGGACCACCCCGACCGGCCGCGGCCCCGGCCGCAGGACGCACGCGCGGTGCGGCTGGTCCGCAACCCGCTGCCCGCGACCGGCGGCACCGGACCCGAACCGCTCGACCAGGTCCGGCAGGCGGCCCCGCTCGCGCTGAGCCGCACCCGGCTGCGCGCCGTCACGGCCGCCGACTACGCGGAGCTGGCCGCCGGCCTGCCGGGCGTCCGGCGGGCCGCCGCCGAACTCCGCTGGACCGGCAGCGGCCAGGAGGCGCACGTCGCCGTCGAGCCGTACGGGCGGGCCACGGCGGACACCGCCCTGCTGGCGGCGGTCGGGCAGGGCCTGGAGGCGTACCGCCGGATCGGCCACGAGCTGGTGGTCCGCCCCGCGCTGCTGGTGCCGCTCGACCTCGAACTGCGGATCTGCGCCGCCCCCGGCCACCAGCGCGGCCATGTGCTGGCCGAGTTGCGCCGGGTGCTGGGCAACCGCGCCCTGCCGGACGGGCGCCCCGGCTTCTTCCACCCCGACGCGCTGGGCTTCGGCGAGCCGGTGCGGGTCTCCCGGCTGGTGGCCGCGGCCGCCGCCGTGCCGGGCGTGGTCAGCGCCCGGGTCACCCGGCTGCGGCGGCAGTTCGGGCGGGACGACGGCGAGCCGGCCGAGGGGCTGCTGCGGCTCGGCGCGCTGGAGATCGCCTGTTGCGACAACGACCCCGACCGGCCGGAGCACGGCCGGCTCTCGCTCGTGATCGGAGGCGGCCGATGAACGGCCAGTGCACCTGCGGCTGCGCGGGCACCGCGACCGCGACCCCGGCCCCGCTGTTCAACCCGCCCGGGCTGGACGCCATCGGCTACCGGGTCGGCCGCTACGGGCAGTTCCTCGACAGCCTGCTCGCGCGGCTGTCCGCCCCCGCCTACCCGGCGCTGCGCGAGCTGACGGTCCGCACCCCGGACGACCCGGCGATCGCGCTGCTGGACGCCTGGGCCGTGCTCGCCGACGTGCTCACCTTCTACTCCGAGCGGATCGCCAACGAGGGCTATCTGCGCACCGCCACCGAGGAGTCCTCGCTCGGCCTGCTCGGCCGGCTGGTCGGCCACCGGCCCCGGCCCGGCGTGGCCGCCGACACCTACCTCGCCTACACCCTCGACCACGACCCGCGGGCCGTCGAGGACCCGACCGTGACCGTCCCGCGCGGCGCCCGCAGCCAGAGCGTCCCCGGCCCCGGCGAGGACCCGCAGTCCTTCGAGACCGCCGAGGACCTCGCCGCCCGCCCGGCCTGGAACGAGCTGGCCGTGCTGCGCCGCCGCCCGTACCAGCTGACGCCCGGCCAGCTGAACCCCGGCGGGCGCGCCGAGCTGTTCGCCGCCGGCACCGCCAACAACATCAGGCCCGGCGACCGGCTGCTGTTCGTCTTCAGCGCCGACCGGGCCGCCGACCCGGTCCACCGGGTGCTGCGGCTGGTGCCCGAGGTGCGGCTGGACCGCGAGAACGACGTCACGGTGATCGGGCTGCCCCGGGACCTGCGCACCCTCAAGGACCTGCGCGCCGAACTGGCGGACTGGATCACGGTCTCCGCGCACGCGCCGAACCCCCGGCCCGGGAACGGCCGGATCGTCCGGGAGTTCGACGCCCAGGTGCTGGCCCCGCTGCGTGCCGACCTCGACCTGCCCTCCGGCCCGCTGGGCACCCCGGCCGACTTCGCCGAGCGGCTCGGCCCGGTGATCGCCCGGGCCGCCGAGGCCGCCGAGCTGGCCCGCTCCCAGCGGCCGGTGGCCGCGTGGTTCGGCCGCCTCGGTGACGAGCTGACGGGTCTGCGGGAGCGCGCCCACCAACTGGAGCCGCCGCAGGCCCCCGACCGGCCCGAACCCGACCCGGACGGCCCGGACAGCCCGGGTGGCCCGGACGGCCCGGCCACCGCCGACCCGGCCGTCCGCGGGCTGGGCTCGCTGCTGGCCGCGCTGCGCAAGGCCCCCACCCGGCCCCCGCTCAGCGCCAGGGACCTCGCCCGCGACCCGCAGCGCCTCTTCGCCCCCGGCTCGGACCTCGGCGCGCAGCTGCTCACCGCGCTCGACCCCCGGCTGCGCGAGGGCCTCTACCCCGCCTGGCGCCGGGTCGACCTGACGGTGCCGCTCGCCGTGCACGAGATCCAGGCGATGCGGGTGGTGGCCACCCCGTTCGGCGCCACCGCGCCACTCAAGCCCGTCTACGGCGCCGACGGCCGGATCGACCGCTATGTGGACTGGCCGCTCTCCGGCAGCACGCTGATCGGCGTCCGGGTCACCTTCGACGCCACCGGCACCGTCCCCGCCACCGCCGACTTCACCTACGTCGAGGCCGGCAGCCTGCTGCACAGCGGCTTCTCGCTGCCGTGGGACCACACCTTCCCGTTCGGGCCCGGCCAGGTCCAGGTGGTGACCACCGAACCGCCGCCGCCGGACCCGCACGCCTCGGCCCGGCCCGGGCCCGAGCGGGAGCCCGGCGTCAGCGCCCGATTCCTGGCCAAGCTGCCCGAACGCACCGTCCTGGTGTCCCGCCCGCAGGCCGACGGGCGCGTGCACGTGAAGGTCGACGGCGGGCCCGGCCCCGCGCTCGACCACCACCTCGACCCGGGCCAGGAGACGACCGGCGAGTCCGGCGAGCTGAACGTCCGGGTGCACCGCTACGCCGCCACCGAGCAGTCCCCGCCCGCGGTCGAGGTGGTGTTCACCACCAAGCTGCAGCCGGTCTCCGGCACCGTCCTCACCCTCGACGCCGTCTACGACCAGATCGCGCCCGGCAGCTGGGTGGTCGTCCAGCGCCCGCGCAAGGGGCTCGACGGCGGCGTTCCGGGCGGCCGCGACCTCGCCGAGGTCATCACCCGGGTGACCGATGTGCGGGTGATCTCCCGCGCCGACTTCGGCATCACCGGGAAGGTCACCGAGCTGTCCCTGCAGCAGCCCTGGCTGGACGACCAGGACACCCAGCTCTCGCACATCCGCGACGCCACCGTCTACGCCCGCGGCGAGCCGCTGCGGCTCGCCGACGAGCCGGTCACCGAGGACGTGCACGGCGACCGGATCGAACTCGCCCGGCTCTACGACGGGCTGACCCCCGGCCGGTGGGTCGTGGTCGGCGGCGAGCGGACCGACATCCCCGGCACCACCGGTGTCCGGGCCACCGAACTCGCCATGATCGCCGGCGTCGGGCAGGGCGTCGACCCCCGGCTGCCCGGGGACACCGTGCGCACCACGATCACCCTCAGCGCCCCGCTCGCCCACCGCTACCGGCGCGAGACCGTCCAGGTCCTCGGCAACGTGGTCCGCGCCACCCAGGGCGCCACCCGCGACGAGGCGATCGGCAGCGGCGACGCCGGCCTCCCCGGCCAGCGCTTCGCCCTCTGGCAGTCGCCGCTCACCTGGCTGGCCGCCGACACCCCCCGGGGCGCGCGCAGCACCCTGGAGGTCCGGGTCGACGGGATCCGCTGGCACGAGGTCGACAGCCTCGCCGGACACGGCCCGGACGACCGGGTCTTCGTCACCGCGATCGGCGCCGACGGCCGCACCACCGTCACCTTCGGCGACGGCGTGCACGGTTCGCGCCTGCCCACCGGCCGGGAGAACGTCCGCGCCCGCTACCGGGTCGGCATCGGCGAGTCGGGCAACGTCGGCGCCGGCCGGATCACCCAGCTCACCACCCGCCCGCTCGGGGTCTCCGCCGTCGTCAACCCGCTGCCCGCCACCGGCGGCGCCGGCCCGGACGGACCGGGCCTCGCCCGGCAGACCATCCCGCTCGCGGTCACCGCCCTGGACCGGCTGGTGTCGGTCCCCGACTACGAGGACTTCACCCGCTCCCGGGCCGGTATCGGGCGCGCCGCCGCCACCCGGCTCTCGGACGGCCGGCGGGAGCTGGTGCACGTCACGGTGGCCGGGGTGGACGACATCCCGCTCACCGCCGACTCCGACCTGGTCCGCACCCTGCGCTCCGCGCTCAGCGCCTACGGCGACCCGAGGCTGCCGGTCGAGGTCGCGCTGCGCGAACTCGTCCTGCTGGTCCTCGCCCTGAGCGTCAAGGTCGACCCGGACCACTCCTGGGAGGTGGTCGAGCCGGCGCTGCGCCACGCCCTGCTCGACCGCCTCGGCTTCGCCGGACGCCGGCTCGGCCAGAGCGCCCACCTGTCCGAGGTGCTCGCCGCCGCCCAGGCCGTCCCGGGCGTCGACCGGGTGGACGTCGACGCCTTCACCGGCGTGCCCGGCAGCCTCACCCCCGAGGGCCTGGAGCACCTGGCCGAGCAGCTCGTCCGGCCGCAGCCGACGGTCCCGGCCAGGCTCGCCCGCTTCGACGAGCAGCGGTACCGGGTGCGGGACCCGGCCGGGGAGACCCTCACCGACATCGCCGCCCGCCACGGCATCCCGCTCGCCGAGCTGCTGCGGCTCAACCCGGCCGTCACCGACACCCGTCCGCTGCCGGCCGGCCGGGTGCTGACCGTCTTCCGCGGCATCCGTCCGGCCCAACTCGCCCTGCTGGCACCGGATCTGCCCGACACGTTGATCCTCAAGGAGGTCCGCGCATGACCGAGCCCAGTGAGCGGGACCCGGACGGACTGCTGGAGCTGCTGCCGCGCTGGCACCGGCTGCGGGACGCCGAGGCGGGCGAGCCGCTGCGCGCCCTGCTGGCCGTCGTCGCCGAGCAGGTCGACATCGTCCGCGCCGGCATCGACCAGGGCTACCGGGACTGGTTCGTGGAGACCGCCGCCGACTGGGCCGTGGCCTACCTCGGCGACCTGGTCGGCTACCGGATCCTGCCCGGCTACGAGGAGGTGCTCGCCACCGGCCTGCACGGCGGGGCCTCCCCGGAACGGGCCGCGGCCCGCGACCGGCTGGCCGCCCGGCTGGCGCCGCGCAGGGACGTCGCCGACACCGTCGCCGACCGCCGGCGCAAGGGCACGCTCGCCCTGCTGGAGGAGCTGCCCGCCTCGGTCGCCGACTGGCCGGCCCGGGCGGTGGAGCTCTCCCGGCTGCTCGGCGCCACCCGGCCGGTGCGGCTGCCGCGCCCCGACGAGGAGCCGGCCGGCCAGCGGCGGCCGGTCCGGGGCCGGCTGGTCGACGTCCGGCGCGGCGCGGCGCTGGACCTGCTCGGCGGGCCCTTCGACGAGCAGGCGCACACCGCCGACGTCCGCCGGGCCGCCTCCGCCCGCCGCCAGGGCGGCTTCACGCCGGCCGGTGTCGCGGTGTACGTCTGGCGGCTGAAGCCGTACTCCGTCACCCGGGCGCCGGCCTACTGCGTCGACCGGGCCAGGAACCTCTTCACCTTCTCGGTGCTCGGGAACGACGCCCCGCTGTTCACCCGGCCCGAGCCGGAGCCGTCGGCCACCCACCTCGCGGCGCTCGACCAGGTGCCGGCCGCGATCCGGCGCCGCCAGCTGGCCGAGCGGATGGCCGACTACTACGGGCCCGGCAAGAGCTTCGCGATCTGGCGCGACGGCGCCCAGGAGCCCGTCCCGCCCGCCGAGATCACGGTGGCCGACCTGAGCGGCTGGGCGTACCGGCCCGGGCGCGGCCAGGTCGCCGTGGACCCGGTGCTCGGCCGGATCGCCTTCGGCGCCCGCACCGCCCCGCGCCGCGGCGTCTGGGTCGACCACCACTACGCGTTCTCCGACGACACGGGCGGCGGGGAGTACCCGCGCGACCGCCCGGAGGCCCGGCACCGCACGCTCTACCGGGTCGGCCCCGGCCAGCGGTTCGAGCGGATCAACGAGGCGTACGAGCGGTGGCGGGCCGACCAGCGGACCGGCGAGGCGGGGGGCGCCGCCGTCATCGAGATCACCCACAGCGGGGCCTACCAGGAGCAGCTGGACTTCGACCTGGCGGCCGACGACCGCCTCGAACTGCGCGCCGCCGAGGGCACCCGGCCGGTGATCCGGCTGCTCGACTGGTACAGCAACCGGCCGGACGCGCTCAACGTCCGGGGCGTCCACCCGGGCGGGCGGCTGGTCCTGGACGGCCTGCTGATCACCGGTCGCGGGGTCAACGTCACCGGTCCGCTGGCCTCCGTGACCCTGCGGCACTGCACCCTGGTGCCGGGCTGGTCGCTGGAACCGCACTGCGAACCGCACGCGCCGCAGGAGCCCAGCCTGGTGCTGGACCACACCACGGCCTGCGTCCGGATCGAGCGGTGCGTCCTCGGCACCGTCCAGGTCGTCGGCGACGAGGTGGACACCGACCCGCTGGAGATCCATCTCGCCGACAGCGTCCTGGACGCCACCGGGCCGGAGCGGCCGGCGCTCTCCGGGCCCGACTGCGCACCCGCCCACGCGCTGCTGCACGCCCACCGCTGCACCGTGGCCGGCGAGGTGCACACCCACGCGGTGGCGACCGCCGAGGACTGCGTCTTCACCGGGCGGCTGCGGGTGGCCCGCCGCGCGCTCGGCTGCCTGCGGTTCAGCTACGTCCCCCCGGGCTCGCGCACCCCGCGCCGGTACGCCTGCCAGCCGGACCTGGTGCGCTCGGCGGTGGACGAGCTGGTCGAGCGCGGCGAGCTGGACCCGGCGCGGGCCGCCCGGCTGCGCGAGCTGGAGAGCGCGCGGGTCCGTCCGCTGTTCACCAGCCTCCGCTACGGCACGCCCGGCTACGGCCAGTTGGCCGCCGGGTGCGCGCCGGAGATCACCCGCGGCGCCGAGGACCGCTCCGAACTGGGCGCCTTCCACGACCTGTTCCAGCCCCAGCGCGAGGACAACCTGCGGGCGCGGCTGGCCGAGTACGCGCCGGCCGGCACCGACGCCGGTGTCTTCTTCGTCACCTGACCGACTCCCGCCCCCCGCGATCCGCTTGTGAGAGGAACACCGTGCACGCAGACTTCTCGCGCCTGACCTTCCGGCCCGGCAAGCACTACTCCGCGGTGCTGACCCAGCAGGGCCGGGTCCAGCTCGACGCCGACGCCAACGAGCAGGCCGCGATCGAGCGGTACCAGCTGCGCACGCTCGCCGCCGACCTGATCGGCCGCCACGGCGGACCGGCCGCAGCGGCCGGGTTCGCGATCGGCCATCTGCCGGGCAACCACGACGTGGACGACCTCGCCATCGGCGCCGGCCGGTACTACGTGGACGGCGTCCTGTGCGAGGCCCAGCGGCCCGAACCCGGTGACGCCGTGCCCGACGACGGCGTCCCGACCGGCGTCCCGACCGGCGCCGGTGATGCCGGTCGGGACGGCGACGGCGACGCCCCGCGGACGCCCGCCGGCTGGACGTACTGGGACCAGCCGGACGCCTACCGGGACCAGGAGCGCCCCGAGGACCGGCTGCCCGGCGCGTTCCCGTTCCTGGTCTACCTGAAGGTCTGGGAGCGCAGCGTCACCGCGGTCGAGGACCCGGAGATCCGCGAGGCCGCGCTCGGTGCGGCGATGCCCGACACGGCCGCCCGGGCCAAGGTCGTCTGGCAGGTACTCGCCCTGCCCGGCGCGGAGTTGAACGTACCCGACGGCGGGATCTCCCGGGTCCGGGAGGCGTTCGAGGCGTGGGCCGAACCCCGCGAGCGGCCGACCGGGCGGCTGGCCGCGCGCGCCCGGCGGCCGGAGCGGGCGAGCGAGGACCCGTGCCTCGCCCACCCCGAGGCCGCCTACCGGGGCCCGGAGAACCAGCTGTACCGGGTGGAGGTGCACCGGGGCGGCTCGGCCGAGGGCGGCGCCACCTTCAAGTGGTCCCGGGAGAACGGCTCGGTCGTGCTCCCGGTCCTCTCGGTCGAGGGCGTCTGGGTCGACCTCACCAGCCTGGGCGACGACGACAAGCTCGGCCTGTCGGTGGGCGACTGGGTCGAGGTCGCGGACAGCGCGTACCTCAGCCGGGCCGAGCCCGCGGACCTGCTCCAGGTGGAGGAGACCGACCTGCCGGGCCGCCGGGTGCGGCTGTCCGCCGAACCGGGGCCGCAGACCGGGCGGTCGCCCGAGCTCCATCCCTTCCTGCGCCGCTGGGACCACCGGGCGCCCCGGGGCCGGGACGCCCTGCCGATGGCCGGCGGCGCCCTGCGGCTGCGCGAGGGGGCCTGGCTCGACCTGGAGGACGGCGTGCAGGTGTACTTCCGGCCGTGCGGCGCGTACACCCGGGGCGACCACTGGCTGGTCCCGGCCCGGACCGCCACCGGGTCGGTGGAGTGGCCGCGGAACACGGCCGGCGAGGCCCTGCTGCGGGCACCGGACGGGATCCAGCTGCACCACGCGCCGCTGGCCTGGGTCACCGGCCCGGGCGCGGTCGTCGACCTCCGGCAGACCTTCGCCCCGCTGACGGCCCGTACCCCGGCCACCCCGGCCACCGCGGCGCCGCCGACCGCCTGAGGCGGCCGCCGGTGCCGTCCCGCCGGCGGCACCGGGCCGGGCGCGGCGTCCCCGCCGCCTTCGCGGGCCCGCTCCGGTGGGGTGACCCGGAGCAGCACGGAGGACGGTGAGCACGGACGCCCGGCTCGGCGAGCACACCGGGTGCTGGACGTACGCCTGGGTGAAGGCGGTGCCCCGGGCCGCGAGGGCGTCCAGGTGCGGCGTGCTGACGTACGGGTCGCCGAACGCGCCGACGGCGTCGGCCCGCAGCTGGTCGGGCGTGCAGACCACGGAGTCGGGACGGTGCGTCATGTGCGGTTCCTGGTTCTGCGATCAGTCGGGGAGCGGGACCGGCCGGTCGGATTCGCCGGCGCGGCGGTCCAGGTCGGCCTGGACGGCGGCGACGTCCCGGGCGTAGGTGCGGTACAGCGGTGTGGCGAGCAGTCCGTTGACGAGGAGGACCACGACCACCACCCAGAGGAAGGCGTCCTGCAGCCCGACGGTGTCGCCGAGGAAGCCGATCAGCAGGGTGATCACGGCCCAGCCGACCCCTTCGAGGCCGAGGAAGACGGCGAAGGCCGCGCCGCGCAGCTCCGGCGGCGTGATGGCCATGACGACCGGCCGGTTGACCGACGGCTGGACGCCCTGCAGGACGCCCAGCAGCGAGAACAGGACGGCGTAGACCCCGAGCTGGGTCCAGGCGATCTGGGTGGCGACGTAGGCGACGACGGCGTACCCGAGGAGGGCGATCTGCAGCACGGCGATCCGGCCGGACCGGGGGAAGCGGCGCTGCACGTGGTCCGCGGTCAGCCCGCCGCCGAGGGTGCCGAGCAGGTAGGAGAGCGCCGCGGGGAAGATCACCAGCGAGGCCTGCGCGTTGCTGAAGCCGCGGGCGTCGACCAGGAACACCACACCGAAGGCGACCATCACGAACTGGGCGCTGAGCAGGCGCTGCAGGCACATCAGCGGGAAGCTGCGGATGGCGGCCAGCCGGCGCAGGCTCGCCCGGTCGAAGGCGCGGCCGCGCGGCGCGGCGGGACCGGTCTTCAGCGCGGCCAGCTGGTGCTCCGCCCCGCCGACGCCCGGGTCCTCGAAGAACAGCAGGATGGCGATGCCGGAGAGCAGCTGCATGGCGCCGAGCAGGAAGAAGCCGTAGCGCCAGCCGTCGCCGAACCGGGACAGCTGGCCGAACAGCGGGCCGAGGACGGCGGTGAACACGGCGATGGAGCCGAAGAGGACACCGGCCGCCCGGCCGCGGGTCCGGTCGTCGAAGAGGTCGGCGAGGATGCCGTTGACCAGCGGCCCGCTGCCGGAGATGCCGATCGCGGCGATGCCGAACAGCACCACCAGCTGCAGATAGCTCTGGGCGAACCCGGTGGCGATGGTCCACACGCCCCACAGGCCGGAACAGCCGGCCAGGATGTACTTGCGGGAGTAGCGCTGCGCGAGGCTCACCCACATCGGGGCGAAGACCACCCCGGTGATCTTCCCCAGGGCGACCAGCAGGCTGAGGGCCGACAGCGGCAGATTGAGGGCGGAGCGCATCGCGGGGAACAGCACCGACACGGCGCTGTGCTCGCCGCCGTCGGTCCCCATGGCGGCGCTGAGCAGGCCAAGTTGGCGCCAGCGGCCACGGCTGCCCTTTCCGGCGGGGGCGGGGGCGGAGGCGGGGGCGGACGGGGCGGCGGCCGCGGCGGGCGGCGGCGGGAATTCGGCGGTCATGTGGACTCCCTTGGCGTGGCGCGCGTCAGTTGGGCCGGACGGACCGCTGGTCACGGGTCTGCAGCAGGGCCGCCCAGCGGGCGGCGATCTCGGCGACGCGCGGGCGGTCGGGGGCGTGCCAGGAGACCGGCACGTTCAGGGAGGTGAGGCGGGCTTCGAGGTCCTCGGCGAGGTGCTCGCGGCCGGTGTCCCGCAGGTGCCGGGCGTACCGGACGGGGTCGTTGTAGTACGTCGGCCCGGTCTGCAGGGTCGCCTGCATCGGGTCGGGCAGGCAGCCGGGGCGGCCGGCGTACTCGTTCCACCACTCGGCGAGGTGGGAGCGCATGACCGCGGCGAGTTCCGGCTCGTCGGCGAGCAGGTCGCGGGTCAGGTGGGGGTCCTCGGTGACGTGGAAGAGCTGCTCCCACTCGGCCCGGAAGGCCCCGGGGTGGTAGGTGCGGATGTAGAGGTGGTCGCGGGTGCGCACCGCGCGCTGGTAGGTGTGGGCACCGTGGCCGAGGACCAGGTAGGGGCGGGACTCGATGGTCTCGCCGCGCACCGCGGGGGCGAAGGAGGTGCCCTGCCAGCCGGCCGGGGCGGGCAGGCCGAGCAGGTCGCAGAGGGTGGGGGCGAGGTCGATGTTGTAGAGCAGCGCGTCGTTGCGCCGCGCCTCGGCGGGCAGCCGGTCGGTGACGCCGGGCCAGTGGACGACCAGCGGGAGCCGGTGGGTCGGTTCGTTGGCCAGGCCGTGCTCGGCGTAGGAGCCCTGCTCGCCGAAGGACTCGCCGTGGTCCGCGCTGACGATCACGGCGGTCTCGTCGGCTATGCCCAACTCCTCCAGGGTGGCCATGAGTTGGCCGAAGTAGTGGTCCCAGTAGTGGACCGCGCCGTCGTAGCCGTTGATCAGGTGCTCGAAATCGGCGCGGGAGCGGACGGCGTCGGGCATGTTGTGCGGGACCGGGGAGGTGCCGTCGCCGGTCAGCGAGTAGTGCAGGTCGAGGGCGCTGCGCGGACCGTAGACCTCGGCGTGGGCGGCGATGGTCTCCTCGTCGGGCCACTCCTGCACCGGGCCGGAGGCGGCCATCTTCTCGGTCCACTCGGCGGGCTGGGTGTAGTTGGTGTGCGGGTCCCAGTAGGTGAGGTGCAGGTACCAGTTCTCGTCGTCCGCGTGCCGGCGGATCCAGTCGGTGGCGGCGCGGTTGACGTCCTGGGCTTCCTCGTCGCCGTAGCGGGCGGTGGCGCGGATGGACTCGCGGAAGTTGGCGTGGAAGAAGTAGGCGCGGTGGCGCTCGGCGAACACCGAGACGGCGGCGGTGTAGTGGCCGCCGAAGCCGAGCACCTGGCCGAGCAGGGGGCGGTCGGGTTCGGGGCCGTGGCCGGAGTCGAGCCGGAACTGGGCGGCGGGTCCGAAGTGGCCGATCACGCCGTTGGTGATGCCGAACTGACTGCTCGTCAGGGCCGTGCGCGAGGGCAGGCAGGGTGAGTCGGAGCAGTAGTAGCGCTCGAAGGTGACCGACTTCTCGGCGAGGGCCTGGAGGTGGGGGGTGGTGGGGCGGTGGTAGCCGTAGGGGGTGGTGTGGTCGGCGCGCAGGGTGTCCACGTCGACATAGATGATGCGCATGGGGGGACTCCGGGGAGAGGAGCGGGCAGGGGTCCGCACCGGTGCGGCCGGCGAGGGGGGTGCCGGACGACCGGGGGCCGCGGAGGGGCGTGGGGGTGGCCGCGCGGTGCAGGCGGCGAAGGGGGGACCGAGGGAGGGGCGGCCGAGGGAGGGTGGGTCGGCCGAGGGGGTGGCCGCGAGGGGTACGGCGACCGGGTGGGGAGGGTGACCGCGCCGGGGGCGCGGCGGGCCGCGGTTCAGCGGCCGAGCCGTGCCTCCAGGCGGGCCTTGGTGAGCTGCAGCCAGGCGATGTGGGAGGCACCGAAGGCGTAGCCGTGCTCATGGGCCATGGTGTGGACCTCGCGGGCCCAGGCGGCGTCGAGTTCGGGGATCTGCGGGTCGTAGGCGTCGGGCAGCGGCATGGCGCCCGTCTCCGCGTGCTGCTCGATCCGGTACTCCAGCTCGGCGGTGACCACCTCCAGGGCGGTCTCGGGGCCGAGCTGGCCCGCGAAGAAGAAGCGCAGGGTGAAGTCGGGGTCCTTGGCGCGCGCGGACGGGACGAAGGGGGAACGCGCCCACTCCAGGAGGGCCTCGCGGCCCTCCCCGGTCAGCCGGTACACCTTGGCGTCCGGCCGGCCCTCGCGCGGATCGACCTCGAAGTCCACCCAGCCGCGCTCCACCAGCTTGGCCAGCCGGCGGTAGATGTGCGGGAGTTGGACCCCGTAGCCGATGAAGCGGCCCGGCCCCTCCATCCAGCGGCGCAGATCGTAGCCGGACAGACGGCGCAGGGTCAGCGCCCCGAGGATCACATAGTCGAGCTGCATGTGCGGCACCTATGTTCTGAGGAACTTATGCCCCACAGGTTTACCCGCCGGTAGCCGGATGTCAAGACTCCGGATCGAGACCCCGGCCCGGGTCTCCGCCCCGGACCGCTCAGGTCTCCGCCGAGGACCGCTCAGGCGTCGGCCGCGCAGCGGAAGCCGGCGTGCCCGCTGGAGCTGTCCGGGCTGTTGGCGGTGCGGGCGGCCACCCGGTAGCGGTTGCAGTAGGAGCGGTGGCACATGTGGGAGCCGCCCCGGATCACCTTCTCGGTGCCGGTGGCGGGCCCGGTGGGGTCGACCAGCGGGCGGCCGGCCGGGTGGTCGGTGGTCCACCAGTCGGCGCACCACTCCCAGACGTTGCCGGACACGTTGTACAGCCCGAAGCCGTTGGGCTCGAAGGCGTCGGCGGGGGCGGTGCCGCGGAAGCCGTCGGCGGCGGTGTTGCGGGCCGGGAAGGTGCCGCGCCAGATGTTGCAGCGGTACTCCCCCGCCGGGTCCAGCTCGTCGCCCCACGGGTAGCGCGCCTGCTCCAGGCCGCCGCGCGCCGCGTACTCCCACTCCGCCTCGGTGGGCAGCCGCTTGCCGGCCCAGGCCGCGTACGCCGCCGCGTCGTTCCAGGACATGTGCACCACCGGGTGGTCCCCGCGCTCCCCGACGCCGCTGCCCGGGCCCTCCGGCCGGTTCCACGCGGCGCCCTCGACGCCGCACCACCAGGGGGTGCGCCCGGGGCGCGGGGCACCGCGGCGCAGCCGGGCGGGCAGGAAGGAGGCGAAGACGTAGGACCAGCCGATGCGCTCCGCCTCGGTGCGGTACCCGGTGTCGGCGACGAACGCGGCGAACCGGTCGTTGGTGACCGCGCGGGTGTCGATGCGGAACGGCTTCAGCCGCACCGGGCGCACCGGGCCCTCCCCGTCGCCGGGGAACCCCTCCGCGTCCTCGGTGCCCATCAGGAACTCGCCGCCGGGCAGCAGCACCGTGCCGTCGTCGCCCCCGGCGGCCGCCGAACGGCGCGGCGACGGCACGGACGGGAGCGCGGACGGCGTCACCGCGCCCCCTCCGGACGGCATGCAGCAGCGGGCGGGCGCGGTGGGCTCGGTCATGCTCGGGTCCTCTTCGGGTCGGCCTGGGCCTGTCGCCCCCGGCACTTATGTTCTAACGTACATATCCCGATGACCCGGGCCAAGGGAGGCCGAGGCCCGTCACCGCGTCGTCGTGGCGGCGGTGTGCCACGGGACGAAGGCGTTGCCCAGTCCGGCGAGGGCCGTGCGCAGCTCCGGGTGGTGCCGCAGCAGCACGGTGACCATGGTGTTGTCGTCGATCCAGGCCAGGCCGGCCCTGGAGTACACCTCGGGGGTGTAGTACGCGGTGAAGAAGCGGTCGCTGTTCAGCCGCCGGGACGCCATCAGGACGAAGATGCGGAACGCCGTGTCACTGAAGGCGAATCCGGCGGGCAGCTTCTCCGCGTACATGCCGACCGTCAGGTCGACCTTCTCGATGTCGCCCTCGTAGAGCCGCTCGATCTCCTCGGCCCACTCCGGGTTGCCGGTCAGCTGCTGGAAGCTCTGCGCGGGCTCCAGGCGCAGCAGCCGGCGGAACTCGTTGTAGCGGGGCACCCCGAGTTCCCGGCTGCGCAGGATGTCGGTGGCGGCGAGGTCCTGCAGGTTGCCGTCCGGGCGCTGGTACTCCTGGAGGAAGCGCGGGAAGTTGTGCAGGGTGACCAGGCCCGGCGGCAGGGTGCCGAAGCTGTACAGCAGGTCGGCGGTGCCGACGGTGCCCAGGACCTTCAGCGCCTCGGGCCCGGCGAGGTCGCGGAAGGTGCAGTGCCGCAGGGTGGCGTCGTCGGCGGCGGAGCGCAGGTGCCAGTCGTCGCGGACGAGCGGGTGCATCCGGTAGACGGCCACGAACTCCTCGGTCAGGGCGTACGGGACGCCGTAGTGGTCGGTCGGGCCGCCGGGGATGCCGCTGAGGACCTCGCTCCCGCTGATCCGGCCGAAGAGGCGGTGGACCCGCTCCCCCGCGACGCCCCACCAGTTGGCCCGCAGCGCCTCGACGGTGGTGGGGTGGCTGATCACGGCCGGCGTCCACTCCACGGTGTGGATCTTGGCGAGCAGGGCGGCGTTGACGAGTCTGGCCCGCTGGAACAGCTCCTCGTCGTCCCAGGAGGGGTAGGCGCCGTGCAGGTGGTCGCAGATCGCGTTGTGCTCGTGGGCGAACAGGTCCTGCATCATGGCCAGGCCCAGCCAGAAGCCGGGGACCCGGGAGGGGTCGCGGGCCGGGTCCGCGGAGAGCGGGCCGCGCCCGTTGTCCCACACGTGCAGCCGGCCCAGCTCCCCGGTGCGCAGCAGGCGCTGCTCCGCCTCGCCGCTCCCGTAGATCTGGGAGGCGTCCCACCAGTGGGAGGAGACGTTGACGCGGGTGTCGGGGGTGCCGGCGGGCGCGGCGGGGTCCCGGGTCGGGTCGTCCGGGGTCCGCATGATCCGCATCGGGCGGTCGGGCCACGGGTCGTCGTCCAGCAGCGGCACCTCCCAGGGGCGCTCCGTGGGGCTCGTCCCGTGGCTGAACCAGTCGCGGATCATGAACTGCAGCCAGGCGGCGACCAGGGAGTTGACCGACTCGGCCGCGATCAGCTCACGGCGGGTGAGCAGGGCGCGGCTGACCTCGCGGGGGTTGGGCGCGGACAGGACCGCCTCGGGGCCGGCCGGGGCGATCCGGTCCAGCGGGATGTTGCGGCCGAAGCGGGTGCCCGCCATGCCCATCCCGGGGTCCGCGAGGTCGTTGTGGCTGCCGTCGGCGGTGCGGTTGACCCGGTCGCGCGCGGACGCGGGCGCGGGGGTGGGCGGATCGACGGAGGGCAGCTGCCCGGTGTCGTAGAGGTTCCGCTGCCGCAGTCTGACCCGCAGTCCGAGCAGGGTCACCAGCCCCGGTACGACCGGCAGCCTGTCCCAGCCGACGCGCCGGTCGACGTACTCGGCCGCGCCGGTGACGATCCGCCACGGGAGCGACGTTCGGTAGCCGCCGGTCCGGGGCGGCACGGGGCGGCGGGCGTTGCGGGGCGTAGCCATGGCAACTCTCCGAAGGGGCGATGACGTGCGGTGATGATCCGCTGGAAGCCCCCGGTTCCCACGATATGGGGGCCCCGGGCCACCCGCGCGCCGGACACCCGGGTGACCTCAGCGCGTGGTGCCGCTGTCGGGGCCGCCTGGGCGTCGCATAGTCGGAGTGCCGGTGACACCTTCCGATCATGAGACGAGCCGACCATGCGCCT
The DNA here is from genome assembly GCF_040302725.1 of Kitasatospora sp. NPDC097605. Taxonomy (NCBI): domain Bacteria; kingdom Bacillati; phylum Actinomycetota; class Actinomycetes; order Kitasatosporales; family Streptomycetaceae; genus Kitasatospora; species Kitasatospora sp. NPDC097605. The sequence goes on along the minus strand of NZ_JBEOSF010000026.1, from coordinate 10,475 downwards.
GCCCCGCCGACCGGCCGTCGCGGCGGCCCTCCCGCTGCTGCTCGCCGCCGCCGGCTGCGGCTCCCCCGCCGTCCCGCCGCCCGTGGCCGGCCCGAGCCCGAGCCCCGCCGTCAGCGCCGCCGCCGCCCCGAGCGGGCCGCGGGCCTTCACCCTGGTCGCCACCGGCGATGTGCTGCCGCACACCGAGATCATCCGGCAGGCCAACGAGGACGCCGGCGGCAACGGCTACGACTTCAGCCGGATGTTCGCCGGTGTCAAGCCGCTGATCAGCGGCGCGGACCTGGCCATCTGCCACATGGAGACGGTCTACGGCGCCGACGGCGGCCCGTTCACCGGCTACCCGGCGTTCAAGTCGCCGCCGCAGGTCGCCCGCGCGCTCAAGGACGCGGGGTACACCGCCTGCGACACCGCCTCCAACCACACCCTCGACGACGGCCCGGCCGGCGTCCGGCGCACCCTCGACGCCATGGACGCCGTGGGCCTGGCACACACCGGCTCCGCCCGCGACGAGAGCGAGGCGGGGCGGCCGGCCCTGCTCCGGGCCGGCGGCGCCACCGTGGCGCACCTCGCCTACACCTACGGCACCAACGGCATCCCGCTGCCGGCGGACCGCCCCTGGGCGGTGAACCTGATCGACCGGGACCGGATCCTCGCCGACGCCCGCGCCGCCCGGGCGAGCGGGGCGGACGTGGTCGCGGTGAGCCTGCACTGGGGCACCGAGTGGCAGGACGCCCCGAACGAGCAGCAGCTCACCCTGGCCCGCGAACTGGCCGCCGGGCAGGCCGGGGGCCGCTCGGACATCGACCTGATCCTCGGCACCCACGCCCACATCCCGCAGGCCTACGAGAAGATCGGCGACACCTGGACGGTGTACGGCCTCGGCGACCAGCTCGCCGGGCACATGTTCACCTACGACGGCGCCGAGGACCCGCGCGGCAACTGGAGCTCGATCGCCCGGTTCACCTTCGCCCCGCCCGGCGCGCCGGGGCAGCGCTGGACCGTCGCCGAGGCCGAGTTCATCCCCCAGGTGACCGACCTCGGCCCGCCCTACCGCGTCCTCGACCTGAGGGAGGCCGCTGGCCGCGACCCCTCCCGCGCCGACTACGCCCGGGCCCTGGAGCACATCCGCACGGTGGTGCTCAGCCGCGGCGCCGCCTCGGCCGGCCTGACCATGGCACCGTAGCCAGCTCCCCCGGATCACGCCGGCCGGGCCCCGCACGACGTCGCGCCGTGCGGGGCCCGGCCGGGACGGGCCGGGGTCAGCTGTCCGTGCTGAGCCGGACCTCGGCCTTCTTCGCCCCCGGGAACTCGAAGCTGAACTGCTCCCGCTCGCCCGACCCGCACGCCTTGGCGGCCTTCGCCTCCCCCTTCTCGGGGGTGATCCGCACATTGGCGCAGCCGTCGAACACGCTGATGTCCTCGACCCAGCCGTACACCTTGAGCTTGCCGCCGCTGCAGCTCAGGGTCCACTGGGCCTCCGCCCCCGAGATCTTCGGCGAGGAGGACGAGGGGCACGTCGCCGCGCTCGCCGTCGGGGCCACCCCCAGGGTGAGTCCCGCCGCGACGACGACGCTCGACAGGGCACTGATGAGGATCCTTCGGGTCATGAGGATGGGACCGCCTTCCGCACGGGGACACCGACAGGACGACGGTAGGGGCCGCGCCCGGGCCGGGGGTGTCCGAACGATCCGAAACCACCCACAGAGGTGACGTCGTCGCGCGCGGCCCGTGGTCGCCCCCAGCGCTCGCGCTCCGCGCCCTGCGGTGCGCAGCATGGTGGGGAGGGCCCGTGGGGACGCGGGTGCCGGGAGCGGAGGCGGACCGTGGCAGCTGACCGGATCATCACCGGCTTCGACGGTTCGGCGCCCGGCCGGGCCGCCGCGCACTGGGCCGCGCGCGAGGCCGTCCGGGAGGGGCTGCCGCTCGACGTGCTGCGGGCCGGGTCGCGGGAGCCGCGCCGGGGGCGGGAGGAGCCCGCGGCCGAGGCCGAGGCCGACGGTCTGCGGGCCCGCTTCCCCGGCTTGGAGGTGCGGGTCGTCCACGCGCCGGAGGACCCGGTCGTCGCGCTGGCGGCGGCCTCCGAACGGGCCGCGCTGCTGGTCCTCGGCTCCCGCGGCCTCGGCTCGCTGCGGGGTTTCCTGACCGGCTCGGTGAGCCAGCGGGTGCTCGGCGCGGCCCACTGCCCGGTGGTGCTGGTGCGGGCCCGCGCCGGCACCCGGTCGGAGGAACCGGCGCGCGAGCCGGTGCGGGAGCCGGTGCGGGAGCCACGCGGCGTGACCGCGGGCCTGGACCTCGCGCACCCCTGCGACCCGGTGCTCGACTTCGCCTTCCGGACCACCGCCCGGCGCCGCGAACCGCTCACCGTGGTGCACGCCTGGGGGCCGCCGGCCGGCACCGAGTACCTGCACTTCGGCTCCATCGGCGGCCAGGAGAAGCAGCAGGCCGCCGACGCGCGGCGGGCGCTGGACGAGGCGCTCGCCCCCTGGCGGGAGCACCACCCGGAGGTCCCGGTGTCCACCGAGGTGCTGATGGGCCACGCCGGGATCACCCTGGTCGACGCGGCCGCCGGAACCGGTCTGCTGGTCATCGGGGCCCGGCGCCATCGCAACCCGGTGGGCGCCCATCTGGGTCCGGTGGCCCACGCGGTCATCCACCACGCGCCCTGCCCGCTCGCCGTCGTCCCGCTGCACTGACTCACCGACTGCCCCGGCCGTCCCCGCGCCGTTTCCAGAACCGGGCCCGGGAACTACGCTGACGCCCATGCCCGAGCAGCCCTGTCGAAGGTTCCAGGACCGCGTCGCGCTGGTGACCGGGGCCGCCTCCGGGATCGGCGCGGCGACCATGCGCCGGCTGGCCGCCGAGGGCGCCGCGGTGGTCGGCGTCGACCTCGCCGACACCGCCGGCCGGGCCGTGGCCGAGGAGATCACCCGCGCCGGCGGCCGCGCCGAGTACCGGCACGGGGACGTCGCCTCCCCGGCGATGTGGCAGGAGCTCGCCGAGCACGTCCGCCGGCACTACGGACGGCTGGACCTGCTGCACAGCAACGCCTACGCCGTGGTCGTGAAGCCGGCGCACCAACTGAGCGAGGCGGAGTGGGACGGCCAGCTCGACGTCACCCTCAAGGCGTCCTGGCTGGCGGTCCGGGCGTTCGCGGACCAGCTGACCGACAGCGCCGGCGCCCTGGTGCTCACCTCCTCCGTGCATGCCCTGGTCGGGCTCCCGGGCCATCCCGCGTACGCCGCGGCGAAGGGCGCCCTGTGCGCGCTGGGCCGTCAACTCGCCGTCGAGTACGGCCCCCGGCTCCGGGTGAACACCGTGCTCCCCGGCCCGATCATGACGGCGGCCTGGGACCGCGTGGACGAGGCCGGACGGGCCGAGAGCGTGGCCGGCACCGCCGCCAAACGCTTCGGCACACCCGAGGAGGTGGCCGCCGCCGTCGCCTTCCTCGGCTCGTCCGACGCGTCCTACGTGACCGGCGCGACCCTGGTGGTGGACGGCGGCTGGTCCGTCGTCAAGGCCTCCAGCTGAGCGGCGCCCCGGGCCGGACCCGCGGTCAGGGGCCGACGTGCGGGGCGCGGGCGGCCGAGGAGCCGTCACGGACCACCTCGCCCGTGAGGTTGCCGTTGGCACCCGAGCCGAGGAACAGCACCAGCCTGGCGACGTCGTCCGCGTCGGAGAGGCGACGGGTCGGCGTGCCGGCGGCGAGCCGGTCGGCGATGGCCTCGGGGACCGGGCGGCTGTCGGTCAGCGTGAAGCCGGGGGCCACCACGTTGACCAGGATGCCGTCCCGGCCCGCCTCCCAGGCGAGGCTGCGGGCCAGCCCGTGGAGGCCGGACTTGGACGTGCCGTAGGGGCCGGGGCCGGGCACGCCCTCCTCGGCGACGCTGGAGGAGATCAGCACGATCCGGCCCCAGCCGCGCGAGCGCATGCCCGGCAGGACGGCGCGCACCTGGGCGGCGGCGCCGATCAGGTTGGCGCTGACCATGGCCTGCCACTCCTCGAGCGGGACGTCCTCGAAGCGGACGCTCGGGTCGGGCGGGCCGTCGCCGCCCCAGCGCACGGCGTTGGCGACGAGGACGTCGATCCCGCCCCAGTGCGCGACGACTGCGGTGACGGCCTCCTCGACGGTCTCCAGGTCCTCCAGGTCGAGCCGGACCGCGAGCGCCCGGCCTCCCGCGCCCTCGATCCCGGAGGCGACCCTCTCGGCCTTCTCCGGGTTGTCGCGGTAGGTGATGGCGACCCGGGCGCCCTCCTGCGCGTACGCCCGGGCGGTCGCGGCGCCGATGCCGGTCGAGGCGCCGGTGACCAGGACCACGCGGTCCTTGAGTGCGGTGTCCATCGTGCGGGGTGTCCTCTCGTGCGGAAGTGCGTGACGGCGTCTGACGGGACGTACGGTCGGAGCCGGCCTCAGGCGGCCGGGGCCTCCGCGGGGACGCGGGCGGCCAGTTCCTTGACCTGCTCCAGCGCGGCGGCCCGGCCCGCCTCGTAGGTGTCCTTGAACTGCGCGAGGAACGGCATGACCGTGGCGTGGGTCAGCTCGGTGTGCACGAACTCCACGTCCTCCACCCCGAGCACCGTGAAGTAGCCGCGCAGGAGGGGCTCCTGGAAGTCGAAGCCCTCCCGGGGCATGCCGGGGCCGTAGGCGCCGCCGCGGGCGCTGAGGATCACGGCGGACTTGCCGGCCAGCGGCAGCCAGGGCAGCGTCACCCGGTCCATCCAGGTCTTGAGGGACCCGGGGACGGTGAAGTTGTACATGGGCGTGCCGATGACCAGCACGTCCGCCTCGATGAGCTGCACAATCAGCGGACGGGTCTCGGCCCAGGCCTCCTCCAGCCCGTGCTCGGCGACCAGCGCGTCCATGCTTGCGAGGTCCTTGATCCCGTTCATCCCCGACAGCGTCATCAGCGTCGCGCGGGCCTCGTCGATGGGCTTCACCGGCTCCGCGACCAGGTCGCGGTAGGTGTACGCGCCATCGGGGTTGGCGGCCTTCCAGTGCTCGACGAAGACGCTTCCGAGCTCCCGGGAGAACGACGTGCTCCGGACACTGGCGTCGAGGTGCAGCAGCTTCCGCATGGCAATCCCTTCCAGTCAAGACGATCTGAAGACTCGATCAGCGTAGTCAAAGATAATCTCAAGTCAAGACGATATTGGTCCTTTGCTATTCTGTCGCCATGGCCCACACCTCTTCCCCCGACGACCAGGCGTCGGACAGCCGGCTCCACAGCGACCTGCACTGGCTCTTCGCCCGTCTCAAGCAGGGGCTCGCCACCGCGGAGGCATCGGCCGTACGCGAGCACGGGCTCTCCCTCTGGGGCTACACGGTGCTGATGGCGATCGTCGACGCACCCACCCGGAGCCAACTCGCCCTCGCCCACGCCGTCTCCGTCGACAAGAGCAAGCTCGTCCTCGTCCTCGACGAACTGGAAGCGGCCGAGCTGGTCCGGCGCCGGCCGGACCCGGCCGACCGGCGGGCCCGGATCGTCGAGGCGACCGACGCCGGCCGGCGCGTCCTCGACGCCGCGCGCGAGGACGTCCGGACGATCGAGGAGGGCCTGCTCGCGGACCTGGACCCCACGGCCGCCGGGACCCTGCGCTCCGTCCTCGGCCGGCTCGCCGGCGCACCGGTCGCCCGCGTCGAGAACGGGCAGGAGTACGACAACGCCTGCGCCCCGGAGCGGCCCTGACGGCCGCACCGGGCCCGCTCATCGAGGCCGTTCTCCGGCAGGACGCGGGACGCCCCCGGGAGGTCGCGGCCGGTGAGGGCCGAGAGCTCCCGGGGGCGTCCGGGGGCGGTGCTGCCGACCAGGTCGTAGGAGGAGAGCGCGAGGCCAGGGGCGGCGGTGGCCGGTGCCGACGCCGCTCCTGACCGAGATTTCACGGCCCCGGAACGGCCTTTCCCCTGTGGTTGACGCTTCATGAGACGTACTGTCAGCAGTCCCTGCCCCGCTCGGACTTCTGGAGACGCCGTGAAGCCCACCAGTCCAGCCCGCCCGCCGCGGATACGCCGCCGGCTCCTCGTGGCCGCCGTCGCCGCGGCCTCCCTGCTGGCCGGAGCGGCGGCCACCGCCCCGGCCACCGCTCTGCCCACCGCCCTGCCCACCGCACCGCCCGCGGCCGCCACGCCGGTGCTGGACGGCCCCGGCCTCGCCGCCTCGTGGACCGGCCCGCTGAGCACCCGGGGCCGCTACGTCGTCGACGCGAACGGCGACCGGTTCAAGCTGAAAGCCGGCAACTGGGCGGGCGCCCAGGGGACTTGGGAGGGCAGCGGCTCGACCACCGACCCGGCGAACAACCAGGCCCGCCAGGTCTCGTACAACATCCCGCTCGGCCTGGACCGGGTGCCGATCGCCCGGATCCTGACGGACCTCCACGGACTGGGCCTGAACAGCGTCCGGCTCCCGTTCGCCAACGCGCTGATCCACGACACCGCGCCGGTGCCGGACGCCGCCGTCACCGCCAACCCCCAGCTGAAGGGCAGGACACCGCTCCAGGTGTTCGACGCGGTGGTGGCCGCGCTGACCGCCGACGGCTTCGCGGTGATCCTCAACAACCACACCACCGGCTACCGGTTCTGCTGCGGCCTGGACGGCAACGAGCGCTGGAACAGCGGCCAGACGACCCAGCAGTGGGTGGACGACTGGCTGTTCATGGTGAACCGCTACCGGGCGGACAAGCGCGTCGTCGGCGCCGATCTGCGCAACGAGATCCGCCGGGACGTCTGGGACGACCCCAACTGGGGCCTGGGCGACGGCCATGACGCGTACGCCGCCTTCGAGGAGGCCGGCAACCGGATCCTGCGGGCCGACCCGGACCTGCTGGTCGTCATGGAGGGGATCAACTGGTACGGCATCCCCGCCGCCGGACTCCCCCACGGCCGGCCGCTGCTCACCCCCGTCGCCACCCTGTCGAACACGCTGGTCCGCTCCGACAAGCTGGTCTACGCCGCGCACTTCTACGCCTACACCGGCCCGGCCAACACCGGTGCGGCGAGCGGTCCCGGCTCCACGAGCGACCCCCGCTACCAGGACTTCACGCCCGAGCAGCTCGCCCGGGTGGTCGACCAGCAGGCGCTCTTCGTCACCCGGTCCGGCCAGCACTTCACCGCGCCGGTGTGGATCAGCGAGTTCGGCGCCGCCGGACGCGGATCCACCAACGGCAAGGAGCAGACCTGGTTCGGCCGCTTCACCGACATCCTGGCCGCCAACGACACCGACTTCGCCGTCTGGCCGCTGATCGGCTGGCAGAGCGGGGGCGTCCCGAACGACGACTGGGCGCTGCTCTCCTACGACACCGCCGGCCGGCGGCTCGGCCTGACCGACCCGGGCGACTGGCGCGCCGCCGACTGGAGCAAGCTGGTCGACGCGCCCTCGTACACCGGCCGGGTCGCGGCGGTGGACCGCTGGAACATGCTCGACCTCGACCACGGCGACCAGAACGTCTCCACCCGCATGCTGGCGCTGCCCGACTGGAGCAGCGGCAACCGCAAGGGCAACTGCCCCGACGGCCAGCGCCTCGCCGGCCTCGGCCGCGGTGACAGCCGGGGCCTGTGCACCGACGCGGGCCGGCCCGCCACCGGCGGCGGCGCCTGGGTGACCGTCACCGACCAGCGCTACGTCACCGGGGGCGACTGGGCCTCCGGCTACGACAAGCTCCAGTGCCCCGACCACACCTTCGCCGTCGGCTACAGCGTTCGTGACAACGCCATGTCCGCCCTGCTCTGCGCGCCGTCCGCCACCCCGCTGCCGACCACCGGCCGCACCGTGTGGTTCGACCACGGCGACAACCGCCCGGCCACCGGCGGCTCCACCCACAGCGACTGGGCACCGGGCCACTACAAGGGCCAGTGCGCCGACGGCGAGTACCTCGCGGGTGTCGCCGACACCTGGAAGTGGCTGCACTACGGCGTCCCGGACGCCCTGCTCTGCCGCCCGCTGAACTGACCCCGCGACGGGCCGGAAAGGCCGGCGAATCACCGGGAAAAGTCCCCGGGAATTCCCGGGGACTTTCCCTGGACGGAATAGCCGGAAGACATTATCCGCAGCCGGTCGACAGGAGATGTACACGGCGTACACGCGGCGCCGGGCCCATGAATCCACGCCATTTCGCCGCGCCGTTTCGGACGTCCGACCCTTCTCCGCCCGCTCCGTTCGGCCGCGTACAGCACGATGGGGGCGCGGGAATCCCCGCGCCCCCATTCCGACTGGAGCAGACCGCCATGCGTTCGTCCGTTCGTACCAAGTTCACCCGTTTCCTGGCCGTTCCCGCCTTCGCCGCGGCGGGCGTGGTCCTCGCGACCGCGCCCGCCCACGCCGGCCCCGTCTCGATCGCCGCCAAGGGCGCCACGGTCGCGGACGCCGGCCGCACGCTGAACGTCACCGTGGCCTTCCAGTGCAGCGCGTCCTCGCCCACGGCCAACATCATCGTCACGGCCACCCAGCCCGCCGCGTCGGGCAAGCAGACGATCCAGGTGAACTGCGGCGGCTCGCAGCGGACCGCGACCGTTCCGGTGACCACCGCGCCGGCCGGCCAGGCGTGGGACAGGGCCGCGGTGGACCTCTCGCTCTACATCGTCGACGAGCACATCGACCGCTACCGGACCACGGCCCGGGTCGTCGCCCAGTGACCGACGGCCGCTGAGAGCCGCCGACCGGCGGGGCGTCCCGGTGTGCCGTGAGCAGCACCCACCGGGACGCCCCGCCAGGACCCTCAGGAGGCCCGGCGGCGGACGGCGACGACCGCCGCGCCCAGCAGGCAGGCGACGGCGGCGGTGACATAGGCGAGGTGGTAGCCGGCGAGCTGGTCGTCGCGGGTCGCCGCGACCAGGACCATCACCGCCACCCCGGCGCTGGCGCCGATCTGCTGGGTCACCACGTTCACCGCGCCGGCGACGGCGTGCCGCTCCGGCGGGACGCCGGTGAGCCCGGCGGAGGTCATCGAGGGGAAGTTCAGGCCCTGGCCGATGCCGCTGAGCACCAGGCCGGGCAGGACGTGCTGGAGGTAGCCGCCGTCGTGCGGGGTGCCCAGCCACAGGCCGGTGCCGACCCCGATCAGCACCAGGCCGACCGCCATCAGGGTGCGCGGGGCGTAGCGGGCCAGCAGGCGGCCGGTGGCGAAGTTGGCGGTGAGGAAGACGGCCGCGGACATCGGCACTAGGGCCAGGCCGGACTCGAACGGCGAGTAGTCCAGCATCCCCTGGAGGTACAGCGGGGCGAAGAACAGCATCCCGACCGACGCCATGTACTGGAGGAACGCCGCCAGGCTCGCGGCCCGCACCGAGGCGAGCCGGAAGAGGCCGAGCGGCAGCACCGGGTCGGCGGTGCCGCGCTCACGCACCACGAAGAGCACCAGGCAGAGGGCCGCGGCGCCGAGCAGGATCCACGCCGACACACCGTCACCGCTCACGCCGACCACGAGCAGGGTGAGTCCGAGGGTGCCGGTGATCGCGCCGGGCAGGTCCAGCCGGCCACGGTGCCCGGTGCCGTCGGGCAGTGCGGCACGGGTCGCGGCCAGCACGGCGACGCCCAGCAGGACCGAGAACCACAGCACCGAGCGCCAGCCGAGGAACTGGGTCAGCACACCGCCCAGCATCACCCCGCCGCTGAAACTCGCGGCGCCGACCGCCGCGTAGACACTGAAGGCCCGGTTGCGCGCCGGACCGGCCGGGAAGGTCTCGGTGAGCAGGGCCAGCGCGGCCGGCCCCGACAGGGCGGCGCCGACGCCCTGCACGGCGCGCGCGCCCAGCAGCACCGCGACGCCCGGGGCCACCGCCCCGACCAGCGCGGCCACGGTGAACAGCGCGACGCCGGCCTCGAACACCCGCCGCCGGCCGAGCACATCGGCCAGCCGGCCGCCCACCAGCAGGAAGCCGGCGAAGGTGACGGCGTAGGCGGTCATCACCCACTGGAGCGTGCTGTCGTCCAGGTCGAAGCGCGTTCCGACCGACGGGAGGGCGGCGTTGAGCACTCCGAGACCGCTCACGTCCAGGGCGAGCGCACCGGCCAGGACACCGAGTGCCAGTCCAGGGCGGCGCACCGGGGAGCGTTCGGACAAACCATCCCCGACATGGGCTGACGTGATTTCAGATTTCTCAACTGCCATGCCGGTCAGCTTGCATGGACCGATCATCTGGTGTCCACCCCACCCTCGTGCCTATGATGCCGGAGCGCCCCCTTCAGCAAGCCATGCTCCTGTCATGTGCCAGCGGTGACGACAGGATGCCGGGCACCGCTGACCTGGGGCAGCGCCCTCCCCGAACCGCCATGCGTCCCGACTCCGGCCGGACAGGCCCGGGTCGATTCAGCCCCGTGTGCTCCGCCGGTCAGTCCCATGTGCTCCGCCGGTCGACGGTCCGACCATGCTCCCCCCTTGCCATGCGCACAGGTCCACCCGCTCCCCGGCCACCGGTGTGGCCGGCCGGGGGGGGGGGGGCCCGGGGGGGGGGGCGGCCGGGGGGGGGGGGGGCGCGGGGGCCCGGG